>NZ_JAATJA010000001.1:1099546-1431056 GCF_011927665.1 Desulfobaculum xiamenense
AGCCCGGCCCCACCCCGCCGCCCGGTCCCGAGGCCACCACGACCCGGCGCGAGGCCGAGCCGACCGGCGGCTTCACCTTCGGCAAGGAGGACGTTCTCCGCAACATCCTAAACGACCCCTTCGCCCGCAAGGTCTTCGAAGACATCTACCGCCAGATCAGGAAAAGCGGCACGGCACCGTCGCACACGGCAACCGTGAAAAACCGCAGCCTCAGCCTGCGGCTCGGCTCGGCAGAGCTCAACCTGAACCTCAACGGCGGTCCACTCACGTGGCTGAAGAACTGGGTCAAGGGCCAGATGGACGACGAACAGACCGTGCATCTGCTGCCCAGCCAGCTTTTGCCCGGCTGCATCGTCCGGCTCCAGATTCGGCGAGGCTTCTCGTCGCGCCCGATCACAGTCGAGGTGCCGCTACCGCCAGACTTCGTCGCGGGCAGGCCACTACGTCTGCGCGGACTGGGGCGCAAGCTCGGCCCCCTCAAGGGGGATCTCTACCTGCGATTGGTAGCGCGCTGACGGTACGCCCGTCAGCGGCCGAAAAAAACGTCCTGTCACTTCAGACGGTTCCAATCTTATCCACAGGAAAACAAAAAAAGATTTGAAATCGCGCGTTTTCCATGCGAGGGAAGCGGGCACACCCGCCCGCCGCACGCACCGAGCGGGTCTGCGGGCTGAACAACGCAAAGGAGGGTGAAGAATGGCCGAAACGATCGAGGAAATCACGATCAACTGGGAAGACGAGGACGGCCGACTGGTCGTCAAGGAATTGAAGAAGGAAGTCCTGACCAAGGGGTCCTGGACAACCATCGTCTTCCTGTATCAGGAAATGGACAAGCGCACCGAGGAATACAAGGCCCCGAAGATTCGCGTGGGCCGGTACCAGAAGCGCGGCGGCCACTACACGCTGCAGTCCAAGTTCAACATATCCTCTGCAAAGCAGGCGAGCCAGCTGGTGGACATCCTGTCCGGCTGGCTCCCCGAAATGGATAACGCCTAGAAACGCTGGCCCGGCTAGTAGTCGGCAGCATTCCGCTGAGGGTTGGGGTGCGCGGTCCAGTATTCGCAGGACCCGCACGCCTCGGTGGGACAATCCGCCCTCGCGACGTCGGCGGACGTCGCGGGATGATAGCGGCACAGTCCCTCGACTTCACAGAGGATTTCCTTGCCCTCCGGAGGCAGCCAGTACAGACAACGGGCACAGAGTTTTCGCATTGTTCCCCCACATGCCGGACCGTTCGCTTTCGCGGGCGGTCCGGTCTTTTTTGGCGTCTAGAAGAGCCTGTCCAGAATCAGATGCGAGAGGTAGCCGAGCACGGCGGCCGCGTAGAACGGAACGAGCACCACGGCCGCGGTTCCGAAGAACCACGCGGGCAGAAGCACTATCGGAAGCGGCACGACGAGCATGGCCCACCACGTGTGCGTCCAGCCGCGGTGGTGTCCCACGGCGGGAAGCATGGCAACGAAACCGAGAATCGCCGCCCATCGGTACTTGCCGAACCACATGAGCGTCAGGTCCGCAAGTACGAGGATGGCGTAGAACAGGCGCTGGCCCTTGGAATCGGTATCCACGTCCGGAAACAGGGACGCAAGGATCGCCACAGCCATGAGCGCCACGCCCATCACGGGCTCCGGCCCCCATGCCGGAAGCCACAGGGCCAGAGACAGCCAGGCACCGCCAGCGGTGAGCGTTCCGCCGACAACGTGCCCCTGATACCCCGGCACTAGGCGACTGCCTCTGTGGGCAGCACGCGCCGTGCATGCATGGCTGTTTCGCGATTCCAGTTCATATCGATATTTTCCCCGCCGCACGCGGCGGTCGGGCGGAACTATGTACCCCTCCGGGCGCGCAAAGACAAGCGCGTCGGCTCCGTTGCATTTTGGCCTACGCGAGCAACCCACGGATTTCCATATGGATACGGCGATTCACGCCACCTCGCGCCGCAAATGAAAAGACGGCCCGGCCACAGGGGCCGAGCCGTCCGAAACAGGCGATGAAAGCGCCAGCGCCTACATGACGTCGCTGGCGTCGAGATGGTTGATCTGCTCGTCGATGGCGCGCTTGAGCGCGACGGGGAGGCCTTCCATGTCCACGTTCAGGAAGCCCCGAACGATGGTAGAAGTCGCTTCGTCCTCGTCGAGTCCGCGAGCCTGAAGGTATTCGATCTCTTCCTGCGCGATCTTGCCCACTGCGGCCTCGTGGGACAACTCCACACCCTCAAGGTGACCATCCAGCTCGGGAATGGCGTGAATGCGGCCATTACCGAGGATGAGGCCCTTGCATTCGAGGTGACCGCGCGCGGGAACGGCCTTGGCGGAGATGCAGCCAGGGGCGATGATGGTGCCGCCGGTGGTCATGGTCCGCGCGATGATCTCGCCACGGGTATTCGGGGCGTTCAGGTTCAGCACGCCGCCGGAATTCACGTAGGAGCCCTTGGGCGCCACGATGACGGAGTTGAGACGGGCACGCGCACCCTCGCCGTCAAGATCGATGACAGGGCTGGACTGGAGGTTGCCCACGGGCTTCATGAGCACGTAGTTGTTCTGGAACTCGCCTCCGGCAAGGATACGGCCGCTGGTGCGCGGGCGCACCACGACTTCCTCGCCCCAGTTATGGATCATGGTGAAGGTCAGCTTGGCGTTGCGACCGATGTAGAATTCGGAAATGCCGAGGTGGGCGGCGGCCTCCTCGGGGCTGGACACGGCGCAGCCGGTGATGAGGTGCAGCTCAGAATCGTCCTCGACGATCACGATATTGTGCACGTTCTGGCCCACGCGCTGGCCCTTGAGGAACAGGCAGGACTGGACCGGCGCGGTGATTTTCGCGCCCTTCTCGGTACGGATGAAGTAGCCGCCGTGAAGGTTCTCGCGAGCGGAGCGGGTGAATTCGTCCTTGTCAGGGTCCACAAGCTGCCAGAAGTGCTGGGGCAGGCCGTCGTACTTCTTCAGAGCGGCCTTGATGCCCAGAAGCTCCACACCGGGCTGGGTGACGCTACAGTGCACGCCGCTGTGGTTCAGATGCAGGAAGCTGCCGGCACGATTGGTCTCGTCGACATCCACGCCCGCCATGAGCAGCCGCTCTTTGTCCGCATTGTCCAGTGTCCGCAGATCCTCGATGGCCGTGGATTCGGCACCGGAAAACGAGAACTCGGAAAGGTTGACGTCTTTCATATGTCTCTCCGCAATGGCGTTGTCGTTATTTGGTCAGGCAGCGCACGCATTCCTGATAGCCGTACTTGCCCACGTGCTCCAGGATATCCCGGGGGCGGGCTTCGCAGCACAGGTGGCCGTTGTACATGACCTGACCGCGGTCGGCGTTGATGTAATCGAGAATGTACCCGGTATGGGTGATGATAAGCCCGGAAGTCTTGCGACCGGACTTGAGTTCCTTCATCGACTTCTCGGGATGGGGCACAACGAATCCGTCGAGGAGCTTGCGCGCGGTCTTGCCGATGAGGACCATGTTCTCGAGGTCCACGCCGGATTCCGGCTCGTCGAAGAGCACGAGGTCCGGCGACTGCGCCATGAGCTGAAGCAGCTCGGAGCGCTTGATCTCGCCGCCGGAGAACCCGGCGTTGATGTCGCGTTCGAGGAAGTTGGTGAAATTGACCCGTTCGGCCAGCTCGTCCACCGGAACGGTGCCGTTCTTACCGTGGAGTGCGCACATCTCGACAAGGTGCCGCGTCTTGAGGCCGTGAATGGTCGGCGGGCGCTGAAAGGACATGCCGAGGCCAAGGCGTGCGCGCTCGTGAATGGGCGCGTAGGTGATGTCGTGTCCCTTGAAGAGAATCCTGCCGCCGGTGATCGTGTAGTTTCCAAAACCCATGAGGGTCATGAGCAAGGTCGTCTTGCCGGAGCCGTTGGGGCCGAACAGGATGAACGTCTCGCCCTCGGCGATGTGCAGGTTGATGCCCTTGAGCACCTCCTTCTCGCCGATATTCACGTGGAGATCTTCGATTTTCAGCATATCGCGGTTCCTTTCGGTGGTTTCTCGCCACGGCGCACTGGACCGAAGCGCACCAAAGTCATAATCGGAATTTGAGAAAAGTCCACTCCGGAACGCAGTTCGTCATCTGCGACGGAAGGTGGAAACGCTGGTGGGATCGCCCTCGGGGATGCGGCAGAAGTAGCAGCGCCCCTTGCGGCGGAAGAACGGCAGCAGGAGCATCCCGGCCAGGAACCCGCCTGCGTGGGCCCACCAGGCGATGCCCCCGCCATGCTCGGGGGATATGGCCGAAAAGACTCCCGAGAAGAACTGGCTGAGGAACCACACGCCCAGATAGGCCAGCGCGGGCACCTCGATGATGAAGGGAATGATGATAATGGGAATGACGGTAATGACCCGCGCATGCGGGTACAGCAGGAAATACGCGCCCATCACGCCCGCTATCGCCCCGCTGGCCCCCACCACGGGAACCGGCGATGCGAGGTTGAAGGCCATATGCGCGCCAAGTGCGGCCAGCCCGCTCAACAGATAAAACATGAGGAACCGCAGCGGTCCCATCACGTCCTCAATGTTGTCGGCGAATATCCACAGCGTCCACATGTTGACGATGAAATGCATCCAACTGCCATGCAGGAACATGTAGGACACGAAGGCATACGCGCCGAACGGCGGATAGCCCATGCTCGCGGCGGAGACGGGGTCCGAGAACCGGGCCGGAACGACGCCCAGCGTGTGAAACAGCAGGGCGACGTCCCGGTCCGGCATGGAGACGGTGATGAGAAAGACGATGGAGTTCGCGACAATGAGTGCCCAGACCGCATACGGCCTGTGTACCCTCGGGATGTTGTCGCGAATGGGAAACATGGCCTACCCGGCTCCCCACAGCGCCGCGATGCGCGCGCGGACCTCGGCCTCGCGCCGGGCGTGCTCGCCTTCGAGACGGGCGAGGAGCGCATCGGCCTCACGGTCGAGATCGTCAAGGGTTCCGGAATTGTCGACAACTTCGGCGCAGCGGCTCAACTTGTCCGCCTCGGACCACTGCCACGACTCGATGAGCGCGATGGTGGCATCGTCCCACCCACGCGCCATAAGCCGCCCTCTGCGCACGTCCTCGGGGCAACGCACGCCAACGGCGATGTCCGCCTGCTCGTTCTGCACGTCCGCACCGCCCTCGACGAGAAGCGGCACTTCCGCCACGGCGACAGTCGCCCCCGTATGGGCGTCCCAGAACGCGTTCAGGCGGTGATCCACCAGCGGATGCACGATACCCTCAAGCTCCTTGCGAAATTCTGCGGACTCGCGCATGGACGCAAGCACCCGCGCCTTGTTCACGGGACCGCCGTCCGGGGCGAACTCGGCACCGAAGCGACGCCGGATGAGCACCCAGCCGTCCTCGCCCTCGGCGTACAGCTCGCGGACAACGGCATCGGCGCTGAACAGCGGCACGCCGCGCCGTTCGAGCATCGCGCTCAGGGCGGACTTGCCGCAGCCGGGCATGCCCACGATGCCGACGCGCAGCGTGGTTCGGGCCAGATGGAACATGAGGCGACGGAAATCCTCGGGCGGAGCCTGCATGAAATCCAGCCGCTCGCCGGTTTCCGGATGTTCGAAGCCCAGCCGCCACGCGTGCAGCATCTGCCGGGGCGCTAGGGCCGGGTCGCACCCCGTCTCGCGCAGCCACTGCTTGTGCTGGCGCGCTCCGTAGACCTCGTCGCCCATCAGCGGATGGCCAATGTGCGCCATGTGCACGCGAATCTGATGCGTGCGGCCCGTGAAGATGCGCACCCGCACGAGGCTTGCGCGGCGGTCCGGGCTGGACCACAGCACTTCCCACGCGGTGCGCGCCTCGCGCCCGCCCTTCTCGGTCACGGCCATGCGGGTCTTGTGCCGCGGATCGCGGCCGATGGGCGCTTCGATCTCGCCATGGGACGCGCGAGACGTCGAGCACGGCACGCCATGCACCACGGCGAGATAGTGCTTCTCCACCCGGCGCTCGGCGAAGTCTTCGGACAAATCGAGGCGGGTGCCCTCGTCCAGCGCCACCAGAATGAGCCCGGAGGTGTCCTTGTCGATGCGATGGACAATGCCCGGACGCTCCCCTTCCATGTCGAGCATGCCGGGGTAGTGGTGCACCAGTCGGTGGACCAGCGTGTTCTCCGTCTGAGTCGGCGCGGGATGCACGGTGAGTCCGGCGGGCTTGTTGAGCACCACGAGGCTCTCGTCCTCGTACACGACATCGAGATCGCCCTCCTCGGGCGTCAGGTCGCCACCGGGAAGGTCAACGAGCAGAGAGACGGACTCCCCGCCTTCCAGCACAAGCCGGGGCTTGGTCGTCACGCATCCGTCCACGGTCGCCTTGCCGGCCTTGATAAGCCCCTGCAATTTGCTGCGGGACAGCCCGCTCTCGCGCAGTTCCCCGGCGAGGAAGACATCCAGCCGTTCTCCGGCCATGCCCTCGGGCACCACCGCATTCCATACGCCACCGCTCGTGGCGGATTCGTCAAATATCGCTTCGTGTGTCATGTTCTGCTTGTTGAATGTGGAAAAAGGGATGGGGCGGGCGCTCACGGCATGTAGGCCTGCGCCACGACGAACATCTCGTCGTAGGACAGCTTTCCGCGCAGTGCCAGCGCCAGCTCCGCCGCCATGTTCATCTTCAGCCGGGCCTCGCGCACGAGGCCTTCGCACCGCGTGTCCACGCAGGCCTTTATGAAGCTGCGGTCGAATCCGTCCTCGACCATGGACAGCGCCTCGCGAAACAGCAGGCAGCGCGAAGTCTCCGCGAACGTCCGCATGCTTCCGGCACCCTCGTGCCGCGCCCAGAAGACATAGAACATGAGCTTGACGAGCAGCTGGTCGGCTGCCGTGGTGTAGTCGATGGTGACGGTGTATTCGGTTCCGCTTCCGGCGCGAGCCTTCTTGACCATTTCGAGCGCCATGCGGGAAATCTTCTCCTCCGGCATGAGCTGCGCGGGAAAGTGCGCCGCCATGCGCACAAGGGCCTTGCGCGGATTCTCCCCGGCGGACATGGACAGCACGGCCTCGCGGATGAGTCCCTGCCGAAGCTGCATACCGCGCACGACCGTTTCGGCCTTGAAACCGGCCACGCGCAGGAACTGATCGTCCGAAAGCCCAGTGAAGCACGATTCGAGGAGATACCGGATGTAGGGTTCCTCGGTGCGCCCCGCCTCGTCGAGGGCCAGCTTCGGCGCGACCTTGCCGCCCATGATCTTCTTGAGCGACAGCCAGTAGGCGGCGATGCCTTCCAGCGGCATTTCCGTAATATCGAGTATCGTTTCGTTTTCCGTGCTCACGCTCGTCTCGCTTGGGTCATTGTCGGCACCACCTCATGCTCGATATCGAACGGTACCGCATTTCCGTACAAAAAAGAACCTCGGGCACACGGCACCCCGCCGCGCCTCCACGGTGCGAGCGCGACGGATAGACCACCCTATTTTTCAAAAAAGACATCATCCGCACTTGAATAGATACAAGAAAGGGTGCATTTTCGCGGCGCTGCTCATCGACAAACCGAATCGACACGGACGGCGCGCATGACGGAACACGCAACAGCACCCACCACCTGCCAGAAAACGCTTCCCCAGAGCGTCTACAACATCGTCCCCAACACGCAGATCATCATGGAACTGCGTGGTGTCCAGAACAGGATCAAGACCCGCTACGTCGGACAGGAGCGCGGCCGCTTCTTCCTGCTGCGCATGCCGCCCCAATCCATTCAGGGCAACCTCTACGAGCATCTCTACCCCGGCAACGCCGTGGTCATCCGCTACATCCTCGCCGGAAACATCTGGGGCTTCGCCACCCGGGTACAGGGGCACATCGCCCACCCGCATCCCCTGCTCTTCCTCGACTTTCCCAGACAGGTGGAATCCTACAACCTACGCAAGGAAAAACGCGTGGAATGCTCGTTTCCGGTCACCTGCCTCATCGGCGGAACAGACGCGGACGCCATCATGCTCGATTTGAGCGTCCTCGGCTGTCGGATCACGCTTCCGTGCACAGGTTCCGACCCGGAACTCGGAACGCAAATAGGCATCGACTGCTCGGTGTTCCTCGCCAACGGTCCGAAACGCATCGTCGGCACCATTCGACGAATCTCCCGCGTCGGCGCGAACCTCGAACTCGGCATCGGATTCCACGAACCGGCCCCCGAAGTAACGAATAAGATCCGCTCCTACGTGGACATGGTCTACGGACTTCTCGCCAACTAAACCCATTCCCACCGAGGGCGTCACCCGCCCGTCAGGGCATGTCAGCCCAATCGACCATCACGCGGCCCCGCATCAGCGAGATCCGCGCGGACCTGCTCCACCGCGCCGCGCACGGCGGGCGCATCGGGCAGGCCCACGGCCAGCGCGTCCAGATGCCCGCGTTCCACAAACGCCCTACGGCTGGCCGCGAAATTAAGATCGTAGACCCAGCTCAGGAGCATCAACCTGAAATCGTTGAAATAGCGCATCTGCGAATAGCTCGCCAACCGGCGCCGTGCCAACTGGTCGAGGACATCGGGCGTGTAAGCGTCTGGCACATCGGCCAGACCGAGGGTCACCACGGCATTGGCCGGAGCGCCCGGTTCCAGATGGGCCAGCATCACCCGCATGATGTCGAGCTTGTCGGCATCGCGCACCACGCCGAGCGCCAGCGCAATGTCACGCGGCAGATGCGGCGGCACGAAGCGTCTGTTGTGCAGCGCCACGGCGGCCTGCACCACCCGCCGCGCGCGAGCGGGCAACTGTGAAAGCGCGGCACTCTCGCGCAGAGCGCGCAGGCCGAGCAGCCCGTGATTGGCCGACACGGAGTCGTCGAAGGTCCGCCAGCGCTCGTACTGGGGAAAGCGTCCAAGGTCGTGATACAGGGCGGCCAGATGGACGAGGTCCACAAGACCACCACCGACGTCGCTTCCGAGGCTATCGGTGATCATCCGCGCCTCGTCGAGCACGCGCAGGCTGTGCTCGCGCTTGAGGTCCACATTGGCGCGGTCCGCGTCGTCACCATTGTGAAAGCGGTCCACATAGGCGGCAAAAAACGCCAGATGCGAGGCCAGCTCTGAACTCGTCATTTCGCGTCAAGCTCTCCGATGCGCCGCAAATACTCGTCCGACGAAATCTCCCCCTTGCGCAGGGCGCGGCGCAGCGCGGCCTCCTCGGCCTTGCGTCGATTGCGCGCCTCTATGTGTCCAGTGCCAAATTCGGCGGGGCGTAGCCTGCCGCCAGGACCGTACAAATAGCGCAGAAAGGCGATGATCACGCCAAAGAACACGACCATGGCCACGATGCGCGCGCCGGACTGCATCCAGAGCGTCGCATCTAGGCCGCCATCGGCCGCCGCGGCAGGCACCGCGGCGAGCATTCCGCAAAAAACGACCGGGGTCGCAGAAAAAAACCGCATTTTCCTCTCCTGCAAAAAATCGCGTCGCACGGGGGTTCCCGAACACTCGCAAAGGGAACCTAACCCCTCTTGCCAAGCATCTCAAGCCGTTGGCGAATATTGCATCGCCCGAGAAAATCCATTAAGGAACTCATTACGCAGAATACCAACAACATCTGGGGGAACCGATGCGATTCCTGATAGTCGACGACGATTTCGACAGCAGGCGACTCATGCAGAAGATTCTCTATCCTTACGGATACTGCGACGTCGCCGTCGATGGTGAAGAGGCCGTGGAGGCATTCAAGCGCTCGCTCAACAACGACGAGCCGTATGACCTCATCTGCCTCGACATCATCATGCCCAACATGGACGGTCAGGAAGCCCTTCAGGAAATCCGCGAAATCGAGGTCGAGCGCGGAATTCCCGAGGCGGAGCGCATCAAGACCGTCATGATCTCCGCCCTCGACGACACCAAAGAGCTGCACGACGCCTTCTTCCTCGGCGACGCCACGGCCTATCTCGTCAAGCCCATCCGCAAACGCACGCTGCTAAGTGAAATCAGGAACCTCGGCCTGCCCATCGCCTACACGGAAGAGGGCAAGCCTGTCGAGGCCTGACAGCGCACAACATTCGCATGATGCATCCGGGAAACGGTCAACCTTGGCCGTTTCCCTTTTCGCATGCCTCGCGCTGGCCGTTCACGGCCGCCATGATGCAACGCCGCGAAAACTCTCCGCTTGCCGCAAACGCTCCAAAAGTATATGTCCGCACTGTCCGAGAGTTGCCTTCGCAACCCGGATTCCCACTGAACCCGTCCGACCGGCCCCCACCAGCCGTCGGGGCCGCGGCCAATACCTCAAGGAGGAGCGACCGTGATACCCAAGGATCTGCTCTACGCCAAGACCCATGAATGGGTGCGCATCGAGGGCGACACCGCCACCGTTGGCATCACCCACTTCGCGCAGGAACAGCTCGGCGATCTCACCTATGTCGAGCTGCCCGAAGTCGGCACCACGTTCTCCGCAGGCGACGAAATGGGCTCCGTGGAGTCCGTGAAGGCAGCCAGCGAAATCTACGCTCCCGTCTCCGGCGAAGTCATCGAGATCAACGCCGAGTTGGAGAACGCCCCCGAGATGGTCAACGAGGCTCCCTACACCTCCGGCTGGATGCTCCGCTTCAGGCTCACTGCGCAGCCGGAAGGCCTGCTCAACGCCGAGGCCTACGAAAAGATCGTCGCCGCCGAATCGCACTAGACAAACCCCACAGGAGCACCCCATGCCCTACGTCCCCCATACGGCGGAGGAGACTCGGCAGATGCTCGAAACCGTGGGCGTTTCGTCCATGGACGAGCTGTTTGCCGACATCGGGCCGGAGCTTCGCCCCCGGAGCTTCAACCTCCCCCACGGGAAAAGCGAAATGGAGGTCATGGCGCAGATCGAGCGCCTTGCCGCCAAGAACAAGGTCGATGTGGTCAGCTTTCTCGGAGCGGGCTTCTATGACCACCACATCCCCGCCGCGGTCGACACACTGACCAGCCGCGGGGAGTTCGCCACCGCCTACACCCCCTATCAGCCCGAAGCCTCGCAGGGCACCCTGCAGGCCATCTTCGAATATCAGACAGCCATATCCCGCCTGCTCGACATGGAATGCGCCAACGCCTCCGTGTACGACGGCGGTTCCGCCATCTTCGAAGCCATGATGATGGGCGTTCGCGCCACCCGCCGCAAGCGGCTGGTCATCAGCGAGGCGCTCTCGCCCATCTACCGCATCATGCTGGCCTCCTACACCACGAACCTCGGGCTTGAGCTGGTCACCGTTCCCCACCGGGACGGCAACACGGACATCGAAGCCCTCATGGCCGCCGTGGACGACACCACAGCGGCGGTGGTGGTGCAGAACCCGAACTTCTTCGGCCACGCCCACGACTTCACGGCTCTCTTCGACCATGCTCGCGAGGTGGGCGCGAAGAGCGTCATCTCCGTGTATCCGATCATGCAGACCCTGCTGCGCACGCCGGGCGAAATGGGCGCGGACGTCGCCGTGGCGGAGGGCCAGAGCCTCGGCATGCCGCTGTCCTTCGGTGGCCCCTACCTCGGCATCATGACCTGCACGTCCAAGATGGTCCGCCAGATGCCCGGACGCATCGTGGGCCGCACCGTGGACACGCAGGGCCGCACCGGCTACGTGCTGACCCTGCAGGCCCGCGAGCAGCACATCCGCCGCCAGAAGGCCACGTCCAACATCTGCTCGAACCAGTCCCTGTGCGCCCTGCGCGCGCTGGTCTACATGAGCCTGCTCGGCCCGTGCGGCATGAAGCGCGTGGCGCTCTCCTCCATCGAGAACGCGCACTACGCGGCCAAGCGCCTCACCGCCATTCCGGGCGTCTCGCTCATGAGCGATGCCCCGTTCTGCAACGAATTCGCCATTCGCCTACCCATCTCCGCCTACGAGGCCGTGGACAGGATGACCGAACGCGGCTTCGTGCCGGGCTTCCCGCTGGGCCGCTACTACGAGGGGCTGGAGAACTGCCTGCTCGTGGCCTGCACGGAACGCCACACCCGCGAGGATGTGGGCATACTCGCTGAAATGCTGGGAGGGCTCATCCGATGAAGACGCTGTTCGCGAAATCGACTCCCGGACGCAGGGGCGTATGCATCGCCGAACCCGCCTGCTGCGAGGCGGACCACCTGCCCGCCGAACTCCTGCGCAGCCACGCCCCGAAGCTGCCCGAACTGGGCGAACTGGACGTGGTGCGCCACTTCACGCAGCTTTCAAGCCTGAACTACGGCGTCGACGGCAACTTCTATCCCCTCGGCTCCTGCACCATGAAATACAATCCCAAGTTCATGGAGCAGGCCGCCGCGCTGCCGGGCTTCACCCGTCTGCATCCGCTCATGGCCCAGCTCAAGGGCGCGGGGCACTTCACGCAGGGCGCGCTGGAAGTCATGTATGAAATGGAGAATCTGCTCTGCGAAATCACCGGCATGGCGGCCTACACCATGCACCCCATGGCCGGAGCGCACGGCGAGCTGACGGGCGCGATGATCATCGCCGCCTACCACGCCGACAAGGGCAACCGCAAAACCAAGGTCATCGTGCCCGACTCGGCCCACGGCACCAACCCGGCCTCCGCGCACATCGCTGGCTTCGAGATCGTCTCCATCGAATCGCGCGACGGCATGGTCGATCCGGCGGCGCTCAAGGAAGCGCTGGACGACGAGGTCGCGGCGGTGATGCTCACCTGCCCCAACACGCTCGGCCTATTCGAACGGCACCTGCCCGAAATCGTGGAGATGGTCCACGGCGTTGACGCACTGCTCTACTACGACGGCGCGAACATGAACGCCATCATGGGCAAGATGCGCGTGGGCGACGTGGGCTTCGACGTTGTGCACTGGAACCTGCACAAGACCCTCGCCACGCCCCACGGCGGCGGCGGTCCCGGTTCCGGCCCCGTTGGCGTGTGCGAAAAGCTCAAGCCCTTCCTGCCCGTCTCGCGGGTGAAGAAGCTCGAAGACGGGCGCTTCGTGCTCGACTACGACCACCCGAAGTCCATCGGCTACATGGCTCCGTTCTACGGCAACTTCGGCGTGTACCTGAAGGCCTACGCCTACGTGCTGCGCCTCGGCGGCGAGGGGCTGACCCGCGCCAGCGAAAACGCCGTGCTCGCTGCCAACTACATCCGCAAGCGCCTTGAGGAGCACATCCACGTTCCCTACAACCGCATCTGCATGCACGAGTTCGTCTCCTCCGCCGTGGGCGAGGACCTGAACGGCGTGCGCGCGCTGGACCTCGGCAAGGCGCTGCTCGACAAGGGCTACCATGCGCCCACGGTGTACTTCCCGCTCATCGTGCCGGAATGCCTGATGATCGAACCAACCGAGACCGAATCCAAGGCCACTCTGGACGCCTTCGTGGACGACCTCATCGACATTCTGGAACTGTCGAAGACCGACCCCGACAACGTAAAGACCGCGCCGCACACCCTGCCGGTGACCCGGCTGGACGAGACGCGCGCCGCGCGCCAGATGGTGCTCACCGATGACGTCTAGCCCCAGCGAGCGTTTCGACGTCGTGATCCTCGGCGGCGGGCCCGCCGGGCACGCCTGCGCCGTGGAGGCTTCCGCCTGCGGGCGAAGCGTTGCGGTCATCGAGGCCTCGGAGCTTGGCGGCACCTGCCTCAACCGAGGGTGCATCCCCACCAAGCTCTTCCTCGGCGCGACGGACTGCGTGCACGAACTGGCCGCACAGGCCAAGATGCGCGTCGCCTCGGGCAGCATCGCCATCGACCTGCCCGCGTTACAGGACCGCAAGGCCAAGATGCTCGCCGGAAACCGGCAGGCCATCGAGAAAGACCTCTCCGCGCGGGGCATCACGCTCCTTCGCGGTCGGGGCACCGTCGTGGCTCCCGGCATGGTGGACGTCGTCACGGCCGAGGGCACGGTCCGCGTGGAGTACGGCGACCTCGTCGTGGCCACGGGCTCACGCCCCACGGCCTTCCCGGGCATGACGCCCGACGGCGACCGCGTGCTCGACTCCGACGGCATTCTCGACCTCTCGGACGTGCCGCAGAGCATGGTCATCGTGGGTGGCGGCGTCATCGGTCTCGAACTGGGACGCTTCTTCGCCCGCCTCGGCACGTCCATCACCGTGGTCGAGGCACTGGACCGCCTCGCCCCGTGGGAGGACCCCGAAGTCAGCAAGACCATCGCACAGCTCTGCAAGCGCGAGAAATGGACCATCCACACCGGAAAACGCGTGGCCTCCCTCGTCAGCGACGGCGGCAGGGCACGCCTCGTCCTCGAATCCGGGGATGAGATACTGGCCGAAGTCGCCCTCGTGGCCACGGGACGCGGCCCGGTGACCGAAGGCCTCGGGCTGGAGAACGCCGGATGCCGACTTGATCGGCGCGGCTTCGTAACCGTGGACGAACGGCTTCGCGCCGCCGACCACGTGTGGGCGGTGGGCGACGTCAACGGCAAGGCCATGCTCGCGCATGCCGCATCGCATCAGGGTGCCTACGTGGCCCGCTGCATCTCCGGCTGCGACACGGGCAACTACACGCCCGGTCCCATGCCGTGGTGCATCTACGGCGCGCCGGAAACCATGCGCGTAGGCGAAATGCCCGCCGAGCTCGAAGCCCGCGGCCTGCATCCGCGCGTCTCCCGTGCCATGCTCGCCGCCAATCCCATCGCGCAGGCGCACGCCAGCGTGCAGGGATTCGTGAAGATCGCATGGGTCGATGGCCGCGTGCACGGCGTGACGGCCGTGGGGCACGGCGTCGCGCACCTGATCACGCAGGCGACGATCATGGTTCGCGACGGCTGGACGGCCGAGGACGCTCGCCGTATCATCTGGGCGCATCCGACGTTGGACGAGGCCCTGAGGCACGCGCTCACGGCCGACACGACGGACGCATAGAGGATATCCCGATACCCCGCATCATCAACCGGGCCGGGCGCCTCATCGAGGAGCCCGGCCCTTCTGTCCCGAACGGATCACAGTCAATGAACATCGAACCCATCATCGAACCCGGCCCCTTCGAAGCCGTCCAGCGCATCATCCTCGCCTCCGGCTCGCCCCGGCGCAGGGAGATGCTCGAATCCCTCGGACTCGAATTCGACATCATCCCCTCCCCGGCTGGCGAACCCTCCCCGGAACCCGGCGAATCCCCGGACGACTACGCCCAGCGCGCCGCCGTGGCCAAGGCCGAGGCCGTCTTCGAACTCCATCCGGACGCCGTGGTCATCGGCTCGGACACCGTCGTCACGCTGGACGGCGACATCATGGGCAAGCCCGAAGGCCCCAACGATGCGCTGCTCATGCTCTCCCGGCTGGTGGGCAACACCCACCGCGTCGTATCCGGCTGCGCCATATTCCATCCCCACGCGGCCCCGGTGGCCTTCTCCGTCTCCACGGACGTGAGCATGGGCCCGCAGCCCCTCGAAGTGCTCTTTGCCTACGTCGCCACGGGCGAACCCATGGACAAGGCAGGCAGCTACGCCATTCAGGGCCGGGGCGGCTTTCTCGTCCAATCCATCTCCGGCTCCTACAACAACGTGGTGGGCATGCCGCTGGCGCGGCTGGTGGATGTACTTCAGGACATCCGCGCCATCAGGCCCCGCCCCATGGACCGCTAGATGAAACGGGGCTTCGCGGCGCAGTTCCGCGCGGCCCCTCAACGTCCCCCCGCATGAGTCGCCACCCAGCCCCCCATTGCCACTCCGCCCGAAAATGCTTACCTGATGGTATGATTCCCAAGACGAACCAAACTCCCGACGCTCCGCGCCAACGCATCTGCAACCCGCGCCACCCCGGTCTCGCCGCTCTCGTCGTTTTCGCCATCATCGCCGTGCTGTTGCTCCTGATCGTCATGCGCTAGGGCGTCCCTGCCAGACCACTCTCTCGCCCCGGGCGAGGGGCTTTTCTGCGCGCCCTTTCCGAGCAGGGCACGTCTTGCCAACATGCCGTCCGCAGGCGTAGAAATTCTTCGTTCCTTCACCTCAACTTCCCGGATTTCCACCCCATGACACACACCAGCACTCTCGATCGCGCGGCAACGGCCTTCGCCACCCTCGGTCCCGTCGGACACCTCCCCAAGGCCCCCGGCACGTGGGGCTCCGCAGTGGCCGTCATCGCCGCGCCGTTCCTGTTCCTGCCGTTCTCTCCGCTCACCCGCTGCATCATCCTCGCCGCGCTGTTCGTCGTAGGCGGTCTCGCCTCTGGACGCGCCGAAACCGTCATCGGCAGTAAGGACCCCGGCTGCGTCATCATCGACGAAGTTCTTGGCCAGTGGATGGTCTTCGCCCTGTTCCCGATCATGACCACCTGGCAGATTCTCCTCGGCTTTGCGCTGTTCCGCCTCTTCGACATCACCAAGCCGTGGCCCGTGCACAGCGCGGAGACTTGGCTCCCCGGCGGATTCGGCGTCATGATCGACGACCTGCTTGCCGGATGCTATGCGGCGCTGTGCATGTGGGGCGCACGCCATGCCTATCTGGCGTGGATCGCACCCATGATGCACTAGTGCTTGCATCTGCCAGTGATTTCTGGCATCGTCCGCCAGTTGGTAATGATTACTAATAATAGGTCTTACACTCCAATCGAGTCCGCGTCCCAAAGCAAGCCGGAGCACGCATGAGCAGCCAAACCACTTTTCTCACCCTCGGAATCGGCACCGCCGCCTCTGCTGCCACCCTTGGCGCGGCGTCCCTGTTCGCGTCCCTTTCCCCCGCCGTCGTGGCGACCGGGGCCTTTTCCATCGGCGCGCTGGGCATTGCGACGCTGATCTGCGCCAAGCGCACGGCCTTCGCCGAATGCGAACGCACCGAAACCGCCCTTGCCGAATTTACAAGCAGAGACGGTTCCATTGCCGAAGCCGCAAACCGCGCGGCCAAGGCGCTCACCGCCGCCCGCGCGGAATCGGAAGAACTCGCAAAGCGCCTCGAAGCCTGCAAGCGCGAAGCCGAGGCCGCCATCCGCGAATCAGCGGAAGCGTCCCGCGTGGCGGAGCAGACCCGGCAGGAAGGCATGACCCGCACCGCCGACAAGCTGGTGACCATGGTCGGCAACACCACCGAGGCCACCGCCCGCATCACCAGTCTCACGGACCGCATCGCCGAGGGCGCGGACATCCAGCGCGAACGCATGCAGGAAACCGCCACGGCCATGGTCGAGATGTCCTCCGCCGTGACGGACATCTCCCGCAACACGCAGGAAACCGCCTACAACGTCGAAAATACCAAGCAACGCGCCGACAAGAGCGCGGAGATCGTCACGCAGGCCCAGCAGGCCATCCTGAGCGTGGACGGCATGACCCGAGGCCTCAAAGCCCTCATGCACGACCTCGGCGAGCAGGCGCAGGGCATCGGGCAGGTCATCGGCGTCATCAACGACATTGCGGACCAGACCAACCTCCTCGCCCTCAACGCCGCCATCGAGGCCGCCCGCGCCGGAGACGCCGGGCGCGGCTTCGCCGTGGTCGCCGACGAGGTCCGCAAGCTGGCCGAAAAGACCATGGCCGCCACCAAGGAAGTGGGCACCTCCATCACCGGCATCCAGAACGCCGCACAGGCCAACGTCGCCCGCATGGACGAGGCCGCAGAACTGGTGAACAGCGCCGCAGAACTGGCCAAGCAGTCCGGAGCCGCGGTGTCCGAAATCGCCGTTCTCGCCGAGGACAACCACATCCGCGTGCAGGCCATCGCCGCGGCCGCCGAGGAGCAGGCCCAGACCATGGTCGAAATCAACCGCGCCGTGGACGAGGTGAACGACGTGGCCGCGCGCATCGCGGACGGCATCACGGACGCAGCCCACGCCGCGCACGAGCTTTCCGGCATGAACGCCGAACTCCACACCCTCATCGGAGACCTCAAGGCCGTCACCGCCGACACGCTCATCAACTGGACGAGCGACCTCTCCGTGGGCCTCAAGGAAATCGACGACCAGCACAAGAAGCTGGTCAAGCTCATCAACGAGCTGTACCGCGCCATGAAGCACGGCCACGGGCGCGACGTCATCAAGGGCATCCTCGCCGAACTGGTGGACTACACCGTCTACCACTTCGGCACCGAGGAAAAATACTTCGACCGCTTCGGCTACGCGGACACCGCCAGCCACAAGCGCATCCACAAGAAGTTCACGGACACCGTGGCCGACTTCGCCGCCAAGTACACGTCCGGCACGGCGGACGTCTCCACCGAGATCATGGACTTCCTGCGCGACTGGCTGACCGGCCACATCAAGGGCACGGACAAGAAATACTCGTCCTTCCTGCGCGAGCATGGCGTGCGCTAGGCACACCCCCTCGCTCCACGAAACGTCGGCGGCCGCATCCCTCGGGATGCGGCCGCTTTTGTGTGATGCCCGAACAACCGGACAGGAGGACACACAAATTCTTAATCCTGCGTAGGCAGTTCGCAATTCGTCGCGTCTACGGACCCCGGTCCTGCAAGCGGCCGGAAGCACTTCTTCGTCCCCCCGCAAATGGGACACCGCCACGAGTCAGGAAGATCCTCGAAGCGGGTTCCCTTGGGAATCTTCCCCTTCCGGTCGCCCCGATCCGGATCGTAGATGTACCCGCAATTCACCGTCTGACATCTGTAGATATCCTCGGGATTCGCCATCTCGCCCTCCGACTATCTTTTCAGTTATCATTACTATTAAGCATCGTGCGTTTTCTGTCAACGACACCAGTGGCGCAGACTCAATCCCCCTGCTCTACTCCGAATCATGCCACATCGCACCGAATCATGCAGCACCGCTGTACATGACGGCTGAACCGAAACCGACCGCGTCTTCCCCTCACAGCGTTCGCAGGTGCGCCGAATCCCCTGCCTAATGGACGACAACACATCCCCACGCACCCACACCAAACAGTCTCCCGCCTCCCCGCTACGCCCTCGCTCCGGTCCGGCCTCGCTCCGTCCGGCCTACGGGTTACCATATCACGGCCAACCCCACATCCGTGCCCTCAGCCGCGCAACTCGACAAGACCTTCGATCCAAGGCTCCGCGCCGCAAATCCTCCGCCACGCGCGATCGCCACTCCCCGCAAGCAGGAGGCACTGCGTTTCGGCGCGCAGCCCACAAGACGAAGGCCATAAAAAAAAGCGCCGCCGGATTGCTCCGGCGGCGCTTAAAAAACTGGGTCTCGTAACCGCTACTTGAAAATCTTGAATTCGTCGCGGCGGTTCATCGACCAGGCGGTCTCATTGTGACCGGCGTCAGCGGGGCGCTCCTCGCCGAAGGACACGACCTTCAGGCTGGAAGACGGCACACCGAGCACGACCAGGAACTCGTAAGCGGCGCGGGCGCGGCGCTCGCCGAGAGCCAGGTTGTATTCCTCGGTACCACGCTCGTCACAGTGGCCTTCGACAAGAAGCTTCCAGGTAGGATACTTCTTCAGCAGCTCGGCCTTGGCCTTCAGCACTTCCTTGCTGTCAGCACGCAGATCGAACTTGTCGAAATCGAAGTAAATCCGATTCTGGGTGATCTCCTTCTCGGCGGCGACCATGGCCTTCTGGTTCGCCTCGGCAAGGGCCTGCTCGCTAGCATCCAGGGATCCGGCGTTAGCGGACTGATCCGTTGCGGGAGCGGGTTCGGCGCTCATCTGCTTCTTGGCGCAGCCAGTGCCAAGGGCAAGCACAAGAGCCATCATGACCATAACCACCAGGAGCTTCATTCTCATTGCTTCCTCCTCAAACAGCTTCATGGACTCTCTCCACTGATAGGAAAAAAACCTTGGTTTCAAAATCGACAGCGAAGGCGCGGAGCGCCTTCGACTGTGAGAGCTTTACTCCGCCATAATACGAAAAGCAATAGAATAACAACCTGTTTCTTCAAACTTACGAAAGTGTGAAGAGGAAAAATCCTACTGCCGCAGGCGCGAACCGAAAACGGGGTGCGTGGACGGCCCGCCGGTGGGCAGCAGCTTGGGTTCCGCGCCATGACGGGTGGTCAGATACAGCTGATAGGCACCCGTCCGGTTGGACGCAAAACAGACGAAATAGCCGTCCGGGGAAAAGGCGGGTTCTTCGTCGCTGCCGGGGCCGAAGCTCAACTGGCGTTCGCGGCCGGTCTCCATGTCGTGCAGGAAGATGCGGTGTCCTTCCGGGGTACGGCGGGAGAAGACCACCAGCTTGCCGTCCGGGCTGACCGAGGGGCTGGTGTTGTACTTGCCGTCGTAGGTGACGCGGGTCTCCTTGCCGGTGTCCATATCCTTGATAAAGACATGGGGATTGCCCTGCCGGTCCGAGGTGAAGACCATGCGCCTGCCGTCCGCCGTGAAGCAGGGCGACACGTCGATGGCCCAGTTCTGCACGAGGGGCCGCGCGATGCGCGTAAGGTCCGTGGTCAGCTCGAAGATGTCCATGTTGCCGCGCGTCATCGCCACGACCACATGGCCGTCGTTGGTGAAGGCCGTGCCGCCGATGGTGGTGCCGGGCACCTTGGTTCGGAAGATGCGGTTCTTCACGGAATCCCACACGCCAAGCGTATGAGAGTGGTTGCTGTGGTGGGCAAAGGCGAGATAGCGCCCGTCCTTCGACCACGAGGGGCTGATGCTTGAGCCCTTGAAGAAGGTGATCTGGCGAAGCTCTCGACCCTGCGGCGTCACGGTCCATATCTGGCGGGAGCCGTCGCGCCCGGTGCGGGAAAAGGCGATGATGGAGCGGAAGAACTCGTCGTGACCGGTCAGCGCCTCCATGAAGGCCGCGCAGAAGAGGTCCGCCACGCGCGAAAGGTTGTCGGCCCGCACGCCCGCATAGGCGCGGCCCACCACGAGGCGCGAGGTGAAGGTCTCGTACACGCGGCATTCGAGACGGCTGGAGCCATCACCCGAGGGCTGCCACCCGGCCGTCATGACCATGTCCACACGGCTCACCTGAAAACGGCGGAAGTCAATGTCGTCACGGGCAACACCGGCCAGCCGGACCCCGCCAAGCACCTCCGTGCCGGGGACGACGCGGATGAAGGGCAGAAAGTCGAGGTTCTGCTCCACCAACTGCTGGAACTTGGCGGCATCCGAAGGAGCGGGACCTCCCGCCACCCCAAGCGGTGTGGCGATGGTCAGGTTGACCCGGCTCTGACCGGGACCGTAGATGTCGATGGTCAGCGCCTGCGACGCGAGGGCCTGTGCCGCCGAAAACGCGTAGACGAGCACGGCGAGCGCGAGAATCCTGAGCGTTCCCATATTACTGCATATCCTGAAGATTGAAGTTGATCCGGAGTTGAGTGAGATTTCCGGGCGGCGGCGGCAACTGCCGCGTCTCCTCGACGGCCCTCATGACCGAGGCGTCGTAGTCCGACCGACCGGACGTTCCGAGCAGTTGCATCTCGGTGATGGAGCCATCCGGCCCCACACGCAGAAACACCGTCGCCGCGAGGGCCGCATCCACGGGAATAGACGGATAGCGCCAGTTCTCCTGAATGAGCGCCTTGACCTGCGCGGCGTAGATTTCCTCAAGACCGGCCACGACGCCCTCGGTGGACTCGCCCCCAGCGCCTTCGGTCTCAGCCTTGGCATCCTCCTTCGCGACCTGTCGTCTCAGATCGGCCAGAGCGTCGGACATGACCTTGCGCTCCTGGCGTTCCTTCCACTTCACATCACGCTGAGCCTGCTTCAGCGCCTCGGCCAGAAGCTGCTGCTTGGTCTTCTGCGGCTTCTCCTGCGCGGGCTTCTTCTGCGGCTTGGCCGTGGCGTTGGCCTCGGCCTTGGGCTGCGGCTTTTCCTGCGCCTTGGGCGCTATGGCCTTGGCGAGGGGTTTGGGTTCAGGCATCGGTGCCGCCTCCGGCGCGGGAGCGGGCGCAGGCGCTGGCTTCGCGGCGGGAAGCGGCTTGGCCGGGGGCGGCGTGGGCGACTTGGGAGCCGCCGGACGCGGCACAGCCACGCCCTTGAGCGGAACGAGCTGCACAAGGTCCACCTGATACACGGGGACATCGAGCCGGACGTTCATGGGCGTGGGCACGGCAAGAAAGAGACCTGCAACGACAACCGTCGCATGCAGGAGAAAGGACAGAAACCAACTGATCGCGCGCATGGGAGTGTGGCCCGGAGGCTATTTCCTTCCCGGCCGAGTTGCCGGGGTGTCCTCTGGTTCGGCCACGACTCCGAGTCGGTCGATGCCAGCGGTCTTGACCTCGCCCATGACGCTGACGACCACGCCATACGGCACGGCCTTGTCTGCGCGAAGGTAGAGGAACTTGTTCTCGGCCTTGACCAGCCGCTCCAGATGCCCGCCCAGTTCACCGGCGGGAACCTTGTACTCGTCGAGATACACCGAGCCGTCCTTCTTGATGGTCAGGACCATGTGGTCCTTGTCCTTGGGCAGGGTGCGCACGGTCTTGGTCTGCGGCAGATCGACCTCAAGCCCCTGCGTCATGAGCGGCGCGGTGACCATGAAGATGATGAGCAGCACCAGCATCACGTCCACGAAGGGCGTGACGTTGATCTCGGAGATGAAGCCTTTGCGGTGTGGATTAAAATCCGCCATGGTCCTCGCTCCTCAGGCGCGGCCGGGCCTCGGCGACGCTGTCGCCGGAGAGCTCGCGCTGGACCGTGTTCAGGAAGGCACCGGCGAAATTCACCAGCTCCGTCTCCACGGTTTGCAGCATGCCGAGGAAGAAGTTGTAGGCGATGGTGGCCGGAATGGCCACGCCAAGGCCGACAGCCGTGGCGATGAGCGCCTCGGAAATGCCGGGGGCGACGGCGGCAAGCGCTGCGGTCTTCATCTGGCCGATGGAATGGAAGGAATGCATGATGCCCCAAACCGTTCCGAAAAGGCCGATGAACGGCGCAGAGTTGCCGCAGGTGGCCAGCAGCGAGAGCGAGCGTGACAGCTCGCCAAGCTGGGAGCTGACGCCCTGGCGCAGCGCGCGGCGCAGGTTGTCGATGACGACATCCAGATTCTTGTAGGTAAGCAGCCCCGTGCTTTCGAGACGGCGTAGCTCATTCATGGCGCTCACGCCGGAACGGTACACGGGCGAGGACTGATCGCGCCCAAGCGCGCGCATGCCCTCGGCGAGGTTCTCCGCGCCGACGAACTTCGTGTAGTCCTGCCGGGCGCGATTGCGCGCCTGAGTCAGCACGAATATCTTGAAAAGTATGACGCTCCAACTCGAAATGGACATGGTGAGCAGCAGTCCGAGCACGCATTTGACGGTCAGCGTGGCATGAGCCAGAAGCGCAAGAACACCAGTCTGTGGCATGACATCCATATGGAATTTTCCTCGTATCGTGAATAAGCGGTATGCCCGCCGGAACGTCCGACGGGACGAACGGCCGGGACCACTGTCCGGCCGGGTCACCCTAGCGCAAAAGAACCATTCTTTGAAGTACAACCGGTGGGCATATCAGGAAACGGAGCATTCATAAAGATGGGGAAGGACCACTTCGGCGGGCGCGTCGAAACGGATGTCTGGCAGGCCGGCGTATCCCGTGGGTCCAAGATTTATTTCGATGACGAATCCGCCGGAATTCTTGATGCGGTAGGGAAGCGTGTTGGCGGGCATGACCTCGCCCGAGGTTCCCACCACGAGGATGCACTCCGCAAAACGCACAAGCTCCTCGGTGCGCCGTAGCGCCTGTGGCGGGATGCCCTCTCCGAAAAAAACCACGTCAGGCCGCAAGGTTCCGCCGCACTCCCCGCACAGGGGCACGCGCCCCTCGCGGGCCGCACCATACGCGGCGGAAGCATCGCCCTCCCGCGCGCAACGCATGCAACGGCACCGCGCGCCGTTGCCGTGAAATTCCACAACCTCGCGCGAACCGGCGCGCTGGTGCAGGCTGTCGATGTTCTGGGTCACGACGGCGGATACCAACCCCTCCCGCTCCATGGCCGCCAGCGCCAGATGTGCGGGATTCGGCAGGGCCGCGGCGAACATGTCATACGCCTCGGCCATGAACCGCCACACTGCGGCGGGATTGGTCCGCAGCGCCTGAAGGCTCGCCACCTCCGCCGGATCGTGACGGCTCCACAGACCGCCGGGGCTGCGGAAATCTGGAATACCGCTCGCAACGGAAACGCCCGCCCCGGTCAGCGCCACGGCGGGCGTCCGCTTCAGGATTCGCGCGGCTTCGCGATACGCCCCTTCCAATGCGGACATGGAACGCCTCCGCCGCGCACGCCGCTAAACGCCCATGACCCGCCGCAGGATCGCGCAGGAATTCTCCTCCGCCTCGCGGTATTCGTCGGGCGACAGGCCCGCGCCCAGCGCGACCTTGCGGCGCATCTCCGCGCCGACGAGGTCGCCGGGTTCGTGCGCGTCGTTGTTGATGACCAGCCGCGCGCCATACTGCCGGGCCAATGCGGCCACGTGGCCGTTGGTCAGGCTGTGGCCCTTGCGGGTGGTCAATTCGAGCGCCACGCCGCGCTCGGCGGCAAGGCGCACTTCCTCCGGCGTGATGAGTCCCGGATGCGCGAGGATATCCACCCCGGCCTCAATGGCCGCGAGGTTCGTCCCCTGCTCCACCGGCTCGGCCACCGTCTCACCGTGGACCACTACGATCCGCGCTCCGCGTTCCCGCGCGCGCACAACCAGTCCGGAAATGAGTCCCGGCGGCACGTGGGTGATCTCCACGCCGCAAAAAAGATCGAGTCCCGCGTAGGGAGAATACTTCTCCGTGACGCGGCTCACGTTGTCGATGATAAATTCGAGATTCGAGTCATCCGCGTGGTCGGTCATGGCCAAGGCCCGGTACCCGGCCACACGCGCCCGCCGTGCGAGTTCCGCTGGGATGAGAACGCCGTCGCTGAAAACCGTGTGCGTATGCAGGTCGATCATGAGTTCGAGATTCCTTGTTCGGATTCGTGCATGCAGTGCGAGTGGGGAATGTCGCCCGGAACCGTCACATCTTGTACTTGTTCTCCTCCTCGGAGAACTGTTCGAGGATGTCGCGCCACTTGTCGGAGTCCTCCGCCGTAAGTACCGGCCCCTCGCCGGCCTTCATCTCGGAGCTGACCTCATCGAGAATGCTCTGGGCCACAAAAATCGGGCACCCGGCCCTAAGCGCCAGCGCCACCGCGTCCGACGGGCGGCTGTCGATGCGCCGCTCGTCTCCGCTCATGTTCACAACGATCTCGGCGTAGTAGGTGCCGCCATCAAGGCGCGTCACGTCCACGCGGGACACGACGCCGCCGAGGCCACTGGTCAGGTTGAGTAGCAGGTCGTGGGTCATGGGACGCGGCAGATGCACCTCGTTGAGGGCCAGCGAGATGGCCATCGCCTCCATGGCGCCGATCCAGATGGGCAGGGTCTGCCTGTCCTCCATGTCCTTGAGGACGAGCACGGGCACCTGCGCGGTCTCATCGAGCGCCAGACCGAAAACCTTCATTTCTACCATGGATTCCCCACCGCCTTTCCCCACAGGGAATGTTTCTTGGCCGTTTCGATCCCGACCCGGACGAGCTTGCCCGTCAGGTCGCCCCCCTCGCTCGGCCAGGGGAAGTTCACCACCCTGCCATGACGGTCGCGCCCCCGCCAGGACACGACATCGTCGGAAGCCTGCACCTTGCTGTGCGACTCCACAAGGACCTCCGCCTCGCGCCCCACGCATGCGGCGAGCGCATCGGCGGTCAGCCTCTCCTGAAGCGCCTGAAGCTCCATCAGGCGCTCCCCCTTCACCTGTCTGTCGATCTTGAAGGCCATCTTTTCGGCGCGCGTTCCGGGACGGTCCGAATACATGAACGAGAAGCTGGATTCGAAGCCCACCCGTTCCACGGCCTGAAGCGTCTGCCGGAAATCCTCGTCTGTCTCGCCGGGGAATCCGACAATGAGATCAGTGGTCAGCGCAATGTCCGGGCGCACGGCCCGAAGCGCTTCCACCAGCCCCATGTACCGCTGCATGTCGTACCCGCGGCCCATGGCTCTTAACACACTATCCGAACCTGCCTGCATGGGCAAATGCAGCGAGGGACAAAGTGTCTCAAAACGCCCGAACGCCGCGATAACCTCGGGAGCGATGTCCTTGGGGTGCGAGGTCGTAAACCGCAGCCGCGACAGACCATCAATGGTCGCCACGCGTTCGAGGAGTTCCGCGAAGCTCGTGCCGTCCCCCTGCTTGTCCAGCCCGAAACTATTGACGTTCTGACCAAGAAGCGTGATTTCGCGCACGCCGCGCTCGACCAACGCCCGGCATTCGTTCACCACGTCGTCTGCGCTGCGCGAACGCTGCCGCCCACGCACGTACGGAACGATACAGTAGGCGCAAAAATTGTCGCAGCCCTTCATGATGTTCACGAAGGCCTGTCCAGCAATGTGCGACACGGGTCCGGCCTCGGGAATGACCACATCCTGCGCCGGATAGCCGTCCTCGAAGTCGAGAAGCGCCATGCGCTTCCCCTCCTCCTCGGCCAGCCTGTCGATCGTCTCGGGAGCGCGGCCAATCTGGTCCGTGCCGAAAACAAACCGCACATAGGGATAGCGGGCAAGGAAGTCCCTACCGATCTGCTGGGCCACGCAGCCGCCCACAACAACGAAGCGCTCGGGATGGGCATCCATGTACGACTTCAGACGTCCAAGCAGGCTGTAGACCTTCTGCTCCGGCTTCTCGCGCACGCTGCACGTGTTCACCACGTACACCCGCGCGTCCTCCTCCGACACCTCGGTCCACCCGCGAACGGACAACGCGCGGGCAAGCCACTCGGAATCGTGGACGTTCATCTGGCAGCCAAAGGTCATCACATGGAATGTCTTCTCGTTGTTCATATGCTCATATCCCTCAACGGCGAACAGACCGCCGGTAGTGGTGCGATGAAACGCGCAACGCGCGCCGAAAGGATGGTGATTAAGAAAAAGCGGGCGCAAAGGCAAATGCGATGAGACGAAGAGTGCCGTGGGCCTGCCGTATTGTTCACGGCCGCATGCAAGACGTAGGCTCCGCCGGCCAAGGGGCCGCTGGCCCCCTGGACCCCCGACATGCGATAACCGTGGGTGCCCATGGCAAGCCGTGCGGCTTTGAGCAACGAAGCCCTTATTGGGATTCTCAAGGGCCCACGGCCCTTGAGCGGGTCCGGGGCAGAGCCACGGTCGCCGAAGGCCACGCCCCGCGCAGCGGTCAGTCGCCGTGGGCCTGCCGTATCGTTCACGGCCGCATGCGGGACGTAGGCTCCGCCAGCCAAGGGGCCGCTGGCCCCCTGGACCCCCGGCATGCGATAACCGTGGGTGCCCATGGCAAGCCGTGCGGCTTTGAGCGACGAAGCCCTTATTGGGATTCTCAAGGGCCCACGGCCCTTGAGCGGGTCCGGGGCAGAGCCACGGTCGCCGAAGGCCATGCCCCGCGCAGCGGTCTCCCGCCGTGGTGAGGCGTAGCGACGAGCGCCGGGACTAGGCTTCGCCGAGGCGGCGCAGCCAGTCGCGCAGGAATTCCATGGTGCGGCTACGGGTTTCCTGCTTGGGGATATCGTCGTTGCAGATGAGGAATTCGGCGCGGGGATTTTCCTCGAAGGGCACGTCCACGCCGATGACCTGCCCGAGTCCGGGGAACTCCTGCCCGGTCTGCTGGCGTTCGAGGGCCTTGCGATACAGCCCGGCCATGACAAGCCCCTGCTCGCGGCGGCTTTCGCGGCTGATGGCGTTCTCCAGCGTGCACTTCACGTGCACCTCGGCGAAGCGCGGAATGAGCGATCGCGCATAGTCGCGCATGGACACGCGATAGGCGGAGCCGTCCATGACCACATTGTGCCCCTGCCGGGTGAGGGCTGCGGCTTCCTCGGCAAACATGCGGTAGGCGGCCTCGCGTTCCTCGTCTGTGTATTGCGGATCGGGGAAATAGGCCTTGCGCCGGGCATCCATCTGCAACCAGACCACGTCGTGCCCGTCGGATTGCAGGTCCTCGGCCACGCCGCGCGCGAGGTTCGACTTGCCGGACCCCGGCAGCCCCACAACCCAGATGGCCCAACCCTGCGTGCCGGATTCAACCTCGCTCATGCCGTCACTCCATGTAGCGGTTGATGTTCTCCCAATCAAAACGCTCGTCCTCCAGCACGTTCTCGATGAACCGGAACAGGCCGCGCCGCACCTCCACGGGATGATCGGGATACCACTCGGGCGAGGCCACGACCAGCGCGCGGAACACGTAGAACGGCGCGATGACGTCGAGCATCTCCGTATCGCCGGTGTCGGCGAGGTAGGTTTCCCACAGGGCGCGGTAAAGCTTCAGGAACGGCCCATCCAGCCGCGCCACGTCGTAGAGTCCAAAGAGGACGTAGTTGAGAGTCATGGTCGCCACGTCGTCGGCGGGGTCGCCCCATTCGCCGCGGCTGCGGTCAAGCACGCCGAAGTCCGGGGGATTGCCGTCGCGCACGAGCACGTTCCACGGGTGGAAATCGCCATGCACCTCGGCGAGGCGATGGGTGTAGCGCCGTAGCTTCCAGCGCCAATCCACCAGACGCTTCTCCATGGCAATGAAGCGCTCAGGCGGGAATTCGGAGTACGGGTAGGGATAGCCGTCCACAATGCCGAAAATGCACTCGCAGTCGCCCACGAGGTTCCGGATGCGGCGGATGTAAAGATCGGGATCGTCGAGACGGCGGGAGTGGACGCGGGCCAGCCAGTGGCCGAACTCGCGGGCCAGCGCCTCGTCCTGCGGGCGGAAATCGCCCCCACGGATGCGATAGAGATCGAGGAAATAGTCGCGCCCCTCGATCTTCTCGTTGAGAATGAAGAATTCGCGAGGATTGCGGACGGGAGTCATCTGGCCGTCGCCATCCAGATAGCCGAGGCCGAGCGGCCGCACATGGCGCTCCATACGCCCACCGGCGTCGTACTGGAACATGAGCACCCGCGCCCTATCCCAGTAGCCCTGATGCCCGTAGCGGTCGCCCCGCATGAGGGACAGGACGGCCTGCCCGGGTGCGCCGCCCTTGGTCCAGTTGATCAGGAGCGGCTTGCCGTAGCCGAAGTCCTTCATGCCCTGCTCGTCGAGGGATCCGATCTCGCCCACGCCGGTCAGCGTGACGTCGGGACCGAGCACCTCGCGCAGGTAGCGTTCCACGGATTCGAGTGTAGGCCGGATCATGACATTCCCCCGGTTTCTGCGGGCCGTCGATGACGGCCCGCTGTTGCGGCGGAGCTGGCGGCCTGACCCGCGGGCGGGTTACGCCGTCGGCCCGAAATTCTTCCTATAGTGCTCCCAGAACTCATCTTCTGTAAAGACATGTTCCTGCGTGCCCGTCTGGGCCACGCACCACGTGGCGCAGCATGCGCCGATCTTCGCGGCCTCCGGCAGCTCCCGGCCCATGGCCAGGCCCTTGAGCAGACCGGAACGGAAGGCGTCGCCCGCACCGGTGGGATCAGCCACGCGGGTCACGCTGGCGGCGGGAATCTCCGTAACGCGGTTCTGTTCGCGGATGATGCTGCCCTTGTCGCCGAGGGTGGTGATGATGCTGCCGGTGCGGGTCAGCAACTGTTCGAGGGACAGGTCCGTGGCGCGAAGAATCATTTCCAGCTCGTAGTCGTTGGAGATGAGCGCCCACGAGCCAGTGATGGCCTCAAGGAGCTTCTCGCCGGGCAGGGCGGTGATGTTCTGGCCGGGATCGAAGATGTAGCGCATGCCCATCTCACGGAAGCGGCGCGGCAGGGCGATGGTGTCCTCGTGGTTGCCGGGGGCGACGATGGCGATGTCCTGCGCGGGGTCTGCGTCTGCGAAATCGTAACCGCAGGGATAGCCCATCGCGCCGGGATTGAAGCAGGTGATCTGGTTGTCCGCAAGGTCGGTGGTGATGTGGCAACTGGCGGTCAAGGCCTCATCCACGAGACGCACACCGTCAAGGCGCAAGCCATAGCCCGCGAAGCGCTCGCCGTAGCGTCCGAAGTCGCGATGGCCAGCGGTGGAGACGATCACCGGCTTCTCGCCGAGCAGGGACAGGCTGTAGGCGATGTTGCCTGCCGTGCCGCCGAAGCGCTCTTCAAGACCGTTGCCAACGAAACAGACGTTCAGGATGTGTATCTTGTCGGGCAGAATGTGGTCCGAAAACCTGCCGGGGAAGGTCATGATGCGATCGAAGGCGAGCGAGCCGAAAACGTAGATTTGCATGAATGTCTCCAGTTGAGTGTGCGGAACCTATCAGCCGGGTCTGGCGTTGTCGCGCAGCCAGTCCAGAAAGTCGGGGTCGCCGTCAACGACGGGTAGCGCCACGATGCACGGCGTCTCGTAGGAATGCACCTCGCGCACCGCCTGCGCCAGTTCCGCGAAACGCCCGCGGACCGTCTTGGCGATGAACGCGGTTTCGCTGTCCGACTGCACGGCCCCGTCCCACCAGTACAGGGAACGGATACCCTGTCCGATGTTCACGCAGGCGGCCAGCCGTCGTGAAACGAGCATTCGACCGATGCGTTCGGCTTCCTCCGCGTTCGAAGCAGTGATGTAGACAAGAATCGCGTCCATGTAAAACCCCCTATTTGCAGATCTCGCCGGAACCGGATTCCAACCCGTGGAGGTGGCGCGCAAGGGCGGGGATGTCCGCCGCGTCGATCTTCGCCCCCTTGGAATACATACGGGTGACGGTCTTTTCCCAACCCGCAAGACTCTTCTCGCCAAGGTTGCGGCAGATGCGCCGGAAATCGTGGCACTCGACGCATGCCCGACGAAGCGTGCCGCCGGGGTCCGCGTCCTGCGCCAGAGCCTTCACGGGGGCGCACAGGACGACAACGACCACGAACACTGCAACGCTATTGCGAAACATGGCTTACTCCTTTTGTCATCATTTTCCATACGCGGCGACAACAGTCCATCATAGTACATTTCCACCACAAAGAGAACGGGCTTGCGCATGTCATGCACGACGCATGCGCCAATGCACGACATCGGTGCTACGCGAACCGTACGCTTGACCGACATTGTCTTTTCGTGTAGGGACGACAAGATTTTGCACCGAGCAATTTTCCCCTCATCCCAAAACCCCATAAGAGAGCCAAGGAGACACCATGGCAGTTCATGTTGTGGACCACCCGCTGGTCCGGCATAAGCTGGGTCTGCTGCGACAGGCCAACCTGAGCACGAAGGACTTTCGCGCCCTTTCCAACGAAGTTGCCCGCCTTCTGACCTACGAGGCAACCAAGGACCTGCTGACCGAAAAGGTCACCATCAACGGATGGGCTGGTCCCGTCGAAGTCGACAACATCATGGGCAAGACGCTCACCGTTGTGCCCATTCTGCGCGCAGGCATCGGAATGCTCGATGGTGTCCTCGACATGATCCCCGGAGCGAAGGTCAGCGTCGTCGGCCTGTTCCGCAACGAGGAAACGCTGGAGCCCGTGCAGTACTACGTGAAGCTCGCCAACAAGATCGAAGAGCGCATGGCCCTCATCCTCGATCCCATGCTCGCCACCGGCGGCACCCTGCTCGCCACCGTCGATCTGCTGAAGGAAGCGGGCTGCAAGAACATCCGTGGCATCTTCCTCGTCGCCGCCCCCGAGGGTCTGCGCAAGCTGGAAGAGCGTCACCCCGACGTCGAGGTCTACACCGCGAGCGTCGATACGTGCCTGAACGACGACGGCTACATCCTGCCCGGACTGGGCGACGCCGGAGACAAGATCTTCGGCACGAAGTAGCCTTTCGTACACATCCAATCACGCCAAACGCATAGAGGAAGGAGACGTTCATGGCCGAAACGGATTACAGGTTCCGGTTGAGGGACAGCCTTATCGGCGCGCAGATGCTCTTCGTGGCATTCGGTGCGCTCGTGCTGGTCCCCCTGCTGACCGGTTTGGACCCCAACGTGGCGCTGTTCACCGCTGGTGCCGGCACCCTGCTTTTCCAGGTGGTCACCAAGCGCAAGGTACCCATTTTCCTTGCCTCCTCCTTTGCCTTCATCGCGCCCATCATCTACGGCGTGCAGACCTGGGGCATTCCCGCCACCATGAGCGGACTGGCCGCGGCTGGCCTGTTCTACGTGCTGCTCTCGGCCCTCATCAAACTTCGGGGCACCGAGATTCTGCACCGCGTCCTGCCGCCCATCGTGACCGGACCGGTCATCATGGTCATCGGCCTGCTGCTGGCCCGCACCGCCGTGTTCATGGCCGTTGGCAAGAGCGGCGACGGCTCCATCGACCTGTTCCCGCGCGACACCGCACTGATCATTTCCATGATCTCCCTCGCGGTGACCATCGGCGTGTCGCTGCTCGGACGGGGTGTGCTCAAGCTCATCCCCATCCTGTGCGGCATCACCGTGGGCTACACCCTGAGTCTGTGCTACGGCATCGTGGACTTCACCCGTGTGCACGAGGCGGCATGGCTCGCCATGCCCAACTTCGTGTTCCCCGAGTTCAACTGGGAAGCCATTCTGTTCATCGTGCCCGTGGCCATCGCGCCCGCCATCGAACACTTCGGCGACGTGCTTGCCATCAGCTCCGTGACCGGCAAGGACTACCTGAAGGACCCCGGCGTGCATCGGACCATGCTCGGTGACGGTCTGGCCACTTCGCTGGCCTCCTTCCTCGGCGGCCCGCCGAACACCACCTACTCCGAGGTCACCGGTGCGGTGGCGCTGACCCGCGCCTTCAACCCCGCCATCATGACCTGGGCGGCCATCACGGCCATCGTGCTCGCCTTCGTGGGCAAGCTCGGTGCGCTGCTGCTCTCCATCCCCACTCCGGTGATGGGCGGCATCATGGTCCTCTTGTTCGGCGCCATCTCCGTGGTGGGCATGAACACGCTGGTTCGCGCCCGCGAGGATCTCATGGAGCCTCGCAACATGGCCATCGTCGCGGTCATCCTCGTCTTCGGCATCGGCGGCATGAGCTTCGGCATCGCCAAGATCACCCTCACCGGCATCGGCCTGTCCGGCGTGATCGGCGTGGTCCTGAACCTCATCCTGCCGAAGACCGCAAAGCACTAGGCAGGAGATTCCAATGCAGTTCTACAAGGGCAGGAAGGTTCTGGTCACCGGCGGTTGCGGCTTCATCGGCTCCAACCTCGTGATCAGGCTCGTGGAGGCGGGGGCGGATGTCACCGTCGTCGACTCCATGTACGACGAGTACGGGGGAAACCTGTACAACATCGCTCCGGTCAAGGACGACATCCGGCTGAACATCTCGGACGTGCGTGACAGTGTGGCCATGCAGTACCTCATCCGCGGGCAGGAGTTCATCTTCAACCTCGCGGGGCAGGTCAGCCACATCGACTCCATGCACGATCCGTTCACCGATCTGGAGATCAACGCAAAGGCCCAGCTCGGCGTGCTCGAAGCCTGTCGCCACTTCAACCGCGAGGCGCGGCTGGTGCTTACCAGCACCCGCCAGATATACGGCAAGCCGCACTACATGCCCGTGGACGAAAAGCACCCTCTGGACCCCGTGGACGTCAACGGCATCAACTGCATCGCCGGGGAATGGTACCACCTGCTCTACCACAAGGTGTACGGCATTCCGGCCGCAGTCCTGCGCCTGACCAACACCTACGGCCCGCGCCAGCTGCTCAAGCACAACCGGCAGGGCTTCCTGGGCTGGTTCATCCGCCTCGTCGCCGAGGACAAGGAAATCCAGCTCTACGGTGATGGTTCCCAGCGCCGCGACCTGAACTACGTGGACGACGTGGTGGAGGCCATCCTCCTCGCCGGCAAGGACGACCGCGCCCTCGGGCAGGTCTACAACCTCGCCGGAGACGAGCCCGTAAGCCTTCGCGACATCTGCGAGCGGATGATCGCCACTGCGGGCAAGGGCCGCTTCAAGCTGGTGCCGTGGCCCGAGGAAAAAAAGAAGATCGACATCGGCGACTTCTACGGCGACTGCTCGAAGATCACCGCGGAACTCGGCTGGCGGCCCACGACGAACCTCGACGAGGGCCTTCGGCGCACCTTCGCCTACTTCGAGAACTGCCTCGACGAATACACGCGCGACAGTTCGACCTTCGTCTGCAAGCCCTAGGGCTTCGCAGCAGATTCGCTTCCATCGGGGCGGGCATTCCCACACGGGATTGCCCGCCCCGTTTCTTTCATCCTCATCACGAGGCTGCGTCGTGCCGGGGCATCAGGCCGCACCAACCAGTCACCCGCCGTCCCGAAAGGCCCTCCTCCCCCGCAAAGCGCCCACCAAAGGCGTCCGAAGCACCCGGGCGGCTTGACATCCCCCGCCCGCGCAGTCACTCTACCCTCCCCCCGCGCTTGGGGCAGAAGGGATACACATGCGACACAACCTCATCGACGAACTTTCCCGCCGCGTCGTGCTGGCGGACGGCGCCATGGGCTCCCGCATCTTCGAGAAGGGCGTCCCTGCCGAGGCCTGCTACGACGAGCTGAACCTCACCCGTCCGGACCTCGTGGCCGAAATCCATGCCGAGTACATCACCGCCGGTGCCGAACTCATCGAGACCAACACCTTCGGAGCCAACGCGCTGAAGCTGGAGCGCTTCGGCCTCGCCGCGCAAACCCGCCTCATCAATCGGCGCGGCGCGGAAATCGCCCGCCGCTGCGCAAGGGACATTGCGTGGGTCGGCGGCTCCATGGGGCCGCTCGGCCGCCTCGACGAACTCCCCGACGCCAGCCGCATCGCCGCCATCTATGCCGAACAGGCTGAAGCCCTCGCCGAGGGCGGTGTGGACGTGCTGTTCCTCGAAACGTTCTCCCGCCTCGAAATGCTCCTGCCCGCCGTCACCGCCGTGAAGCAGACCACGAACCTGCCCGTGGTGGCGCAGATGGTCTTCACCGGACAGGGCGGATCATTCACCGGCGTCAGCCCCAGCGAATGCCTTCAGGCGCTCGCGGATGCGGGCGCGGACGTGGTGGGCATCAACTGCGGCGCGGGACCGCTCGGCGTGCTGGAGGCCCTGCGCAAGGCAGGCTCGCCCGGTCGGCCGCTGTCGGTCTTCCCCAATTCCGGCTACCCCGAGCGCTCCGGCGACCGGCTGCTTTACGGCAGCGCCCCAGACTATTTTGCCGATGCCGTAATGCGCTGCGTGAAGCTTGGCGCGCGCCTCGTGGGCGGCTGCTGCGGTACCACGCCCCAGCACATCGCAGCCCTGCGCAGACGGCTGGACCTGCACACGGGCAGCACGGCGCACACGGAGACCATCCAGAACATCACCGGCGGCGACGGCTCGACTCCCGAACTGCCGCCCACCCGCTTTTCGCTGAACCTCGGCCAGCGGAAGATGGTCCTCGTGGAGCTCGACCCGCCCAAGCACCTCGATGCGACACAGGCCCTCGATGCCGCGGACGCGCTGGCCGACGCGGGCGTGGACGCCATCACCATCGCCGAGAATCCGCTGGCCGTGCCCCGCCTGTCCAACACCGCGCTAGCGGGCATGATCCGCCGCAGGACTGGGGCGGAAGTCATCGTCCACCTCACGGGACGCGACCGAAACCTCATCGGCATGCAGTCCACACTCATGGGCCTTGCCGTGGAGGGCTTGCAAAACGTGCTGGCCGTCACCGGCGACCCGCCGCCCTCCGGCACCGACGACGTCATCAAGGGCGTGTTCGACCTGCGCTCCTTCGATCTCATCAGCCTGCTTAGGCGCTTCAACGAAGGCGTCAACCACCATGGCGACTCCATGCGCCTGCGCACGAACTTTTGCACCGGCGCGGCCTTCAATCCCAACACGAAGAACCACGCCCTTCAGGTCCGCCGCATGGAGCGCAAGATCGAATGCGGAGCGCGCTATTTCCTGACGCAGCCCGTGTACACGCGCGAGGCCATCGACGAGGTGCTGGATCTGACGGCCCATATCGACGTACCCATCTTCATCGGCATTATGCCGCTGGTCAGTTCGCGCAATGCGGAATTCCTGCACAACGAGTTCCCCGGCATCTCCATCCCGGACGACACCCGCCGCCGCATGCGCGAAGCCGGGGACCGCGGGGTGGAGGTCGGCACGCAGATCGCGTGGGAACTGCTGGAATACGCGTGGCCACACTTCGCGGGCGTCTACATCATGCCGCCGTTCAACCGCTACGGCATCGCCCTCGACCTCATGCAGCGCCTGCGCGCAGGCGGCCTGCTCGAATCCTGATCCCGAAACGCAAAGACGGGGACCGCTCCCACCGGAACGGTCCCCGTCTTCTTTCAAACATCTTCGAGCGCGGCAATGCGCAGGCGGAGGCTACTTCTTGCCGCCTCCCTTTCCACCGCCGTTTCCGCCACCGTTTCCACCACCATTGCCGCCCTTCCCGGCACCCTTGCCGGTTCCGACGCCATTGGAGCCGCCCATGCCGGTGGCACCCTGCGCGCTCTTGGCCTTACCGATGGTCTCGCTTGTGGCGGCAGAACGGGCCGCCTTTTCCTGCTGCTTCATATCCTGATGCATGTTCTGGAGATTTTCCATGTTCTCCTGATGCAGGGTCCGACGCTCCTCATTGGTCAGATCGTCGCGCATCTCGCGCTCCTGCGTCTTCATCTGCTCGTGCGTCTGCTGCATGGTGCGCATATTTTCCATATGCTGCTCCTGGCGCATGGAGCGCTCGCGAGTCTGATCCTGCAGTTGATCCTGCGCCTGATCCTGAATCTGATCCTGCACGGGCGTCGCGGCATCCTGCGCATTGGCTGAGCCGCCCCACAGGGGCAAGGCCAGCATTCCACACATCAAAACTGCCACAAAAATTCTCATGATTCGCTCCTTCGCCATTGGCGTGGATGGTTGTCTCTCTCCCAACCGGGACACATCATAAACGATTGCGCGTGCACCTTTCAAGCACTCATGCACTCCACGAAAAAGCCCCCCTGCCGATTTCTCGGAGGGGGGCCGAATGTTTCACGGATGCGGACGTCTATGCCGTTTCGCCCGGCTCGAAGCCGATGGCGGCAATGGCCTTCCTCACGGCGTCCATGTCCACGGGAGAGGCCTCCTCGAAGGTGGCGCGGCCATCGTCGAGGCTGACCTTCAAATCCTTCACGCCGGGAACGGCGGACAGCGCCTTGGTGACCGAGGCCACGCAGTGCTGGCAACTCATTCCCTTCACTTCAATGCTTCGTGCCATGATTCGACTCTCCGTTATCCGGGCGCGGACACCGCACCCTTCGCATGTCGGAATGTTTGCCGGAAAGCCCGGCACATCGCCCGGAGTTACGCCTGCGCGTCGATCCAGCGATTGGCCTCTTCGAGGTCGAGGGTGCCGTCGTACACGGCCTTGCCGGTGATGGCGCCCTGCAGCCCCTTGCCGCACAGCGGATGCAGGTTGCGAATGTCCGCCATGGTGGCCACGCCGCCCGCCGCAATGACGGGAAGGCTGGTGGCCTCGCACAGACGCTCCAGCGCAGCGACATTCACGCCGGACTGCATGCCGTCGCGGCTGATGTCGGTATAGATGATGAAGCTCGCGCCCTGCGCCTCCAGCCGGGGGATGACGTCGAACACGGTCTGCCCGGAATCCTCAACCCAACCCTTGGTCTTGAGGCGTCCGTCCACCGCGTCGAGAGACACGCCGATATGGCCGGGAAAGGTGGCGCACAGCTCGCCGAACAGGTCCTGATTCTCAAGGGCCATGGTCCCAATGATGAGCCGCGTGACGCCCGCATCGATGTAGGAGCGGGTGGTCTCGATATCACGAATGCCACCGCCCAACTGCACAGGAATACTCAAGGCCGAGCAGATGTCGCGGATAAGGTCGCGGTTGGCGGGGTGACCGTCGAAGGCTCCATCGAGGTCGATGACGTGCAGATAGCGCGCTCCACGGCTCTGCCAATGGCGGGCGGCATCAACGGGATCGTCATTGAACACGGTGACCTGATCGGCCAGCCCCTGCTTCAGTCGGACGCACTTGCCGTCCTTGATGTCCACGGCGGGAAAAACGATCACAATCCGAACTCCTTCACGCCCCGTGCCAGCCCCTCGCGGGCGAGCTCCGTGGCCGTAATCCACTTGCCTTTGCGTTTCACGAACTTGTCGGCGTCGAGAATGTTCTCGGTCAGCGACAACTGGGCCTCGTCGAAGTGGTAGCGCGCGGCGAGGCCCTCGGCCTTCACGTCCACGAGATACAGGTCGAGGATGACGGCGGCCGGACGGCGCACGGCGATCTCGCTGCCGTCGCGCTCACCCCAGAGCATGAGCTGCGGAACGAGCAGATAATCCACCCCGAGGCAACGCCCCACCTCAAGCCACGACTCCAGCGCGGTCCTGCGCTTGCCGTCGTTGGCGGAAAGCTGAATCTGCATGCACTGCCGCACCTCGGCAGGCCGCTGATACTGCGCGGCCAAGCCTTTGCCCAACTCCTCGGCCAGCACGGCGTCGAGTCCGCCAAGCACCACGGGCTTCACGGCCACGGCCTCTTCGGGGATGAACCCGGCCAAAAGCTCCGAATCCATGAGCGGCTGCGTGAAGGGTGCCACGGCCAGCGAGCCGTGCGGGCCTTCCACAGGAGCCTTTGCCGCGCGGCAGCCCGCACCGAGAAAGGCCAGACAGGCCATTGCCAGAGCCAGACGCACAAAAATGGAACGTCTCATCAATCGAGCCTCCCCTTGGTGCTGAGCACCCCGTCGCGCCCGTGCGAGGCGGCCTGACGAAACGCCAGACCGAAGCCCTTGCATGCGGATTCGAGCAGATGATGCCCGTTGCGGCCATACAGGAAATTCACGTGCAGGTTGAGTCCGGCCCGGAAGGCCACGGACTTGAAGAATTCGCGCCAGAGGTCCTTTTCCTCGCCCGCCACGATGGCCGGGACGGGCTCATCGGCATAGACAAGGTAGGCGCGGCCGGAAATGTCGATATCCACGGTGGTCAGAGCCTCGTCCATGGGCACGCGGGCGTTGCCCACGCGGGCGATGCCCTTCTTGTCGCCAAGGGCATGGGTAAGGGCCTCGCCGAGGCACAAGCCGACGTCCTCGATGCTATGGTGCGCGTCAACATGCGTATCACCCTTGCAGCGCACGTGCAGGTCCCAGCCCGCCCAGTGCGCGATGAGGGTCAGCATGTGGTCCGCAAAGCCGTATCCGGTTTCGATGGAGATGCTGCCGGAACCGTCAAGGTCCAGTTCGAGGGTGATGTCGGTCTCGCCGGTGGTGCGTGCGATGCGCGCGGTGCGGCCTTCCATGTTCAGCTCCGTTTCCGTTGTCGTTCGAGATGGTTGCGCAGTGCGAACTGCATCCTCAAGCATGCCTGTTTTCCGGTTCGAGGTCAAAGGATGAGACCACGCTCCGCCCGCATCGCCTCCGCATCGGCCGTGGCCGACGGGGCATCGGAACCATGGGGCAATCGACGGCTCGTCCACTGCGCAAGACGGAGAATGGAGCATAAAAAAAGGCGTCCGCGCTATGCGGACGCCTTTTTGAAGTCGGATCGATCAGTCGGCCTTCTTCTGCTTTCGGGGTTCGGCCTTGCCGAACAACCACGCGACGATGATGCCAAGCTCGTAGAGCAGGATCAGCGGTCCCGCCATGAAGCACTGCGACACCACGTCCGGCGGGGTCAGCAGTGCGCCAACGACGAACGCCACCAGCACGAAGTACTTGCGTTGCTTCTTGAGCCACACGGAGCTGACCATTCCCAGCCGCGCGAGGAAGAATATGAACAGCGGCAGCTCGAAGGCGATGCCGAAGGCCATAAGCAGCTTCAGCGTGAATGACAGGTATTCCTTGAGGCTCGGCATGGGCCGGATGAGTTCCGTCTGGAAGCCCATAAAGAACTTGAAGGCGATGGGGAAGACAACGAAATATCCGAAGCACGCTCCGGACACGAAGAACAGCGCGGAGAAGAACGCGATGGGAATGCCCCAGCGCCGCTCCTCCTTGTACAGCCCAGGCGCGATGAATGCCCAGATCTGATAGAAGATGTACGGACTCGTCAGGAAAAGGCCCGCGAAGGCGGAAAGCTTAATGTAGGTGAAAAAGCCTTCGGGCAGGCCGGTGAAGATGAGCGTGGAGCCTTCGGGGAGAATGGGCTTGAGCGGCATCATGAGGAAGTCGAACATCTGCTCGGCAAAGCCGTAGCAGGCGAACAGGCCCACAATGATGGCGATGACACACTTGGTCAGCCGTCCGCGCAACTCCTCGAGATGATCGAGAAGCCCCATTTCCTCAAGCTCGTCCTCGGGGGCGTCCTTGGGAGCATCCTTTTCGGGTTCGGATTCGGGCTCGGGATTCGCGTCCCGTTCCTCTTCGTTCGCGGAGGCGGCCACCTCGGCAACGCCCCCGTCGAGAACCTCTTCTTCCAGTTCCTCGGGTCTGCGATCGTTCTGGCTCATGTGATGGAATCCCGCCTAGGCGTTCTTGGAGTCTGCGGGCGCGTCGGCGGGCTTGGCCGCGGCGGCCTGCGTGGAGGCTGCGGTTTCGGTGCGGGGGGAGGCGTCCTCGGGCTTGAGTTCGGCCTTCGCTCGGTCCTGACGTTCCTGACGCTCCACGCGATCGACTTCGGCGTCGATGGTGCGCTTCACATCGCTGGAGACACGCTTGAATTCGCCCATGGCCTTGCCGAGGCTGCGGGCCATCTGCGGGAGCTTCTTGGGGCCGATGACAAGCAGAGCTATGCCCAGTATCAGAAGAAGTTCGGTGCTGCCGATTCCAAACATGATCCGACCTTGGTTTGAGAGTTGAAGGCGGCGACGCCATGAATGCGCCGCCGCCCCGTCATGCCGCCAAAGCGGTTGCTATTCCCATTCGATGGTTCCCGGAGGCTTCGAGGAAATATCGAAGACCACCCGGTTCACGCCCTTGACCTCATTGATGATGCGGTTGGACATGCGTGCCAGCAGTTCGGAAGGCAGGCGGGTCCAGTCCGCGGTCATGGCGTCGATGGAGTCGACCACGCGCAGAGCGATCACGTGTTCGTACGTCCGACCATCTCCCATAACCCCGACTGTCTTCAAGGGCAAGAGGACGGCAAAACCCTGCCACACTTTGCGATACCAGTCCGCAGCGTGGAGTTCGTTCTGCACGATCTTGTCGGCCTTGCGCAGGATGTCGAGGCGCTCCGCGGTAATCTCGCCGATGACGCGGATTGCCAGACCGGGGCCGGGGAAGGGATGGCGCCAGATGATGGAATCGGGCAGGCCGAGTTCCATGGCCACGCGGCGCACTTCGTCCTTGAACAGTTCGCGCAGCGGTTCCACCAGCGAAAGGTTCATCTTCTCGGGCAGGCCACCCACGTTGTGGTGGCTCTTGATGACCACGCTGGGGCCGCCCTTGAACGAGATGGACTCGATGACGTCGGGGTACAGGGTACCCTGCGCCAGATACTTCACGTTCTTGATCTTGGCGGCCTCGCGGTCGAAGACCTCGATGAAGGTGTGGCCGATGATCTTGCGCTTCTTCTCGGGATCGTCGACGCCCTTGAGCTTGTCGAGGAATTCGTCCTGGGCCTGCACCCACACGAGATTGAGGTCGAAGTGCTCGCGCAGGTAGCCGATGACTTCCTCGCCCTCGTTCAAGCGCAGCAGACCGTTGTCCACGAAGATGCAGGTGAGGCGCTTGCCGATGGCCTTGTGCAGCAGCAGGGCGACCACTGTGGAGTCGATGCCGCCGGAAAGACCGCAGACCACCTGCTCGTCCTCGCCGATGGACTCGCGCATTTCGAGCACCGTGGACTCCACAAAGGAGCTCATGGTCCAGGAGGGCTTGAGTCCGGCGACCTTGAACAGGAAGTTGGACAGGATAAGGCTGCCGTCGTCGGTGTGTGCCACTTCAGGGTGGAACTGGAGGCAGTAGATGCGGCGCTCGGGATCGGCCATGGCCGCCACGGGCACGCTGGGGGTGCAGGCAACGACGCTGAAGCCCTCGGGAATCTCCTCGACGTGGTCGCCGTGAGACATCCACACCACGTGATTGGCCTTGCCTTCGAGACCATCCCACAGCGCGCACTGGCCGGTCAGGTCGAGGTCGGCGCGGCCGTACTCGCGGTCCTCGCTGGCGGTCACTCGGCCGCCGAGGTTGTGGGCAAGCAGCTGCATTCCGTAGCAGATACCCAGCACCGGCAGGCCCCAATCAAGGATCTCCCGGTACAGGCCGGGCGCGTCCTCGGCCGTCACGCTGGCCGGACCGCCGGACAGAATGATGGCCTGGGGCTCGCGGGCCTTGATTTCTTCAGGGGTCGCCTCGCACGTCAGGATCTCGGAATACACGCCAGCCTCGCGCACACGACGCGCGATGAGCTGGGTATACTGGGACCCGTAGTCGAGGATGACGACTGAATCCGCATGTTTCATTGTAAAATCCGCCCTTTCGTTTGACGGGTTAGTAGGAATCCACCCGGTAGTTGGGGGCTTCCTTGGTGATAATGACGTCGTGCACGTGGGATTCGCGCAGGCCCGCGGTGGAGATCTGCGTGAACTGTGCCTTTTCCTTCAGCTCGGCGATGGTGGCGCAGCCGGTGTAGCCCATGCCCGCGCGAAGACCGCCAAGCAGCTGGTAGATGCTGTCCGTCACGGCACCCTTGTAGGGCACGCGGCCCACAATGCCCTCGGGGACGAGCTTCTTGGATTCCTCGGACAGCTTGCCGCCGGTGGCGCAGGCTTCCTGCTTCTCGGCCTGTGCCTGCTTCTCCTGGAAGTAGCGGTCGGAGCTGCCCTCGCGCATGGCGTCGATGGAACCCATGCCGCGGTAGATCTTGTAGGTGCGGCCCTGATAGAGAATGGTCTCGCCCGGGCTTTCCTCGGTACCGGCGAAGAGGGAGCCCATCATGCAGGCATCCGCGCCCGCGGCCAGCGCCTTGACGACGTCGCCGGAGAACTTGATGCCGCCGTCGGCGATGATGCAGCGGTCGAACTCGCGCGCGGCGCGTACGGCTTCCATGACGGCCGTGATCTGCGGCACGCCCACGCCGGCAACGACGCGGGTGGTGCAGATGGAGCCGGGGCCGATGCCGACCTTGACGGTATCCGCGCCAGCCTCGAACAGCGCCTTGGCACCAGCGTAGGTGGCCACGTTGCCCGCGATGAGGCGGACATCGGGATACTGGCTACGCAGCGCCTTGACGGAACGCAGGATGTTGGCGGAATGCCCGTGGGCGGAATCGAGCACGAGGAAGTCGGCACCGGCCTTGAGCAGCGCATCGGCGCGCTCGTCGCGGTCCTTGCCGACGCCGATGGCGGCGCCAACGCGCAGACGGCCGTGCTCATCCTTGCAGGACAGAGGATACTTGCGGATCTTCTCGATGTCCTTGATGGTGATAAGGCCGCGCAGGTTGTTGTGGTCGTCAACGACCAACAGCTTCTCGATGCGCGCCGCGTGCAGGTGGGCCTTGGCCTCTTCGAGGGTGGTGCCCACGGGCACGGTGACCAGATTTTCCTTGGTCATCACCTCGCTGACCATCATGTCCAGATTGGACACGAAGCGCACGTCGCGGTTGGTGAGAATGCCCACCAACTGCCCTTCGCGCACGACGGGCAGGCCGGACACGCGGTACTCGGACATGACGCCCAGAGCGTGGCCGACGGTGATGTCCGGGGGAATGGTCACGGGATCGATGATCATGCCCGATTCGGACTTCTTGACCTTCTCGACCTCAAGGGCCTGATGCCTGATGGTGAGATTCTTGTGGATGACGCCCGCGCCGCCGTTGCGTGCGAGGGAGATGGCCATTTCGGACTCGGTGACCGTGTCCATGGCCGCGCTGACCAGCGGGATGTTGAGCTTCAGATCGGGCGTGAGATTCGTGCTCACGTCGACCTCGTCCGGCAGCACCTCGGAATATGCGGGCAGCAGCAGGACATCATCGAAAGTCAGCGCTTTCATGACAACTTTTTCCATGACTTCGTTACTCCATGCGTCCTTGAAGGTGGGGTCCCAGGGACGGGCGGCCAAAGGCGGCGCGGACCGGTTGATCAGTCCTCGCCGAGATAGGCGGCCCGGACCTTTGGATCGTTCAGGAGTTCCTCGGAAGTCCCTTCCATGATCACCTCGCCGGTGGCGAGCACGTACCCCCTGTGCGCTATGGACAGCGCCATCTGGGCGTTTTGCTCCACAAGGAGCACCGTGGTGCCTGCGAGATTGATCTGCCGGATGACCTCGAAGATATTTTCCACAACGATGGGCGCGAGTCCCAACGATGGCTCGTCCAACAGCAGGAGACGTGGCTGTGCCATAAGGGCACGCCCTATGGCAAGCATTTGCTGCTCGCCTCCCGATAATGTTCCGCCATGCTGGCGCCTTCTTTCGCGCAGCACGGGGAACAAATCAAAGACTTTTTCGGTGTCCCGCCGAATTCCCTCGCGGTCGCGACGAAGATACGCCCCCATGAGCAAATTTTCCTCTACGGTGAGCACCGGAAAGATCATCCGCCCCTCGGGGACCTGCGTAATGCCCTGCGCCACGATCCGGTCCGACGACAGGCGCGTAATGTCGCCCCCGCGAAAGCTCACCTTACCCTCGCGCACGGGCGTCACGTTGCAGATGCTCATGAGGGTGGTCGTCTTGCCCGCACCGTTGGCACCGATGAGGGTCACGATCTCGCCCTCGGTGATGCGCAGCGACACGCCCTTGAGCGCGTGGATGCTGCCGTAATAGGTATGGATGCCCTCAACCCTGAGCATGTGCGGCCCCCCGTCCAAGATAGGCCTCCACCACGCGTGGGTCGGCACGTATGGCCTCCGGCTCGCCCTCGGCCAGCTTGAGGCCGTGATCCAGCACCACCAACCGCTCGCAGATGGTCATGACGAGCTTCATATCGTGCTCGATGAGCACCACGGTGACGCCGACCCCGAGGATGCGATGGATGAGGTCCACCAGCATACGCGTTTCCTGCGGATTCATACCCGCGGCTGGCTCGTCGAGCAGAATGAGCTTCGGCTCCGTGGCCAGCGCCCGCGCGATCTCCAACCGCCGCTGGTCGCCGTAGGCCAGGCTAGCGGCATCGTCCAGCGCCTTGCCCGCAAGCCCCACGAAATCAAGCCAGTGCATGGAGCGCTCCACGATGCCGCGCTCCTCCGCGCGCTGGGCGCGCGTACGCAGCACTGCGCCGAAAAACGTACTGTGCGACCGACAGTGGCACCCGATGCGCACATTGTCCAGCACCGTCAACTCGCTGAACAGCCGGATGTTCTGGAAGGTCCGCACCACGCCAAGCGTGGTCACGCGCTCCGGCTTGAATCCGTTCATACGCACCGTCCGCCCGCCATCGCGCAGGGTTATTTCGCCCCGCGTGGGCTTGTACACTCCGGCGATGCAGTTGAACATGGTCGTCTTGCCCGCGCCGTTGGGACCGATGAGTCCGAGAATCTCTCCGGGCATGACGTCGAAGTCCACATCCGAGAGGGCCAGCAACCCGCCGAAGCGCTTGCTCACGCCCGTGACGCTAAGAAGCGGTTCCACCGCCACCCTCCCCTGTCGCGCCGTGCGCGGCCATGCGGCGTTGAACGTCCGCCAGCGCCGGATTCGATCGCCCGCTGGTGGCGATGGCCGGGAAGAATCCGCCAGGCTTGAAGCGCATGATGAGCACCATGATCAGGCCATAGGCCAGAAAACGCACCTCCGGCGGCATGCCGAGCACGGGCAGCACCTCGCGTAGCACCTCGCCAAGCGCGGTCAGCACCGCCGCGCCGACCAGCGCGCCGTACACGTTGCCGAGCCCGCCGAGGACGATCATGCACAGCACGAGGAACGACTCCCAGAACTTGAACATGTCCGGCGAGAGAAACAGCGTCCAGCGGGCGAAGAAGGCCCCACCCAGCGCGCCTATCGACGCCGAAATGGCGAAGGCGATGACCTTGTAGTTGAGGATGTTCACCCCGCAGCTCGCGGCGGCCAGCGAGTCCGCGCGGATGGCGAACCACGCCCGCCCGAGTCGTGAATCCTCCAGCCTGCGCACCACGAACCATACACCACCGACCATGAGTGCGGCCAGATGGAAATACGGCTTCTCACCGAGAAATTCCCAGAACCAATCCTCATTGAGCCACGTGAGGTCGATGCTCACAGGGTCGATGCCCGGCAGCCCCAGCGGTCCCCGCGTGAGCCATATCTCGTTGGTGAGGAACAGCACCACCAATTCGCTGAAGCCGAAGGTCACGATGGCGAAGTAGTCGCCCGTGAGGCGAAGCGTCGGCGCGCCAAGCAAAACGCCCCACAGCGCGCCATTGAGCGCAGCCAGCGGCACGATGAACCAGAACGGCACGCCGTAGTGAATGGTGAGGAGTCCCGACGTGTAGGCCCCGATGCCGTAGAACCCCACGAAGCCGAGGTCCAGCAATCCGCAGAAGCCCGGCACGATGTTCAGCCCCATGGCGAGCACCATGTACACCATCATGAGAATCATGACGTGCAACACGTACTCGCTGGCGAAGGGCATGAACGGATAGGCCATGAGCGCGGCCAGCGCCACGAACAGCGCACGTGTGGAGAGTTTCGCCTTCATGCGCCCTCCTACGCCTTGTCGATCACGGCCCGGCCCAACAGGCCGGACGGACGGAACAGGATGACCGCGATGAGCACTGCATAGGCCACGCCGTCGCGATACAGCGACGACACATAGCCCGCACCGAGTGCTTCGGCCACGCCAAGCACCACCCCGCCGAGCATGGCCCCCGGCACGGAGCCTATGCCGCCCAGCACCGCCGCCGCGAAGGCCTTCACGCCCGCCACGTAGCCCATGGTGGGCGAAAGCGTGTTGTAGTAGACGGACACCAGCACCCCAGCCACAGCGCCCATGGCCGAACCAAGGGCGAAGGTGAACGAGATGACGAAATTGACGTTGATGCCCATAAGCGCGGCGGCCGTCTTGTTCTGGGCCAGCGCACGCATGGCCGTGCCGATGCGGGTGCGGGTGATGGTCAGGTACAGCCCGCCCATCATGCCGATGGTCACGGCGAAGATGAACACCTGCAACCACGTGAGGTGCACCCCCGCCACATCGACAGCCGTCAGCTTGAGGTAGGCGGGCACAGCCTCCTGAGCGAAGGGCTTGGGGCGGCTGCCCCAGATGACCATGGCCAGATTCTGGAGAAAGATGGACATGCCGATGGCCGTGATGAGCGCGGCGAGCCTCGGGGCCTTGCGCAGCGGACGATAGGCAACGATGTCGAGCAGGATGCCAAACGCCGCACAGCACAGCATGGCCAGCGCGATGGCCGGGTAGAACGGAATGCCGAGCGCGCTGATGAACGTGACGCACAAAAACGCGCCAAGCATGTAGATTTCGCCGTGGGCGAAGTTGATGAGTTCGATGACGCCGTAGACCATGGTGTAGCCCACGGCGATGAGGGCATAGATGACCCCGAGGGTCAGGCCGTTGACGAGCTGGGCAAGGAATTGTTCGAGCAAGACGGCTCCGGGTGTTGGAGGGCGCTGCCCGCGCCAGCGAAAACGGCAGGCAGCGGCACGAATGGGGACCGGCCGGACGCGCCGCCCGGTCCCCTTCCGATTCATGCGGGAATCATGATCACTTCAACTGCTCGGCGGGAACGAACTTCCCGCCCTTCACCATCTTCACGAAGGCGGGCTTCTGCGCGTCGCCATTGGCGTCGAAGTAGGTCAGCCCGGACACGCCCGCGTAGCCCTTCTCGGGGGTATCCATGGATGCCATGTACTCGCGGATCTTCGCGCGATCCGGCCCGGCCTGCTCGATGGCTCGCAGCAGGATGCCCGCGGCGTCGTAGGCGTTGGCGCTCATGTAATCGACCTCGCGGCCGAAGCGCTCGCGATACTTCGTCATGAACTCCTGCGCTGCCGGTCCGGCCTCGGAAGCAAGGAAAGGAACCGTCAGGTACGTGCCTTCGGCGGCGTCCTTGGCCAGCTTCAGGTAGTCCTCATTATCGAAGCCGTCCGCGCCGAACTTGAGCACGTCGAGCCCGACCTTGCGAGCCTGATCGGCAATGAGCGCGCCCTCGTTGTAGTAGCCGGAAATGAACAGGCCATCGGGACCGGCGGCCTTGAGCTTCGTCAACTGCGGAGTGAAGTCCGGGGTGCCCTTCACGTAGGCTTCCTCGCCCACGATCTCCACCCCAAGTTCCTTGGCCTTCTTCTCGAAGGCGTCCTTCAGGCCGATGCCGTAGTCGTTGTTCTCGTAGAACACGGCGATGCGCTTGAGTCCAAGCTTCTCCACGGCGTAGCGGGCAAGGAACATGCCCTGGAAATCATCGCGATACACGTCCCGGAAGGCCCAGACGAGGCCCTTACGGTCGCGATTCTGGTCACTGATGGTAACGCTGGTGGCCGTGGGAGAGATGACGGGAATGCCGTGGCGCACGTAGGTAGGCAGCGCGGCAAGATGCGCGGAGGAGCACAGGTGCCCCACCACACCGACGATGGTGTCGTCACGCGCGATGCTGGCCGAAACGGTTGCGGCTTCCTTGGGGTCGCACAGTTCGTCCATGTAGACGACCTCGATCATCGACCCGTTGATGCCGCCCTTGGCGTTCACTTCCTCGACCATCATGCTCACTCCGGCCTTGACGTTGTCGCCATAGGGGGCGAGCGCGCCGGTGAACGGCGACGCACAGCCGATCCTGATGACATCGGCGAATGCGTGGCTCCCCGAAAAGGCAAGTGCGGCAACAGCAATACAGGCAACCAACCATCCTTTACGCTTCATGACACATCCTCCAGTGGAGCTTGGAAATGGTTTCACCCCGTTCACCACACGCGCACATCGCCTCCTTCCTTCATTCGCATGGCCGTGCGCATACACTTCTCCGGCGAATACTTCACCTTATGGTCTGTTGCCACATGCCGGTGCAACTGTCAAACAGCATCACATTCGTTCATTCGCTCACAAATGCTGCGAATCATCCTCCACCACTGACCACATACAACACCATTCATGACAGTTCACACCCCGCACCGCCGACCGCGCAACGAAAAAGGGAGAACCCGACGGGTTCTCCCTTGATGCTGAAACAATGATTCGAGAGCTACGAGTTCGCGGCTACTTCGCGTCCAGACGCTCCATTTCGCTTCTGGCCTCGATGCGCGTCTGCTCCGGAGCGTCCTCGGCCTCGGCGACGATCTTCAGATGCTCCTTGGCCTTGGCCGTATCGTTCATGAAGTGGCCATAAAGCACGCCGAGGTTGTAGTGCGACATGTAGTCGTGCGGCTCCACGGCGATGACCATCTCGAACTTCTCGGCGGCCTCAGGGTACTTCTGGAGATTGAACTCCACGATGCCGTACATGCGCAGCACCTGCAGGTTCGACGGCTCCACTGCCAGAGCGCGATCGAAGAGCGCCTTGGCGCGGTCCCACGCACGCATGCGCATGAACTGCTCGCCCAGCGTGTGCAGCACGTGCACATCGTTGGGGTTCTTCTCCAGTTCGGCCATGAGGGAACGGATCATCACCATGGGCGACTCTTCGCCGCCTTCCTCGTGGTCCGCCGCGGTGTGCTGCCTCTGCCCGGCCTGCACGGTCATGGACGGATGCGACATCCTGTAGATGAAGGACGCCGCGACCATGGTCACGATGCCAACGGCCATGACCATCAGCAGAATCTGCCGCGCGCCGGGCCCGCCGACGCCCTGCGCCTGCTGCCCTGCCGCCTTCTTTGCCGATTTAGACGTCATCGCGAAGCTGCTCCATCTGCGCGAGGCGCAATTCGAAACGGCGCTGGCGTGCGCCGATGAACATCATGTATCCGCCCACGCCGAGCCAGACGGCCACGTTGGCGACAAGAAGATATGCGGTGTAATCCATGACGTACTCCCTGCCCCCGTTTCGCCGGAGGCCGCGCGTCTGTCGTTAGTGCAAACCGCCCTTGGCGAGGGCGTCGAGTTTTTCTCCCATCGCGAGCTGGCGTGCGCGAAGCGCGGTGACGCACAGCCACAGAAGCCCGAAGGCCGCGAGGGACACGAAAAGCGTGGTCAGCATCTCCGGCTCCAGACCGCCCCCCTCGCGGGCGAAGACGGCCGGATGGATGCTGCGCCACATGCGCGCCGAGTAGAACACCAACGGGACGTCGAGGAAGGCGACAACGCCCACCACGGCGCACACCGTGGCACGGCGCTCAGCCCCGATGCCGCTCGCGCGCAGCACGAGATAGGCGCAGTACACGAACCACATGATGAGCGTAGTGGTCAGGCGGGGGTCCCACGTCCACCACACGCCCCACGAGGCGCGGCCCCAGATGGAGCCGGTGACGAGGGCCAACCCGGAAAACAGCACGCCCACCTCGGCGGCGGCACCACCCAGATGATCATAGCCGGGCGTACGCCGCAGCAGGAAGCCGAGGCCCGCCACGAAGACCACAAAAAAGCTGACCAGCGCCCACCATGCGAGGCCAAGATGGAAATAGAAAATCTTCTGCACCGGGCCGAGGGTCTCCTCGACGGGCGCATAGATCCAGATGAACCACTGGCTGACGCACAGCGCCAGCGCCGCGGCGACGGCGGCGAAAGGAAGCCAGTTCACACGGGTATTCACGAAATTGCTCTCCATTCGAACAGGTATCGGTTCCTGCGGACCGGGCACGCTTTGCGCCGTGACACGCAGGCCCTGCCACGCAAACGCCCTACTCCTCCATCCCGTACACGTGGGGGAAGAGGAACAGCGCGGCGCCGGTGAACAGCGCGTCGAATCCGGCGGCCAGCCCCAGCCAGCCGGTCAGCCCGCCCGTGGGCGCAGCCGAAAAATACGCTCCGCCAATGGTCACCCCGGCCAACAACAGCGGGATGAGCAGCGGAAAGAGAATGAGCGTCAGAAGCGACTCCCGGGCCGCCTGCCCCTGCGCCAACGCGCCGAGTAGCGCCCCGAGCACCACCACGCCCCAGTCCACGGCGAAAAGCGTCGCAAGCGGCATGGCGAATCCGGCATGCAGATCCTGCCCCAGAAAGACCACCGCCGCAGGCAGAAACACCAGCTGCGAGGCCAGAAGGAGCAGGAACCCGGCCACGGCCTTGCCAAGCCACACGGCGTGCACGGAGATGGGCGACAGCAGAAGCGCCATGCGCGCGCCGTTGACCTCTTCAAGCCCATAGAGAGTGTTGAAGATGAGCACCTGCGAGAAGCACGACGCCAGCCAGAAAATACCGGCAGCGGCCTGCGCGGGCACGAGTTCCCCGGGCGGGCGCGAGGTGCTGAAGACGAAGATGAGCAGAAGCCCAAGCAGCACCGGCTGGGCCAGCCCCACGCCGCCCGCGAGCACCAGCCGCAGATCCTTGCGGGCGATGGTCATGGACTGCGCGATCATGCCGCACCCCCCGCAGCCACGGCCCCGGTGGGGACGTAGTCCTCGGCATCGCCGAAATAGCCGACGCAGTGCCGCTCGATGGCGAGCACGGTGTCCGCGCGGTGCAGGTCGCCCGCGACGTCGTGGCTAACCCAGACGATGGTGGCTCCGCGCCCGCGCGCGGCGGCGATCTCGCGGTGCATGATCTCCTGCGAGCGCACATCGAGTCCGGTACCCGGCTCGTCGAGGAACAGAAGCTCCGGCTCGATCATGAACACCCGCGCCAGCGACAGGCGCTGCGCCATGCCGCGCGAAAAGGAACCAGCCTCCTCGTGGGCCGCAGCCTTGAGCCCCACCCGGTCTAGAGCAGCCATAAGGCGAGTCTCCCCGCCATCCAGCCCGTACAGCCGCGCCCAGAAGGCGAGGTTCTCCACGGCCGAAAGGCGGGGATAGATGAAGGTCTGATGACCGATGTAGGCGATGCGCTCCTGCGGGGCGTCGCACTGCACGCTCCCCGCCGAAGGGCGGGACAGCCCGGACATGATCTTGAGTAGCGTGGACTTGCCCGCGCCGTTCTCGCCAACGAGAAGCAGCACGCGCCCACGCGCAAGCTCCAGACTCACGTTGCGGAATACGAGCTTGGAGCCATAGAACTTGGCGACATTGGAAAGACGAAGCATCATGCCGGTTCCCTTACGCTTTTCTTCTCACGAAGGCCAGCAGGGGGAACAGCGTCATGAGCGTGCCGCCAATCCATATCCAGTTCACCAGCGGATTGATGCTCAGCTTGAGCGAAGCCTGCCCCTCGCGGGTGGACCCCACCAGCGTGGCGTATATCTCGTCACCAAGGCCGGGAATGACCGAAACCTCGGCGAACACGTTGTCGTTATTGCGGTAGGCGCGGCGCTGCGGCGTCAGCTCGCCCACGGGCTTGCCGTCGCGCGTCACGGCGAGGCGCACCTCGTAGCAGGCCATGGCCGGAGTGGTGATTTCGCGGTTGTCCAGATAGCGCACGTCGTACGCGCCGATGCGCATGGACTGTCCGGGATTCAACACGGCCTCGGCCTCGACCTTGTACGGGCCGGAGAAGGCCACGCCAAGGGTCATAAGCAAAAGGCCCACGTGCACGCCATAGGCAGCCCACATGGAACCGTTGCCCACCATGCCCTTCTGGGTCGCAAACAGACCCACGATACCCGCAATGCCCACCACGGCGGACACGGCACCCACCAGCGCCACGGGATGCTTCACTCCGAAGAACCAGAGGAAGGCCGCCGCAGGCACGAGGCACGCGCACACGGCGATGAACATCCGCTTGTCGCGCAGGCCGCCCTTCCAGCCGAGCCACGGACAGAACACGAGAAACACGGCGATGAGCGCAAACAGCGGCAGGCACACGCGGTTGTAGAAGGCGGGTTCGAGTCCAACGGGCTTGGCGCTCCACATGCTGGAGATCACCGGCCACATGGTGCCGAGGAAGACCACCAGCGCCAGCGCGAGGAACAGCCATGCGGCCATGAACAGCAGCCCCGGGCGAGAGGTCAATTCATCCAGCGGCCGGGCATCTGCCGCGCGGTTGGAAAAGGTCACCACCAGCGCCACGAACAGGCCAGCGAGCATGAAGAACATGAGCGGCGCGCCAAGCTCGCTGCGCCCGAAGGCATGCAGGGAGTCGATGACGCCGCTTCGCACCACGTAGGTGGCGAAGATGCACAGCAGGAAGGTCAGCGCGATGAAGAACACGTTGATCCGGTGCAGGGAGTTCCTGCGCGACTGGATGATGGCCGTGTGCACGAAGGCCGTGGCGGACAGCCACGGAATGAGCGAGGAGTTCTCCACCGGGTCCCACGCCCAGTAGCCGCCCCAGCCAAGCTCCATGTACGACCACCACGCGCCGAGGATGATGCCCGCAGTCAGGAACATCCACGCGAAAAGCACCCAGCGGCGACCGCAGGGCAGCCACTCCTCACGTTCGCCATTAAGCCACGAGGCCAGCGCCAGACAGCACGGCACGGTGAACGCGGCGTAGCCGATGAACAGGAGCGGCGGATGGAAGATCATGCCGGGGTTCTGGAGCAGCGGATTGAGACCGTTGCCCTGCGCCGGGGCGGGGGACAGTTCGAGGAACGGATTGGACGGCCCAGTCAGGATGTACAGGAAGAAGGCCTGCACGCCCGAATGGAACAGCCAGAACCACACGCGGGTCTCGGGCGAAAGCCGCCGGTAGTGGTCGGTGGATGCGTAAAACACGCCGCAGGCGGCAATGGAGAGCGCCCAGAACAGGAAGGAACCGGCCTGCCCCGCCCAGAACGCTGTGAGCGTGTAGAACATGGGGAGGAAGGTGTCCGTGTACTGGGCCACGTACTGGAAGGAAAAGTCACGCGCCACCAGCGCGCGGGTCAGCACCGCCGAGGCCGCCACAATCAGCGCGAAGACGGCCAGTTGGCCGCGTTCGGACCACGCGGAGGCGGTCCGCCGCCCGGTCCACGCCATATACAGCGACAGTCCGGCAAGCGCGATGGAGACGGTGAAGGCGGCGAGCAGGCAGAAATGGGCAAACAGATGCATCAATCACCTCGTGGGGGAAGGCCCGGACCTGCCGGACTCGTATGCTGCGAAGGAAACGGTCAGCCGGACGATCAGCCCTGCGCTGCCCGTTCCTCGTCACGCTGCTTCTGATACTTGGAGGGACACTTGGTCATGAGGGTGCGCGCGCCGAACACGCCGCTGGCAGGCTCCAGCCCGCCCTCGACGATGACCTCGACGCCGGGCTTGAAGGTGTCCGGCACCACGCCCGTATAGCGCACGGGGATGAAGCGCTCGCCACCGTTCTTGTCCAGCAGGTGGAAGCTCACGCCCATCTGGCCGGGGCCGCCCTCAATCCCTGAATCGGCGACGGTGCCGAACAGGCGGATGTTGGACAGCTCGTCGGCGGGCATGGCCAGCGCCTCGGAGACGTTGAGGAAATAGACGCTATTCTGGGACAGGCCCGAGAACAGAAGGTAGCCGAGTCCGCCAAGCAGCAGGAGCAGGGCCACGATGTAGACGTTCTTGTTCGATTTTTTCGCCATGTGCGTTCCATCAGGCTTTTTTGCCCGCCTGCGCCAATTCGGCGCGACGCTGGCGGGCGAGTTCACGCATGTCCGCGACCTCGTCGGTCTCGTCCACGATCTCCTTGCCGAGAATCTCCTCAAGCACATCCTCCAGCGTCACCACGCCGGAGAGTCCGCCGTACTCGTCAAGCACCACGAACAGATGCATGCGGGCTTCGAGAAATTTGATAAGCAGTCTGTCGAGGGTCAGAGTGTCGAGCACGAAGTGCACGGGTTTCATGAGATCCGACAGGCGCTTGTCCTCCAAATCCTCCGCCGCCGCCTCCAGCACGTCGCGCCGGTAGACGATGCCCACGATGTCCTCCGGCTCGTCGCCCTCAAACACGGGCACGCGGCTGTGCGTCCAGCAGTGCTTATCCTCGCGGGCCACTTCCACGGTCATGGACGCGGGTAGCGAGGACACCACCGTGCGCGGCGTCATGATGGAGCGCACCACCCGCACGTCGAGCTGAAGGATGTTGCGGATGGACTCCTCCTCGTAGGGCTTGAGCACACCGGCCCGGCGCGACAGCGCCGCCAGCGCGGTGATGTCCTCTTCCGTCGCGGTCGGCCCCTTGGCCTTGCGCTGGAGAAGCCGCGACACGAAGCCCAAGAGCCAGATCACCGGCCCGAGCGCCCACACGAGGAACTGCACCGGCTTGGCCAGAAATGGCGCAAGGGTGCGGGTATACATCACGCCCACGGTCTTGGGCAGTATCTCGGAAAAGATGAGAATGACCACCGTGAAGGCGACCGTGAAATACGCAAGGTTCTCCTGCCCGAACACCTTGGCGGCGGCAGCGCCGGCGATGGCCGCGCCAGCCGTGTTGGCCACGGTGTTGAGGGTCAGGATGGCCGCGATGGGCTTCTCGATGTTCGACCGAAGATTGAAAAGAAGGCGACCGACCTTGCGCCCGGACTTGCGAAGCTGCTCGATGCGGCTCCACGGAACGGAATACAGCGCGGCCTCGCTTACCGAGCAGAACATCGAAATGCCAACGGCAAGACCGACGGAAAGGATGAGCTCAAGCACGGCGAGCTCCGAGGGGGCCAAGCGGCCAGACTACGACACTATTTATGAATTGGTGGGGTTTCACATGTACCTCTGTTGAACTGGCTCTCTACCAGAGCGGGGCCGCCGCGCGCAAGTGACAATAGCTGCACATTGCGCCGCCCTTGACGGCTCGCCGCTCTTGCCGCACAAAGAACCCGAACGGCGACCAGCCATTACCCAAGACACACCGCATGCAAATCATCGAAAACGTCATCCTCGATCGCGACGGAACCATCATCGTGGACAAGCACTATCTCCACGACCCCGCGCAGATCGAATTCATCCCCGGCGCAACGGACGGGCTTGCCCGCCTGCACGCCGCAGGTATTCGGCTGTTCGTGGCCACCAACCAGTCCGGCATCGGACGGGGCTACTTCACTCAGGCCGACTATCTCGCCGTGGAACGCCGCATGAACGGCCTTCTGGCCTCGGCTGGTGCACCCATCACCGGCACGGCCTTCTGCCCTCACGCCCCGGACACCGCGTGCGACTGCCGCAAGCCGGACATCGGCATGTGGAAGGCCCTCGCCGCCACCCACGCCCTGAACCCGCAACGCACCGTCATGATCGGCGACAAGGCCGCCGACGTGCGCTTCGGCATCGACGCGGGCCTTGCTGCGTCCATTTTGGTGCTGACGGGAAAGGGAGCCGGACAGCTCGAAAAATACGGACTCTCGCAGCCGGAAGGGCCATGGAGCGAAACGGCTCCACTGCGGCCGGGCCTGCCCCACTACGTGGCGCGGGACCTTGGCGCGGCCTGCGACTGCATTCTTCATTATAACGCATCATCCGGCACACGCACCACATGACCAAAATAGGAATCTGGAACACCGCATTTCTGGGCGACGCCGTACTCACGCTGCCGCTCATCCACTCGCTGGCCCGGGCCTACCCCGAGGCCGAGCTGCATTTCTTCGTGCGCAAGGGACTGGAGAGCCTCTTCGCCGCCCAGCCCGAGCTGGCCTCGGTGCGCGGCTTCGCCAAGCGAGGAGCGCAGAGCGGCTTCGGCGGCGCGTACGGCCTTGGCCGCGCCCTCGCCAACGAACGCTTCGACCTGTGGATAAGCGCCCACACCAGCCTGCGCAGCGGACTCATCGCTCGCTGGACCAGCGCGGCCCGGCGCATCGGCTATTCGCGCCCGTGGTTCAATAACTGGCTCTACACCCACACCGTGGACCGCGCCTTCGACCGCTTCGACGAGATCGAACGCCTGCTTCGGCTCCTCGAACCGCTGGACGCGCAGCCCATCGCACAGCCGCACCTCGTCCTGCCGGAAGACTCCCACACCCGCGCCGACGCATTCTTCGCGACGCTTGGCGACGACGCACCCATCCTCGGCGTGCATCCCGGCTCCACATGGCCCACCAAGCAGTGGCCCGTCGAATATTTCGCCCGGACGGTGAAGCTCGCGGCGGAAAACGGCGCTCGCGTCATCGTATTCGCCGGGCCGTCGGAAGCACCTCTTGCCGCGCAGGTCATTGCGCAGGCGGACCTCGGCCCGCTAGCCGAACGGGTCACGAACCTCGCGGGCGCGCTCTCCCTGCCGGACCTCGCGGCCCACATCGGGCGCGTGGGCTGCTACTTAAGCGGCGACTCCGGCCCCATGCATCTGGCATGGGTGCAGGACACCCCGCTGGTCGCCGTCTTCGGCCCCACAGTGCGCAGGCTCGGCTTCTTCCCGCGCGGCCCGCATTCCACGGTGCTCGAAGCGGACCTACCCTGCCGCCCCTGCTCGCTACACGGTCCGCGCGAGTGCCCGCAGGGGCACCACCGCTGCATGCGCGACATCACGCCCGAAACTGCATGGGCCGCCATCGCACCCAAGCTGGAGGCCCACCGTGGCTAAAGCGCTACCCGACAACTGGCTCGTCATCAGACTTTCCGCGCTGGGCGACGTGGTCCTGACCACCGGCGTCCTCGCGCATCTGCACGAGACACGCGGCTGGCGCTTCCACGTACTCACGCGAAAGGCCTTCGCCCCCGCCCTCACCGGACACCCCGCCGTGGACAAAATCATCATGCCCGACGAGGAAAGCCTGCACGGTCCGGGCTGGATTCGCGCAACGCGCACGCTGGCCTCGCAATATTCGGGATGGGGGCTTCTGGACCTGCACGGCACGCTTCGGTCCATGATGCTCGCCGCCCGCTGGAACGGCCCGGTGCGCCGCTATCCGAAATTTTCGCTGAGTCGCCGCCTGTTCGGCCGCACCCGCTTGGCCATGTTCGGCGATCGCCTCGCGGCCCTCAACGTGCCACAGCGCTACGCACTCGCCGTGGACGACACCGCGCCCGCTCGCATGGACGTCCGCCCGCGCATCCACCTCTCACACGACGAACGCACCTTCGCGGACGACATTTTCATCCGCCACGGCCTAAATGCCCCCGTGGCGGCGCTGCACCCCTACGCCACCCACGCGGGCAAACAGTGGCCTAAAGCGCACTGGCTACGGCTGACGCAGCTCCTGCGCGAGGCTGGCTGGCGCTGTATCGTGCTAGGCCGCGACCCGCAGCCGCTCTTCGGGGATGACGCGCCTGAAGGCGTCATCGACTTCACGGGCAAAACCACCATCCGCCAGACATGCGCACTCCTCGCCCGCGCGGACGTCCTCGTCACCGGCGATTCCGGCCCCATGCACCTCGGCACCGCCGTGGACACGCGAACCGTGGCGCTCTTCGGCCCCACCACGGAGCACTGGGGCTTCTTCCCCAGCGGCGAGCACGACATCGTGCTCCAGACGGACCTGCCCTGCCGCCCCTGCTCGCTGCACGGTGGCAAGGGATGCCGCCTCGACACACGCTGCATGCGCGACATCAGCCCCGAGACCGTGGCTCAAGCCGTCATCGGCTGACCCACCCGTCGCCCATCGCATCGCACGCAAAAACGGCCGCCTCGTCCATGGGCGGCCGTCGCTTTTTTCAAAAGAGGGAAAGGAGCTGTTCAGCCGCCAAAAATGCGCTTGCCGGTAACGTCCATGATCTCCTTGGCTCTGTCGAGGGACGTGTCGGCGTCGTAGGCCTGCTTGGCGTGGTTGTAGGCCTCGTCGTACTTACGCCATTCGAGATACATCTCGGCCATATGCAGAAGCGTCTTCGGATGCGTGCCGAAGGTACGGATGGCGAACTTGTACATCTTTTCCATCTTCGGATACTCGCGAGCGTTCTTATAGGCCTGCACGGCAAAAGCGAGGGCCTTGCTGTCGCGCGGATCATGATCGAGGGCCTGTTCGAGCACCTCGCCCGCCTCGAAGAACAACCCGGCCTTAAGCATGCGTGCGCCCACGTCGCGCAGAATTCCATCCTCACCGCCGAATTCCTCCACCACATGGCGCAGGATGCTCTTGCCCTTCGGGAAGTCCTTGGCGTCAAGCGCCTCCTGCGCGCGGGCCAGCAAGTCCTCCTTGCGGGCAAGGCGCTCGGCCTCGGCGTTTTCCTCGGCGGCCTTCTGCGCCCCTTCAAGGCCTTCCAGCGTATGTTCGATGAAATCCAGCACCTCCCGCTCACCCCCGCGCTTGAACGCCACGTAGGGCGTGGTGTGCACATTCCTCGCCGCCATAAACGACTTCACGTCCGGATGCCGATTGAAGTCCTTGAGGAATTCCTGCAAATGCACCTCAACTTCGAAACGCGCGCGGCCGAATATCTTTCCCGTCAGCATCTGACGAAGCGCATCCTCCGCATGATGGAGCGCCTTGGCGACTTCCCCCTTAAGCAACGCGGACTTGGCCCGCGCGAAGTCCTCCCGTACCCGCTTGTCCGGCGTATCGAACATCATTCCCCTCCCCGCCGTGGTCTTCCGGAATGGCGAAACATGTCATGCACCATTCTTCTGCATTGCACATCCTGACGAAACATTCAAGGTTCAGGCCGTGATGCATGGAAATCCCATTGCAGCACCATCCCCGCGTTCCCGACCGCTCCCGCCATGAAAGCAAAAGGCCTGCGACACACGTCGCAGGCCTTCGAGATCGTAAGGTATTTTCATTCAGACGAATCGGATCAGCTGGCCACCCACTGTCGCGCCACGCGCTCGCGCTCGGCATCGAGACACCGCTCCACACCCCCGGGCACGAGGCCACGAAGCCGCCGCCCCGCGCACCAGCGCTCGCGCACGAAAGACGAACTGACGTCGATGCGTGGCACACAGACGAAATCCAGCCGCGTGCCGCCGCCGAAGCGCCACGCGCCTTCGCCCTCACACACGGCGTCCGGCCACGTTTCGGCCACGAAGGCCGTCACACGGTCGAGGTCTTCGTCGATACGGTTGGCCACGGCGAGATTAACCATCTCCGGAATGCGCATGCCCCGGTTCCAATGCGGCAGGGCATGCAGATCGCACGCGCCCATGATGAACCAGAACTCGTCGCCCGGCCGGGTTTCGCGCAAGAGGGTCAGCGTATCCACCGTGTAGGACGGGCCGCTGCGCTCGGCCTCGACGCGGTTCACGCGCAATCCGGCAACGCCGTCCACGGCGGCATCGACCATGGCCGCGCGCAGTTCGAAATCCAGCATGTCCGGACCGGCCTTGTGCGGCGGCACGGCGGCGGGAATAAGCTCCACCCAGTCGAGCGCGAGCTGTTCAAGCGTCTCGACGGCCAGACGGACGTGACCATTGTGCACGGGGTTGAAACAGCCCCCGAGAAGTCCGATGCGTGCCACTAGCCGCGCACCTGTCCTTCGCCGAAGACCACGAACTTCGAGCTGGTGAGTTCGGTGACCCCCATGGGACCGTAGGCGTGCAGCTTGGACGTGCTAATGCCGATTTCCGCGCCAAGGCCAAGCTCGCCGCCGTCGTTGAAGCGCGAGGAAGCGTTGATGGCCACCATGGACGCGTCGGCCTCGCGCAGGAAGCGCATGGCGCGGTCGTGATCCTGCGTGACGATGATCTCGGTATGATTGGACCCGTGCGCGGCGATGTGATCGAGGGCCTCGGTCTCGGAATCCACGACCTTCACGGCCAGGACAAGCGCATGGAACTCCATACCCCAGTCCTCGGCGCAAGCGGGAACGGCCGCACTGCCAAGCAGCGGCAGCGAGCGTTCGCAGGCGCGAAGCTCCACGCCGTCACGCCCGAGGCGCTCGGCAACCATGGGCAGGAAACGCTCGGCCACGGCGGAATGCACCAGCAGGCACTCCAACGCGTTACACACGCCGGGGCGCTGCACCTTGCCATTGTGGACGATCTCCACGGCGCGGTCGAGGTCCGCCGCGCGGTCGATGTAGGCATGACACACGCCCTTGTAGTGCTTGAGCACGGGCATGGTCGCGTCGGCGACGACGGCGCGGATGAGGTTCTCACCGCCACGGGGAATGATGACGTCGATGAATTCGTCGAGCTTGCACAGGGCGGGCACGGCGGCGCGGTCGGTGGTGGGCACCACCTGCACGGCGTCCTCGGGTAGCCCGGCCTCGGCGAGGACGCGATGGATGAGAGACGCGAGGAAGCGATTGGAGTGGAAGGCTTCCCTACCGCCGCGCAGGATGACGGCATTGCCCGCCTTAAGACACAAAATGGCCGAATCCACCGTAACGTTGGGGCGCGACTCGTAGATCATGGCGATAACGCCGAGAGGGATGCGCATCCGCCCCACCAGCAGACCGTTGGGGCGCTTCCACATGGTGGAAATCTCGCCCACGGGGTCGCTCTGGGCGGCCACCACGCGGCAGGCCTCTGCCATGGCGTCGACCACGGCGGGCGTCAGGCGCAGGCGATCCAGCCGCGCGCTATCCATTCCGGCTTCGGTGGCGGCGGCGATATCCAGAGCGTTGGCTTCGGCGATGGCGTCGCCCTCGGCCTCCAGAAGCTGCGCCAGCCTGTTCAGCACATCGACCTTCACCGTCGCGGAGGCAACCGCCATCCGCCGGGATGCGGCGCGGGCCTTGCGCCCCATGTCCCGCATCATTTCCTGAATATTCATCATTCCTCCTCGCACGGCGATCCGACACGCCCTGCATCGCGTTGCACGCGCCCGGCCCGCGCGAAAGGACGAATTGCATTCGGAATACCGGGAAAAGTCCTTGAAATCCTACGAAAAACGATTACAACAGAAATGGAAAAAATCCTACAAGAGTTCTTTTGACATTTCTGTAAAGCAGCGATAAAAATACTGACCCCGCATTGCGGGCTGCCTTTTTTGTGCCAAATCCCGCCAGCAAGTCAATATGCACCTTATGGAGGACAGACCGAGATGACCGACACCGCTTCCGCTCCGAATCAGGGAGCCCCCGTGGAAGAACTTCTGGAAAACGTACCGTCGAAGCTGCACCCCGTGCTGCAGGCCATCGTCGACAACATTCGTTTCATTCTGGCAGGCATCGCGCTGCTTGTCATCGCCGTAGGCGCCAGCGCCGTGTACAAGCACGTCCAGGCCTCCGCCGTGGAAAAAGCCCGCACCGAGATTGGTGAAGCCCTCGCCAAGGCTCCGGCCGAACGTGTCGCGGCGCTCGACGCGCTTGCAGCCTCCGCCCCCGAGGAACTTCGCGCCGCCATTGCCCTTGAGCTGGCTGGCGCCCTGTCCGAGGCTGGCGACCATGACCGCGCCGCCGCCGAACTCGGCAAGATCGTCGCCTCCGGCAACGCCGTAGGCCCCATGGCCGCGCTTGGTCAGGCAGCCGAGCTGTCCCGCGCTGGCAAGAACGCCGAAGCCCTCGCCGTTCTCGAATCCGCATCCGCCAATGCCCCCGCCGCCTTCGCGCCCGTCTTCGCCCGCCAGACCGCCGTCCTCGCAGAGGCCACCGGCGACCTCGCCCGCGCCCGCGCCGCCTACGAGAAGCTGCTCGAAGCGGCCACCGCAGGCAACAAGGGCTACATCGAAGACAAGATCGCCCGCCTGGAGGCTCAGATCGCCAAGAACTCCTAGGGCGCCGTCCCCGGGTTTTCCGATACGCAATGCATAGGGAGAATCTGCATCATGTCTCATCCGCTTCTCAACAAGGACGGCGGGGAACGCCATCTGCTTCTGGGCAACGAAGCCATCGTGCGCGGCGCCCTTGAAGCTGGCGTGGCCTTTGTCAGCTGCTACCCCGGCACACCGTCCTCCGAGGTGCCGGACACCTTCTTCCGGCTGTCCCCCGATGGGGACTACACCTTCGAGTATTCCGTCAACGAGAAGGTCGCTCTTGAAGTGGGCGGCGGCGCGGCCCTTGCCGGTGCCCCCACCCTCGTCACCATGAAGCACGTCGGCGTCAACGTCGCCGCGGACCCGCTCATGACGCTGGCCTACATTGGCACGCCGGGCGGTCTGGTGCTTCTTTCCGCCGACGACCCGGGCTGCCATTCCAGCCAGAACGAGCAGGACAACCGCTACTACGCCCGTATCGCCGGAATGCCCGTGTTCGAGCCGTCCTCCGCGCAGGAAGCCAAGGACATGACGCGCGACGCCTTCGAGCTGTCGCGCCGTTTCGAGCAACCCGTCATGCTGCGCACCACCACCCGCGTGGCGCATCTGCGCGGTCCCGTGGACTTCGGTCCGCGCCCCGGCGCACTGCATGGCCCAGACTTCACCAAGAATCCCGGGCGCTTCGTACCGGTTCCGGCCGTCTCCCGCGCACGCCACATCGCGCTGCTGGAGAATCTGACCAAGATCCGCGAAGCCGTCGAGTCCTCCCCGTGGAACACCGTCTCCGGCAACGGCGAGGTGGGCGTGGTCGCTTCGGGCATGGCCCGGGCCTACGTGGCCGACGTCCTCGACGAGGAACGCTTCAGCGGCCGCTTCCGCGTGCTGAACCTGGGTCTGACCTATCCCCTGCCCGAGGAAAAGCTCGCGAACTTCCTGCGTGAGGTCCGCCGCGTGCTCGTGGTCGAGGAAGGCGAACCGCTCGTGGAGCAGGCCCTTCGCGCCATCGCGCAGGAAAGGGGCATCGACGTCGAGATCGTGGGCAAGGGCAAGCACCTGACCCGCCTCGGCGAATACTGCACGCGGCAGGTCCGCCTTGCCGTGGCCGATTTCGTGGGTGAGACGGACGCCACGGCGTCCTGCCCCGCCCCCGAGAAGCTGCCCATGCGTCCGCCGAACCTCTGCGCCGGCTGTTCGCACCGCGCCCTGTACTACACCATCCGTCAGGCATACGGCGACAACGCCGTGTACTCCTCGGACATCGGCTGCTACACCCTCGGCCTGCTGCCCCCGCTCTCCGCTGCGGATTTCCTGCTGTGCATGGGTTCCTCCGTCAGCGCTGGTTGCGGCTTCGCCAAGGCACAGGACAAGCCCGTGGTCGGCTTCATCGGCGACTCGACCTTCTTCCACTCCGGCATCACCGGGCTGGTCAATGCCGTGTACAACCGCCACGACATCCTGCTGGTGATCCTCGACAACCGCACCACGGCAATGACCGGCCATCAGCCCAATCCCGGCGTGGACACGACCATCCACGGCGAGAACCCGAGCAAGGTGGACATCGAGACCATCGTGCGCGGCTGCGGCGTGGAGCACATCCGTCGCGTATCGCCCTACAACTTCAAGAAGACCATGGCCGCCGTGGAAGAGCTGAAAGCCCTGCCCGGCGTGCGCGTCCTCATCGCCGAGGAACCATGCGTCCTGTTCGCCCGCCGCACCCTGCGCAAGGCACGTCCCAACGTGGCCTACGTGGCCGAACAGACCGAGGCCGTGACCCGCTGCCTGACCGAACTCGCCTGCCCGGCCTTCCGCAAGGACGGGGACGAGGTCGCCATCAGCGAGCACCAGTGTGCGGGCTGCATGTTCTGCATGCAGATCTGCCCCGACATCAAGGCGCGAAAGAGGAGCCAGTCATGACCGGAACTCGCGTATTCCTCACCGGCGTAGGCGGACAGGGCACTCTCACCGCCACCATCATTCTCGGCCAGGCAGCCATGGACAAGGGCATCGACGTCACCGCCGGCGAAGTGCACGGCATGGCCCAGCGCGGCGGCGTGGTGGAATCCACCCTGCTGCTCGGCGGCTACCGCAGCCCCCGCATCAGCCACGGCGAAGCGCATGTGCTACTCGGCTTCGAGCCGCTCGAAACCCTGCGCGCCCTGCCCTACCTCGTGGCCGAAGGCGGCACCATCGTCTCCAACGCCGAGCCGATCATGCCGCTTGGCGTGACCATGGGCCGCGAAACCTACCCCAGCCTCGATGACATCCGCAAAAGGGCCGAAGCCTGCGCCAGCCGCGTGGTCTTCCTGCCCTGCCAGAGCATCGGCGCCGAGGTGGGCGCATTGCAGTGCGGCAACCTCGCCCTTCTGGGCGCGGCCTGCGCCACCGGCGCGCTGCCCCTCACGCCCGACGATCTCATCGCCGCCGTGAAGGCACGTCTGAAGCCCAAGGTCGTGGACATGAACCTCAAGGCCATCGACCTTGGGGTTGCCGCGGTTTCCTGATTACGACTCACACGCGGGGAGCCACGGCTCCCCGCACAACCCAACAAAGCGATGCCACGCCAAGCCATCTCGCCGGAACGACAGTCCGCGTACTTCGATACGCTGATACGGATCGTTGAGGAAATCGGTCCGCATGGTGCCATGCAGTCTGGCCTGAAGACCATCCTGCGCACCCTGTGCGACGAGCACGGGTACAAGCGCGCCCTGCTGACCATCTTCGACCCCGAAACAAATACCCTCAAACTCAGCGTGACCGTCGGTTCCCAGCGGTATGCGGAGGTTTCCTACCAACCGGGACAAGGCGTGACTGGCGAGGTCATGAACTCCGGCAAGCCGGTCATCGTGCCGGTTCAGAAGGACCACCCGTCCTTCCTGAACCTCGCCTTCGGCCGGACCAAGGAGGAGATGGCGCATCTGGGCTTCATTTGCGTGCCCGTGCGCTACGCCGACCCCGGCGAGGCCGCGGAAATCCTCGGCACCCTGTCCGTGGACGTGCCCGCCGCCGACCCGTCCGAGCTTGAGACCGATTGCATGTTTCTGCAGGTGGTAGCCTCCCTCGTCGCCCGTCAGGTGGCGACGTTGCAGGAGGAACTGGCCATGCAGCGCCACCTGATGGCGCAGGGCCTTCCGCCCGTGCAGGCCGGAACCGAGGGCTACGCGCATCCGAACATCGTGGCTGCGTCCAAGCCCATGCGCATGGTGCTCCAGCAGGTGTCGCAGGTCGGCCCCAGCCGCGCGACGGTGCTTCTGCGCGGCGAATCCGGCACCGGCAAGGAATTGCTGGCCGAGGCGCTGCACAGCGTCAGCCCGCGCAAGACCAAGCCGCTGATTAAGCTCAACTGCGCGGCCCTGCCCGCCGAACTTGTTGAATCCGAACTCTTCGGCCACACCAAGGGCGCATTCACCGGCGCGGTGGCCAACAAGAAGGGCCTCTTCGAACTCGCCGACGGCGGCACGCTGTTCCTCGACGAGATCGGCGAGCTGTCCCTCGAAGCGCAGGCCAAGGTGCTGCGCGCCATTCAGGAGCGCGAAATCCAGCGCATCGGCAGCGAACAGACCATCCGCGTGGACGCCAGGCTCATCACGGCGACCAACCGCCCGCTGGAAAAGATGCTGGAGGAAGGCACCCTGCGCGAGGACCTCTTCTACCGCATCAACGTCTTTCCCATCTTCATTCCGCCGCTGCGCGAACGCAGGCTCGACATCCTGCCGCTGTCCGAACACTTCATGCAGCGCTACGCCGAGGAGTACGGCAAGAACGTCAAACGCATCTCCACCCCGGCCATTGATCTGCTCCAGCAGTACCACTGGCCCGGAAACGTGCGCGAACTGGCCAACTGCATGGAACGCGCCGTGCTCATCTGCGACGAGGAGGTCATCCGCACCTACCATCTGCCGCCGAGCCTGCAGACGGCCGAATCCTCGGCCACGGACACCAGCCTCTCCTTCGGCGAGGCCGTGTCGCGCTTCGAGCAGGAACTTCTGGTGGATGCGCTGAAAAAAGCGCGCGGCAACATGCTTCAGGCCGCACGGGACCTCAAGGCCAGCTACCGCATCATCAATTACAAGGTGAAGAAGTACCGGCTGGACCCCAAGAAATTCGCCGTGGGCCGCTCGCGCAAGCGCTAGCAGCCTCCGGTTCGGGAATTCCATGCGAAAGGCTTCCGCTTCGGCGGGAGCCTTTTCCTTTTGCGCGTCCCCGCTGCGGGCATGCATTCACACGCCTGCGCAAAGCGTGCTAAAGTGGTCGCGTCCCATCCGTGACCATCCGCAGACGCGAGGAGCACCGCATGCTGCCACGTCCCAACCCCTACGGCCTGACGGACGCCGCAAAACGGCTCGAAGAGCGCCTCGCGTCCGGCGAGCTTTCCGGCGCGGACCTCGCAGGCGAGTTGGGGGAATTCATGCGGGTGGTGGCACACGTCATCGCCGACGCGCAGATCATCCCACAGGATGCCCCAGCGCAGCGCGCGGCGGACATCGCCCATCCTGCACCGACCGTCGCGACGCAGGAACAACAGGCACAGTTGCAGCCTGCGACCTCCGAATTTCCCGCCGCGCCCCTCGCGGACGATGAACCCGAAGAGGACTTCGCCCTTGAGGAGGAACCAGGACTCCCAACGCTCGATCCCTTCGCGATGCGCGACACTGCGCGGGAGGAGCCTCAAGCGCAGACATATGCCGAAGCGCCATGCCCGCCGCAGCGCCCGACGCGACGGGTCATCGTCACCGGCAACGCGGACTGGGAACAGCCCGCCAGTTCCCCCGCCATGTTCATGGGCAACCCGGAAGCCGACGGCCTCGACATGTTCGCCTGCACCATGTTCGGCCCCAATCCGGCCTGTGACACGCCAGACACTACGGACGGCGAAACTGCCGATCGCGAACGGCTGGCAGGCTGGGCCTCCCAGTCCTTCGCATCGCAGAAAAGCCCCCACGCGGCAGCGCTCCTCTCGCTCATCATTCCTGGGAGCGGGCATTTCTACGTCGGCCACGCGCCCCTCGGCATCGCCTATTTCATCGCGGCCACGGCCTGCGCATACGGCACGGCGGCCCTCGGCAGTCCGCTCGCCCTCGGCGCGTTCATCGGCCTCGGCGTCTCCGGTGCCATCGGCACCTTTGGCATGGCACAGGAGCACAACGACCGGGAGCAAGCCTTTCGCAGAACCAGCCCCGTGGCCACTGCGCACGGCGCACACCGCGAATCCACCCTCACCGCGCGCCACCTGCCTTAGAAATTCCGTCCTCGCCAACCATGAAAAAGGGCGGAACCTCCCGGCTCCGCCCACATAATCATCACATCCAGCACACGACGCTCAATCGCGCCGCACCCGCAGGAGCCGCGCGCCCTCGCGGTCGTCCTCCACGACGTATCCTGCGGCATGCATCTCGTCGCGCAGGGCGTCGGCACGGGCAAAATCCCGTGCGGCACGGGCGGCGCTACGCGCCTCCACCAACGAAGCGACCTCGGCTGGCCACTCGCATGGCGGCACGGGCAACGCCTCGCGGTCCAGAATCCGCAGCACATCATCCACGGCCATAAGCTGGTCGAGGCAGGCCCGAGCCTCGCCCGGAGCCAGCGCGCCATCCAGCGCATGCCGCCGAATGCCCCGGCAAAAGCCGAACAGCTCCGGCCAGAAGGAATACAGCGCCAGATCGCGCTCAATGGCCTCGCGGAAGGCTGCACGAAGATTGACCTTCATCTCGGCCACGCCGCCCTCGGCCGCGCCCTCGCGCCCCGCACGGGCCGACAGCGCGGCGGCAAGCTCCTGCACGCGGCGACGGTTGGAGTCCCACATGGACAAGGTCTGCGTGGAGAAATCGAGCGTCTTGCGGTAGGCGGCGGAGAGCAGCCACATGCGTAGCGTCTGCGGGCAAAAGCCTTCGTCGAGAAGCGCGCCGACGCTCATGCGGGAGTGCGAATCCCGATCCGCGGCAACCACGGGCGAGGCCAGAAGCCACGCGCGCGGGCTCGCCCCGTCCGAAGCTGTCCAGATGGAGCGCAGATTCTCCAGATGCGGGAAGCGGTGGGACTCGCCGCCCATGAACACGGTGGGCACGCCGCCCGCGGCGCGGGCCGCAGCGGCCATCTGCACGAACCAACTCGGCCGCACGTTGCCCCAGCAGGTTTGCCAGCACTCGCCGTCCTTGAGGTCACGTAGCGAGGCGCGCTTGAGCAGCGTGAAATCCTGCGGATTGCCCTTCACGTAGTCGGCGAGGTCCACGGTCTTGCCGAGGGACAGCTTGTCCAGATCGGCCTGCCCGAGCCTGCCGTAGTCGCCGTCGCGGCTCACGTCGAAATAGACGGACCGCAGCTTCTCGTAGGCCAGCCCGCTGCCGAGCAGACCACCACACAGGGCGAGGATGTCCTCGCGCCCGTCCCCGGCGAGGGAAAGCGCCACGTCGCCCATGTCGAGCTGCGCCGCGCGCGCGGCCACCATGTCCCGCACTTCGCGGGCGAAGTCCGAACGGGAAAGGTGCGCATCGCGCGAGGCAGCCATGGCGCGGTCGTCCATGTCCGGCAGTCCTGCGGCGAGCGTGGCATCAGCGCCGCGCAGGCCGAGGTAACGCCGCATGACGTCGAGGAAGGCGAGCCGTCGCCAGAAATCTGGGTCGTCCCAGCGGTCGAGGCTGGGACCGACGGTATACAGGCGGACGCTCCCGGTACAGGGCAGTACCACGTCGTCACCGGTCGCGCTGGCGAGGTGCACGCCCTGTTCGTCGGGCGTGGCGAAAAGCGAAGTGGACAGGTAGCGCTCGCCGCTGTCCGGAAAGATGACCACCACGGTGCCCTGCTCCAGTTCGGCGGCAAGGTGCACCGCACCGGCAAGCGCCGCGCCGGAGCTCATCCCCACCAGCAGGCCTTCCTCACGCGCGAGGCGACGGCAGTATTCGAAGGCCTCCTCGTCCTCGACGCGGATGATGCGATCGAGCAAGTGCTTGTTGAAAATGCCCGGAGGATAGGACTCCTGCATGTTCTTGAGGCCCTGAATATGATGGCGGGCGTAAGGTTCCACGGCGGCCACGCAGATGTCGGGATTCTCGCGCTTGAGCCGCTTGACCAGTCCCATGGCCGTGCCGGAGGTGCCAAGCGCGGCCACCACGTGGGTCACCCGCCCGTCGGTCTGCTCCCAAATCTCGCGGGCAGTGCCCTCAAAATGGGCCTGAATGCTGGCGGGGTTGTTGTACTGGTCCATGAGCACGTACTCGTCGGGGTGCTCGCGCGCCATGCGATAGGCCAATTCAATGGCTCCATCGGTGCCCAGCCGACCTTCGGTCAGCTCGATCTCCGCGCCGTAGGCCCGCAGGATGCGCTTTCGCTCCTCGGAGACGTTGTCGGCCATAATGAGACGCAGACGGTAGCCCTTGACCGCGCAGGCCATGGCCAGCCCGATGCCCGTGTTGCCGGAGGTCGGCTCGATGACCGTCCGCCCCGGCACGAGTTCTCCCGAACGCTCGGCGGCTTCGAGCATGGCTAGCGCCACGCGGTCCTTGATGGAGCCGCCGGGGTTGAAGTACTCGACCTTGGCCAAAATATTGACACCCTTGTGGGGGTTGAGTCGCCTGATCCGGACCAGCGGCGTGTTGCCGGCGCATTCGAGGATGTTGTCGTAGTGCATGGAAGTGTCTGGTATGTCCGGATGGTCGCTACCGCAATCCTGAATGCCGAGGAAAACGCCTTGGCATGGCAGGGTCCTTGCAAACTGGTCCATGATTCACCGCGCGAACACATGTCCGACGCATAGACACCAGACCAAGGCAGGGAGACGGCATGGAACTCTATAGGTTTCTCGAAAAGAACCTGAAGGCCCTGAAACGGCAGAACGCTCCGGTTGCGTCCTGGCTCGAAGGGGTGGATTCTGACCCCATTGCTCTCGAAAAGCAACTGATCGTGAACCGCTTCGGCCTCATGGACGTTCCGCTCGATCACGGCGGCTCCCTGTTCGAGGCCTTCCCGCCCCAGCACTACTATCAGTCATGGACTCCGGGCGAAGAGGCCCACCGCAACGCCTCCATCATCGTGGGCCTGAATCTGGGCTACGGCCTCGTGCAGGTTCTGCAAAACGCCCCGGCCACACACCGCATTCTCGTCGTGGAGCCGCGCCCGGAGATGCTTACGGCATGCCTCGGGCTGAGCGACTACACGCCATTCATCGAATCCGGGCAACTCGCCTTCCTCTCCCCGGTCGAATCCGAGGTCTACAACGCGGCCATCCGGCTGGACCTCCAGTTCCTGCACGGGCGCGTCAAGCTCCTCGCCGACTTCCCGAGTCAGCAACTTGGGCCGGAATATGCCCGCTGGATTCGCGTGGTGCGCAACATGCTCGAAGGCATCACCGTGGAACTCAACACACTGAGGCTGAGCCAAAACGTGATGGTCGGCAACGAGCTTGGCAACTACGTCCGCGCCTTTCGCGACGGTTCCCTCACGCCGCTTGCCGGAGCAGGACAGGGACTGACCGCGCTCATCGTGGGCGCAGGCCCATCACTCAACGACTTCGGCCCCGAACTGGCGACCATGCAGGGCAACGCGCTGGTCATCACCTCGCTCCAGACGCTCCCAGCCCTCCAGGCCGCAGGCATCAAGCCGCACCTGTGCATGGCCATCGACTACAGCGACGGCATGAAAAAGGTCTTCAATCGCCTCGATGCCGAATGGGCCGCCGACATCCCGCTTATCTACTCCACCAAGGTCTCGCCGGACGTCGTCTCGCGCTACCCCGGCCCCACCCTGCCGCTGTGGACCGTGGGCGGTCTGGCGACCTTCGTGCTCAACAAGACCGAACCCGTGTTCGACGCGGGCGGCAACGTCAACGTGACCATTCTGCGCTTCCTATCGTGGTGCGGAGTGAAGAAGCTGCTGCTTGCCGGGCAGGATTTCTCGTGGAGCGCAGAGCGCAGCCATGCAGCCGGACACCACGCCGCACGCCCGACGCGAACCTACGATCCCGCGCGGCACATGAAGCTCGAAAACATGCGCGGCGAAACCGTGTATTCCACCCTCGCCTACGTCACCGCCAAGCGAGACATGGAGCACGACATCGAAGGGCTATCCCTCGACGTCCTGAATCTCTACGGCGGCGGTCTGGACATCGCGGGGACGAAGGCCATCGGCATGGGCGAGGCGGCAGACGCGCTCGCCAGCGGCCAAGACCGCGTGGACCGCTTCCTCGCTATCCTCGCCTCGGCCCGCCAGTCGCGCCCGCGCCCCGTCTTCGAGGCCCGCGCCGCCACATGGACCCAGTCGCTTCGCGCGGCGACGAAGCGCATGGAAAAGCTGTTCCGCAAGCCCGTACGCAACCGCGCGGAAATCCGCAGGCTCATGGAACAGACCCTGTTCTTCCTGCGGCAGGACCCGCTGTACCTGCCCTACCTGTATAATGAGAGTATGGATCTCGCCGGATTGGCGCGGTTCACGCAGAACCCGGTCCCAGCGGACATGCGCCGCTACAGGGACGTCATCGCCCGCGCACTGGCGAAGGTGAAGGAGATGGACGCGGCGCTCGCCGCAGCGGAAGGCACGCAGGCCGCCTGACGCAATCTGCGAAGCTCACCCGGAGTTGCGCACCGGCTGTCCCGAGGGTATACCCGAAGCGCATCTTCAACCCTGACCGGAACGAAATACCATGCCCCAGAAGCATTCCACGCCCCTCATCGCCCTATGGGGGGCGTCCATCCTCGTCGTCTGCTGGCTGTCGCTCACGCCCAATATGCCCCAGCCAGTGGACATCAAGCACATCGACCTCGTGGAGCACCTGCTGGCCTACACATGGCTGGCGCTTCTTCCCATGCGGGCCTTCCGCACCCGGCAGGCGGCCATCGTGGCCGCAGGCTCCATGGTCTTCCTCGGCGCAGGCATCGAGATCGCCCAGCATTTCGTGCCGGGCCGCTTCACCTCCTGGGCGGACATGGCGGCCAACACGGCAGGCGTCGTCCTTGGCGTGTGGATCGGCGAGCGCATCAAGGAGCGCGAGTATTTCCGCACGCTGCGCCAAGCTCTTGGCGTCAAAGATCGATGAGGTGCACTTCAAGCTGCTTGCGGCCGAAATCGAGGGCAGCCCGCGTGTCGAACATGAAGATGTCCATCTGATTGCGCTTGTCCACGGCCATGAGGTCGTCGATGGTGAACACGCCGTAGTTCTTGATGTAGACCTTCTTGCCGAACACCCACCCCGCATCGAACAGATCGCGCGACACGGCGACGATTCCCTGCCGCACAGGCCGGTTGGAAGCCGTGTGGAAAGGCGAGTCGTCGGTTTCGGCCTCGCGCGGGCTGTAGGCGGTCACCGTCAGCACGCGCGAACGCCGAAGCTCCTGAATGCTCCGGTGATTATTGACGATAAACCGATAGAACAGCCCCGTCGCGTCGCTGTCCCGAGCCATGGTCATTTCCATGGATTCTATCCGGTCCAGCCCATCATCGAGTCTTTCCGACAGCGCAACGAGCTGCCAATGCTCCACGAACAGCGCCACGGACAGCGCCACGATTGCAAGAAATGAAAATATCCTGTACATCCTGAACTCCAGAAAATCTGACATGCTCCATCATTCCAAGGCATTGGAACGATGAACCCTCAACTCGGGCCATGATTGAAGCTCACTATAAGTAAAGCGTCACATCATTGCATCAACAAATTGCGCAAACCCTACTTCCGCGAATCAGGACTGCACCTGCCCCCTCCCTGCGGCCTTGCCACGGAACACGCCATGCCCTATAAGCGCCGCATGCGTACTGAAAATCCTGCCCTGCACTTCGTGCTGGGATCGTTGCCGCTCATCGCGCTGGTCGCGGTGCTTCCGCTGGCCTTCGGCGGAGAATTCGCCCTCGCCGAGGCCATGCGCCAACACAAGAACGCGCACGACCTGCTCCGTGAAATAGCCTTCTTCTTCACGGACTGGGGCAACCCCGCATTCTACCTGACATTTCTGGGCATCCTCGTTCACGGGGTGCGCACGAAAAATGAAAACCTCACGAAATTCGCGCTGACCTACGCCGCCTGCCAGTTGGCCATCTGCCTCTGCCTCGTCAATCTGACCAAGATGGCGCTTGGCCGTCCGCGCCCGCTGACCGGCGAAACCGTGTACCACCTGCTGACGCTCGACCCGCACTTCCACTCGCTGCCGTCCGGCCACACCGCCGACGCCACGGGTTCCGCGCTGGCGCTGGCCCTGTGGCGGCGCAACATGGGGCTGACAATCTCCCTCGGCGTCCTTTTGGCGCTCATGGGCTTCACGCGGATCTACCTGTTGCAGCACTATCCCTCGGATGTCTTCTTCGGCTGGGCCTACGGAGCCGTCTCCGCATGGGCCATCTTCACCTTCGGACTCAAAAAGGACACCCCAGCCCATGAATAAGTTCCTTTCGCGACTGTGGACCGTGGCGGCGCTTCTGCCGCTCGTGGTTCTTGGCCTCGTGCTCGCGGCGCAGACGCTGCCCGCCCTCGACAGCCGGGCCCTGTGGTTCTCGGACGAAATCCGCTACGCCAACGTCTTCGAGCATGTCGTTCATGCCAAGAAGTGGCTGGTGATGTACTTAAACGGTGTGCCCTACCCGGACAAGCCTCCGGTCTACTTCTGGTTCCTCACGGCGTTCATTCCCTTCTTCGGCTCGTCGAACCCCACGCTGTTCTTCGCCGGAGCGGCGGCCAGCGCGCTCCTGTTCATCGCCGCCATGCTGACCATGAACCGCCTTGTGCTGCGCGGCGGACGCGAAACGGGACTCGCCGCCGGCATCATCCTGCTCACCTGCTTCTACTTCGTGGCGCTGACCCACTACTCGCGCATGGACCTGCTCTTCGCGGCCATCATCACCGCCGCGCACGTCTGCCTGTTTGGCGCATGGCAGCGCGAAAAGGCCATGGGACTGACCGTGGCGGGCTTCGTGCTCGCCGCAGTGGCCACGCTGACCAAAGGCCCGCTCGGCCTCGTGTTTCCGCTTCTGGCCTCGGTGGTCTATCTCGCATGGAGCGGACGCCTCTACCGCCTGTTCCGGCGCGACGTGGCCGTGGGCATCGGCGCGGCGCTCGGCATCCTCCTCGCGTGGATCGGCGCGGCGTGGATCGGCGGCGAGCATGATCTGGTCAACAACATCTTTTACAAGCAGATCTACCGCCGCGCGGTGAACGCCTCGCACCACGAGCAGCCTTTCTGGCACTACTTCGCCACGTTCCCGGCGGCCTTCCTGCCGTGGACCTTCGTCGCGTTCCTGCTGCCCTTCGGCAAGCTCGTGAAGGGCGAATTCTGGAAATCCCTGTGGTACGCCCGTCACGCCGACGTGGACAGCGAAGGCTCCGGCAAAAGCTACCTGTGGTGCGCCCTCGTCTCAGGCTTCGTCCTGCTGACCTGCCTGAGCACCAAGATCGTCGTCTATCTGCTGCCGCTCTTCCCGCCGCTGGTTCTGCTCACTGCGCAGGCCGTGCTGGCCTTCGACGCCGTGCGCACCCGCAGGCTGATGCTGGCCGTAGCCGGGCTGTTCGCGCTTCTGGCCGTGGCCACGCCACTGGTCAACATCTTCACGCAGTGGCCCGAATACCTCAGCGGCCTGTGGCTTCTGGCCGTCGCCTGCGGCGTGGTCGCCCTCGTTCTGTGGCGCTACGCCACCCGCTTCGACATCCGCGCCGCGCTCATCACGCTGGCCGCGCTGGTCACCCTGTGGGTGCAGCCGCTGGCTCTCGTGGCCGTGCCGGAGCTCGACTCCGTCATGAGCCCGCGCGAGCAGGCCGAGGTGATGGGCGAATTCATCGAGGCAGGCTACACGCCCGCCGCATACAAAATCTACTCCGGCGTCTACACCTACTACTGCGGCGCGAACGTCCTCGAAACGCAGGATCTCAACCTCATCACTGGCATGGCAACCGGCGGCGAACGCCTCGTCCTCGGCATGCAGAAGCGCTACTGGGATTCGTGGGAAAACCGCCCGGAAAACCTGCACGTCATCCACGAGCAATGGATCGCGGACCGCCCCTACGTGCTCGCGGTCAACACCCCCGGCGACGCGCCTGTCGCGGCCGATGTGACCGTTACAGCACCTGCGCTTCCCGTCGGAGAAGCGGCAGAAGCACCCGCGCCGACAGCCGCGCCCGAGGTACCCGCCGCGACGCCCGCACCGGTCGTTCCCGCGCTACCCGTGATGCCTGAAACGGTCCCGGCTCCCGTCGTGCCGGAAGCGGCTCCAACCCCGGTCCCCGCGCCCGTCATGGAGACCGCTCCTATCGCCCCGATCCCGACTCCCGCAGCACAGCCGGAAGCCGTCGCCCCTGCGGCGGACGCCGCACCTGCCGCGCCCGCCGAACCGGGCCTCTTCTCGAAGATTCTCGACGCCCTCGGCGGATTCGCAGCCGACGCATGGCATTCGCTGACCGCCGCGCTGGCGGACTTCTGGACCTCGTGGACGGCCCCCAAGGGCGACGTGCACGAGCAGAACGAGGGCACCGGCCTGTTCATGAAAACCATGCAGTGGCTTTCGGACGTGACCCGTGGCGATGTGGACGAGCCGGACATGGATCAGCCCATCCTGCCCGAGACGATACAGGAATCCGGAGCGACCCCTGTCGGCCCTGAAGTCACCACTCCTGAAGCCGCCGCTCCGGGAACTGCCGCACCGGGCGCCATTGACCCGGACGCCACAGCTCCCGAGGCACTGCAGCCCGAAGCGGCTCCGGCGCAAGACGCCACCAACGGCACGGCCCCCGCAGATTCGACGCCCGCCGCACCGGGCGACGGCGCTGACGTGACCCCGGCAACCGACGCCCCCACGGGCATCGCCATCTGAAACCGGCCCACGCCCATGGGCAGCGGCCAGCGGAGACGCCATGCGTGACGCCATCCGGAACACATTCGTACTGATCGCACCGCTTGCGCTGGTGGCCCTTGCGCTATGGCGGATGCCGCTCACCGCGAGCGAGACTCCCTGCTGGGAGGTCCGCCGCCCCGTGTCCCACGACGTGCTTGCGCCTGACTCGACGCTCGCACCCGGCAAGGCGCCCGCACAGGTCGCGATTCCGGCGCAGCTTCCGGCTCCCGCCGCACAGGCGGAATCCGGCAAAGCGACAGACGAGGCACCCGCCCCGGCTCCGACGCAGGGCCAGACGCTTACGACCGTAAAGGCCTCGCCCGCCACGGCACCCACCGTGACCGGCGTACACTACGCGGCCGCAGAGGACGTCCTCGACGTGACCATCCGCACGGACGGCGGGATACCGCGCTTCACGGCATTCCCCCTCGATTCGCCGCCGCGCATCGTTGTGGACGTCTTCGCCCAGAGTGCCCTGCCCGACGCGCAACAAGAGCTGCTGGTGGACTGTGCGCGGGCCAACCGCATCCGCACGGGCTTCCACCCCGCGCGCGGCGTGGTGCGCACCGTCATCGAAACCACGGCGGAAGGTCTGGCGCACTTCGACGTCCGCGCCACTGACGACGCCGTGCACGTGCTCATCGGGCACAAATAACGCCCACGAAACGAATTCCCACGCGAAAGGCCCCGAATGCACACGCATCCGGGGCCTTTCGCTCCTGTGGTCTCCACCAGCCCAGCGCTACCCGGCGCAGACCTGATTGCGTCCCTTCTTCTTGGCCTTGTACAGTGCCTTGTCCGCCTCCTTGAGCACGTCCTCCGGATTCTGGCGGGCATCGGTCCGTTCGGCGAGACCTATGGAAATCGTCACGGACACCGTCTTACCCGCCGACGCGCCAGCGCCCTTGCCACGGGATGGTTTCCCCTTGGCATCGGCATCCTTAGGCTTCTTCGCGGGGCGATCCTTGGAGCGCACGGCAAAGGGCGAGCCCTCGATGGCCGCGCGCACGGCGTCCAGATGCGGCAGGGCCTCCTGCGCGTTGCCGCGCGGGAAAAGGATAGTAAACTCCTCGCCGCCGTAGCGGTAGGCCGCACCGCCCCCGGTCACGCGGGCAAGGCGGCTGGCGACCATGCGTAGCACTTCGTCGCCAACGTCATGCCCGTAGGTGTCGTTGAACTTCTTGAAATGGTCCACGTCTCCCATGGCCACGGCGTAGCGCCCGCCAAGCTTGCGGAAGTCCGCCACCAACGCCCGGCGCGACGGCAACCCCGTCAGTTCGTCGAGAAAGGCCATGCGGTAGGAATCCTGAAACAGCGGAACGACGATGCACCCCGCCGCCGCGCAGAAGAAGAGCGCCACGAAGTCCGGGCGTCCCGCGACATGCATCCCCGCCGCGACGCCGACGACGCACCCAGCGAATCCCGCATCCAGCGGCTCGTCGCGCACAACGCCGCGCACGATGAAGAACGCCGCCGCCACGGCCACCGCCAGCAGCGCAGGCTGCGGCAGCCACGTCCACGCATCCGCCCATTGCGGCAAAAGCCGCGCATGCAGCGTCTCAGCCACGGCCACGCGCATGGCCTGCGCACCCTCGGCCGAGGGGATGCCGAATCCGCCATCGACGGCGAAACACGTGACCGTACCGACGATGCTCACCATGGCAAGCACCACCGCGCCCCACGCCGTGAATACACCCCGGTCGCCAAGCACCCCCAGCAGCACGAGCATGAGCGGAAAGGATATGGCGTAGGCGGGATAGGCGATCTGGCCGAGTGCCCCTGCCCCTATGCCCGCCGCAAAGAACGCCTGCATCATCGCGAATCCGCAAACGAGAAAAGCGAGGGCAAACACGCCACGGCTGCGCTTGAAACGCCCACACAGCAGAGCGCCAATGCCCGCCAGCACGTATGGAGCAACGGCGAGCACGCCGGACGGGAGCGGCGGATGCATCGCCACCACCACGGCCGTGCCAACAAGACAGGCTATGGGAAATATCAACACGTTCACAAGGGTTCGCATGGGGCGTCTTCTCCTGTTGGGTCGGCCTTGTACCATGCCGGTGCCACACTGAAAACCCCACGCCCCGGCCCCGCGAACGCCCCCGGCAAGCCGAAGTCCACAAGAAAGGCCACCCGCGAGCGGGCGGCCTCCACGGACTGCGCGTCGAAAATAATGCCTAATGCGCGTGGTCGAGCACGTCGCGGCTGATCTCGCGGAACACGTCGCCCTTAAAGATGACGCCGAGCACCTTGCCGCCCTCGCGTACCACGGCCCAGCCCCTGCGATGGTCCATGAACGCCTCAAGCACGATGATCATGGGGTCGTTGGGCTGCACCTCGGGCATGTCGTCCTTCTTCTGCACGATGGCGTCGATGTTCAGGTCGCAGCAACTACGGCAGGCCCGCCCGAAGGCCTGATCCCAGTCGGCCTCGTCGAAGCGGGCCAGATCGTCCTGCCGGAACACGCAGCCCTCAAGGCTCTTCAGGATGTCCCACATGGTGATGACGCCCAGAAAAGACCCATCCTTCGCGAAAACCAGCGCGACGTGATTGTCCGAGTCCTTCTTCACCGCTTCGCGCATAAGGCGCATGACCTCGAAAAGGCTCGCCCCTTCCTCGACGCGGGTGAAATCATCCCGCAGTATGTCCCAGGCACGCTTGCGCATCAGCATATGTCCACTCCTTGCACTGTTGGGATGCCTCTCCATCCGCGCCGCACTCCGGCCGGCGATTCCATCATCTGATTCAATCATTATTTCACATCGTTGCTTTAGGCAACCACAAGCGCATGCACTGCATCACCGCGTCGTTTTGCGCACCCCCCTTGCCGCAACCACGCCGCTTGCGTAAACTGTGTGTTTGCCGCACCGCGACAATCCTTCACGCAGCACAATCACGCCACGGAGGTTCGATATGGGCGTTTTGCAAGGAAAGACCGTCCTCATGTTCGTTGAGGACGTCTACGAGGATCAGGAACTTTGGTACCCCAGATACAGGCTTGAGGAAGAAGGCGCTCGCGTCGTCGTGGCAGGACCGCACAAGGGCAAGACCTACGTCTCCAAGCACGGCTACCCCTGCACGGCCACCGCGTCCCTCGACGAAGTGCGCGCAGAGGACTTCGACATGCTGGTCATTCCCGGCGGCTTCGCCCCGGACAAGCTGCGCCGCCTCGACAGCGTCAAGCGCCTGACCCGCGAAATCCACGAAGCGGGCAAGCCGGTGGCCCACATCTGCCACGGCGGCTGGATTCCCATCTCCGCAGGCATCATGAAGGGCTTCACCTGCACGTCCACCCCCGGCATCAAGGACGACCTCGTCAACGCCGGGGCAACGTGGGTCGATGAGGAAGTGGTTGTGGACCGCAACCAGATATCGAGCCGCAAGCCCGGTGACCTTCCCGCCTTCATGAAGGCCGTCATCGCAGTGGCCACGTCTCGACAGGTTTAGTCACCCACAGGCCCGCACGCGGCGCGTGCGGGCCATCGGAGGACCAGATGACACCGTTCGCCAGGCACCTCGACCAGCGTCTCACGGCACAGGACATCGAAGTCCTGCAAGTCAACATGGGCCTTCGCTGCAACCTCGCCTGCCACACCTGCCATCTCGAATGCTCACCGGGGCGCAGGGAGATCATGGGCTGGAGCGTGCTCGAAAGCGTCATCGCCGCGGCGGACGCACTGCGCCCGGCGCTGGTGGACATCACCGGCGGCGCACCGGAGCTCAACCCAAACATCAAGCGCTTCATCCGCATCCTGCGCGGCACGCACCCCGTACAGGTCCGCACGAACCTCATGGGCATGACCATCGACGGGCTCGACGACCTCCCGGACTTCTTCGCGCTGCACAAGGTCCGCCTCGTAGCCTCGCTGCCCTGCTCGCTCGACGAGGCCGCCGTGCGCGAACACGGCAACGGCCTGTACAGAAGCAGCATCGACGTGCTCAAGCGCCTCAACCAGCTCGGCTACGGGCACGACGAAGCCCTCGGGCTGGACATCGTGTTCAACCATCCCCTCGGCCCCTACCACCAGCCAGGCCAGCGCGCTCTGGCCGAGGCCTGCAAACGCGAACTCGACGAACGCTTCGGCATCACGGTGAACAGGCTGTTCACCATCACCAACGTTCCCCTGAACCGCTATCTCGAACTGCTTCGCGTCCACGACATGGAGGACGAATACATGCAGCTCGCGGAATCGTCCTTCAACGCGACGAATCTGCCGGGGCTCATGTGCCGCCATCAGGTGAACGTGGGTTGGGACGGCACCCTCTACGATTGTGACTTCAATCAGGCCCTCGGCCTGCCCACGAACCACGGAGCACCCTGCCACATCAGCCAGTTCGACGCGGAACTCCTCCGAGGGCGTTCCATCGTCACGGGGCCGCACTGCTTTGCGTGCACCGCGGGCATCGGCTCGGCGTGCAGCCGCGCCCTCAGTTGACGCTAGCGGCCCGCAGCGCCACACCATCCAGACGGCGCAGGCTCGTTCCCCACAGGGAAACGCGCCCCCTTTGCATCGTCACGCCGCCGACATGGTGTAGAAAAAGCAAAAACGGTCATTGACTTCGCCCACCATGTTCGTGCAACGATTCCACGGCGTCATTTTTTTTCGTCACCACCAGCACGAGAACGGATGACGCAGCCGACGAATACCGAAATCAAGACCAACAGCCGCATGCCGTGCCCCACGCGCGCTGCGGCATCGACGCTTCGAGGACAATCCCTTCATGAACAGACTGACGACATACGCGCTTCTCTGCATGGCGCTTCTCTCCCTCGTCGCATGCGGCGACAACGGCAACGAACAGCCCACCGACACGCCCGAGACCCCGCAGGCGGTCAACGTCCGAGTGATCACCGTGGAGCCGCAACCGCTCCTCGACATCCTGACCCTGCCCGGCCAGACGGAACCCGTGGCCGACGTACGCGTGGCCGCCGAGCGGGCGGGCGCGGTGGAATGGATGGGCGTGGAACGCGGCGACGCCGTGACCAAGGGCCAGCCGCTGGCCCGCATCGACGCGACAACACTTGCCGCCGCGCGTGACCGCGCCCGTGCGGACCTGCGCCTCGCCACCGCCAAGGCCGAACGGCGGCGGGAACTCTTCGAGAGCAAGGTCCTCGCCCGCGAGGAACTCGACAACGCCCAGACCGAACTGACCCTCGCCCGCGCCACCCTGCGCGAGGCCGAGGCCGAATACGCCAAGGGAGAAGTCTCCGCGCCCATTTCCGGCGTCATCGACGAGCTGCACGTGGATGCGGGCGAATACGTCAACGAGGGCGAACCCGTGGCCGACATCGTGGACGTCTCCGTCATCCGCATCATCGTGGACGTGCCGGAACTGGACGTGCGCTTCCTGCACAGCGGCGACAGCGCCCGCGTGCGCGTGGACGCATGGCCGGACCGCACGTGGGACGGCCGCATCGACTTCATCGCCAGCAAGGCCGACGCCGACACCCGCACCTTCCGCGTGCGCGTGGTGGTGGCCAATGCCGACGCCGCCATCCGCCCCGGCATGATGGCCCGCGTCTCCATGGTCCGCCGCGAGATTCCAGACGCCATCACCGCGCCGCTCTCCGTGCTTCTGGACCGCAACGGCGAGCGCATCCTCTACGTCGAGAAGGACGGCGTGGCGCACGCCCGCATCATCACCCCCGGCGTGCTCGACGGCGGAACGGTCCAGATTCTCGAAGGCCTTGACGCGGGCGACAGACTCATCGTCAGCGGTCAGGCCATGGTCGAAGAAGGAACGCGGGTGAACGTGCAATGATCGTCAACCGTTCCGCACTCAAGCGACAGTCCACCGTGCTGGTGCTGCTGGCGTTCATCGTCACGGCGGGGCTTTCGGCCTACGAGGCCCTGCCGCTGGAATCCAATCCGGACATCACCATCCCCTACATCTTCGTCTCCACGGAGTACGAGGGCGTTGCGCCGGAGGACATGGAGAAGCTGATCACCATCCCCATCGAGCGCAAGCTACGCGGCCTCAAGGATGTGGAGGAGATCAAGTCCACGTCGGTCGATGGCTCGTCCGTCATCTCCATCAAGTTCCTGCCCCGCGTGGACATCGACGACGCACTCCAGAAGGTGCGCGACAAGGTCGATCAGGCCAAGCCGGACCTGCCGCCCGACCTGCCGGACGATCCCGTCATCATCGAGATGAACTTCTCGGACATGCCCATCATCAACGTGGTGCTCTCCGGGCCGTTCTCGCTCAAGCGCCTCAAGAGCTTCGCCGACGACATGGAGGACCGCTTCGAGTCCATCCCCGGCGTGCTGGACGCCGAACTCATCGGCGGACTGGAGCGCGAAATCCACGTGCTTTTCGATCTGGACCGCGTGGCCTTCTACCGCATGCCGTTCTCGGAACTGGTGACCTCGGTGGAAAGCGCCAACGTCAACGTCCCCGGCGGCTCCATGGACATCGGCACGTCCAAGTACCTCGTGCGCGTGCCGGAAGACTTCCACCACCCATCGGAGATCGATTCCGTGGTGGCCTTCGTGCGCGGGGGCAAGCCCGTGTACCTGCGCGACGTCGCCGTCATCGCCGATGCCTCGCGCGATCCGCTCTCACGTAGCCGCTTCGACGGCGAAAAGAGCGTGACCATCGCCATCAAGAAACGTAGCGGCGAAAACATCATCGACATCGCCGACGAGGTGAAGCGCATCGTGCGCGAGATGGAAACGGAAATGCCGCCCGCCCTGCGCATCGACATCACCTCCGACCAGTCCAAGGACATCCGGCTCATGGTGGCGGACCTCCAGAACAACATCATCTCCGGCCTCGTACTCGTGCTGGCGGTGGTGTTCGTATTCATCGGCGGCCGCTCGGCGCTGTTCGTCTCGCTGGCCATTCCGCTGTCCATGCTCATCACCTTCATCCTGCTTCAGGCCTCGGGCGTCACGCTCAACATGGTGGTGCTCTTCTCGCTCATCCTCGCGCTCGGCATGCTGGTGGACAACGGCATCGTCGTCGTGGAGAACATCTACCGCCACATGCAGAACGGCTCGACTCGGCAACAGGCCGCGCTGGCCGCCACCGACGAGGTGGCGTGGCCGGTCATCGCCTCCACGCTGACCACCGTCGGCGCATTCGCACCCATGCTCTTCTGGCCCGGCATCATGGGCGAATTCATGAGCTACCTGCCGCTGACGGTCATCATGGCCCTGTCCGGCTCGCTGTTCGTGGCGCTGGTGATCAACCCCGTGCTCTCGGCCCGCTTCCAGACCATCCGCAAGGAGAACGGCAAGCGCCGCCCCATGGCCCAGCGGGCACTGGACCACGTGCAGAACACCTACGCACGGCTACTGGACTGGAGCCTCGACCATCGCCTCGTCGTCCTCGGTGTGGCACTGGCCTCACTCGTCACCTCGGCCATGGCCTTCGGCATGTTCGGCAAGGGCGTCGAGTTCTTCCCGGACGCGGACCCCAGACGCGCCTTCGTCAACATCAAGGCCCCGGTGGGGACCAACCTCGACGCCTCGGACGCCATCGTCACGCAGGTGGAGCAGGTCGTCTCCGCCTATCCGGACGTGGTCCACACCATCGAGCAGGTCGGCTCCGAGGGCGGCGATCCGTTCTCGTCCGATGGCTCGGGCACGCACGTCAGCACGGTAACCATGGAATTCAAGGACTTCCACGAACGCTCGCGCACCTCGGCGGGCATTGTGGACGAAGTGCGCGGCAAGCTCCTCGCCGCCATCACCGGCGCGGAAATCCGGGCGGAAAAGGAGCAGGACGGCCCGCCCACCGGAGCGCCCATCAACCTCGAAATCACGGGCCGCGACATCCACGAGCTGGGCCGCATCGTGACCGACATCCGCGAGCGCATCCGCACCGTTCCGGGTCTGGTGGACCTGAAGGACAACTTCGTGGAGGGCAAGCCGGAGATCCGCGTGGACGTGGACAAGGAAAAGGCCGCCATCATGGGCCTTTCCACCGCCGTCATCGCCAATACCGTCAAGGCGGCCATCGGCGGCGTGAAAGCCGGCAGCTACCGCGAGGGCAAGGACGAATACGACATCGTTGCCAAGCTCCCAGAAAAGGATCGCACCAGCGTGGAGAGCATCCGCCGCCTCACCGTGTCCGGCCCGGACGGCAAGCCCATCCCGCTGACCAGCGTGGCCAGCGTGCGCCTCGCCAGCGGTCTCGGCGGCATACAGCACATCGACCAGCAACGCGTGGTGACCATCTCCGCCGACGTCTCAGGACGGCTGGCCAACGACATCATCGCCGACATCTCCGCCCGGCTGAAGGACTACCAGTGGCCGCGCGGCTACAGCCACGCCTTCACCGGCGAGCAGGAAGAGCAGGCCAAGGCTTCGGCCTTTCTGGGCAAGGCCTTTGTAGCCGCGCTGTTCATCATCTTCCTCGTACTGGTCACGCAGTTCGACTCGCTGGCCATGCCGCTGGTCATCCTGACCTCGGTGGTGCTGTCCCTCGTCGGCGTCTTCGTGGGGCTTCTGGTCACTCGCATGCCATTCGGCGTGATCATGACCGGCGTCGGCGTGATTTCGCTGGCGGGCGTGGTGGTCAACAACGCCATCGTGCTCATCGACTACTTCCAGCAACTCAAGGCCCGGGGTATGGCCGCGCGCGAGGCACTCATGGAGACGGGGCGCACACGCTTCCGCCCGGTGCTGCTCACGGCCATCACCACCATTCTCGGTCTCATCCCCATGGCCACGGGCGTGAGCTTCGACTTCCTAAACTTCCGCTGGGAGGTCGGCAGCGAATCCGCGCAGTGGTGGGGACCGATGGCCGTGGCCGTCATCTTCGGCCTGCTCTTCGCCACGCTGCTCACTCTGGTGGTCGTGCCGGTGCTGTGCTCCCTCGTGGAGGACGCCCACACCCGCGCGCTCCGCCGCGCAGAGCGCCGCGCGGCAGCGGCCGCGGACTGACCCGCACCCCGCGCACTCTCGACATGAAAAAAGGGCGCTCCCCATGGGGAGCGCCCTTTCATTTGGCATCAGAAGCGGTGCGGACTAGCCACGCTGCTCGTAGGACCGGCCGCGGGATTCGCCACGGTCGGAGTAGCGCCTGCCGCCCTCGGGGCGGGACGCACCCTCGCCACGACGATTGCCGAAACCGCCACGGGAGGAGAAGTTGCGGGGCTTGCTGCCGCCATTCTGGCGCGAACGGCGCACCAGCGGCGGAGCACCGGCGGACAGCTTACGGAAGGTCCGCTCGATCAGCTCGGCCTCGCTGTCCGGAACGGTGAAGATGGAATGGCGAGCCAGAATCTTCACGCCCTGAATGAGGCGAGGATTGATGTGCGACTCGCGGGCCACGCGGTCCACCAGATCGCGCGGGGACACGCCATCCGCACGACCGGCCGCAAAGAACATCTCGGTGCGGCCGTTGCCGGCGCTGAAGCCGCGCTGCGGCGCATCGTCGATGGTGCGGTAGCGGGAGGGATCGAGATCGTCCCGGTAGGCCATCTTGAGCACTGCGGCCAGGGCTTCCTCGGGGCTGTTCTCGGCCATCAGCTCGCGAGCGAAGGCTTCGAACGGCTCAAGGCCACCCTGCTCCAGCGCGGCATTCAGGCCTTCGCGCAGGCGGGTCTTGCGGGCGGTGATGACTTCTTCCACGCAAGGCAGCTTTTCCTTCTCGATGCGGCCGGAGGCATTGCGCACGATGTAGGTGAGCTTGCGGAATTCGTTGGGCGTGATGATGGTCACCGCGCGGCCGGTGCAACCGGCGCGGCCGGTACGGCCAATGCGGTGGACATAGGTCTCGGGGTCCTGCGGGAGGGCGAAGTTGACCACATGGGTCAGCTCCTGCACGTCGATGCCGCGGGCGGCCACGTCGGTGGCCACGAGCACGGTGACGAGCTTGCGGCGGAACGAGCCGAGGACCTTCTCGCGCTGGGCCTGCGAGGCATCGCCATGCAGACCTTCGGCGGCGTATCCGCGCTCCTGCAGACGCACGGCCACGTGATCCACGTCGGCACGGGTGCGGCAGAAGACGAGACCGTAGAAGTTCTCACTCGCGTCGATCACGCGGCACAGGGCCTCGAAGCGGTCACTTTCGGCCACTTCGTGGAAGACCTGCTCGGTCAGCGGCTCCTCGCTCTTTTCGCGGGCCACGCTCACATGCTCGAAGTCGCCCATGTAGCGCTTGGCAATGCGCAGGATGTCCTGCGGCATGGTCGCGGAGAAGAGCAGCGTGCGTCGCTCGGGGGACGCAGCCGCCATGACGGCCTCGATGTCTTCGATGAAGCCCATGTTGAGCATCTCATCGGCCTCGTCGAGGACCAGGAAGGAAATCTGGGACAGATCGAGGCTACCGCGCTCGATGTGATCGAGCACGCGGCCGGGGGTTCCGACGACGATGTCGGCGCCCTGCCGCAGACCCCGGAACTGGGGGCCGAAAGCCTGTCCGCCGTAGATGGGCAGCACGTTCAGGCGCTGGGCGCCCTTGAGGGATTCGAGTTCCTCTGCCACCTGAATGGCCAGCTCGCGGGTGGGGGCCAGAACAAGAGCCTGCACATGCCCGCTGCCGCCAGCAATCTTCTCGAGAATGGGCAGACCGAACGCCGCGGTCTTGCCGGTGCCGGTCGCAGCCTGACCGACGATGTCGCGCTCGCCGCCGAGCAATCTGGGAATCACCGCCGCCTGAATGGGGGTCGGCTCACTGAAACCTTTGCGCGCCAGAGCGTCGCAAATACCATCCGAAAGGCCAAGGGCCTTGAAGCACTCCATAATACCTTACCTTTTTAGGGAAATGAGACTCGAGCAGGACGCGCGTCCATTGGATGGGAATTCGGTCTGAGCGACGGCCGGTGTGGCCCGCTAGCGATGGCGTTCTGCGGCGAGGGATGCATTCCCTACACCAATTTTTCGCCAGCGGCAAGCTCCGTCCAAAATCCATGCCGACACGGCATCCACCAAGACATGGCGCGCATTTTCCCGCAACGGGCCGCCAAGCCTGACAATCCACGCATTTTACGCCGAGGTGCAGTTCTGCATCCCTGCGGCGGCGTGGAAGAAAAAGTTATCAATTGCGTCCGCCGTCATTGACGTTTCCATTTTCTTTTCAAAAAAGATGGCCCCACGCCAATCCGTTCCCGCGTTCGGCGATCATTCGAAACCGGCACTACAACGTGACGGCCGTGGCCACGACATTCGCACCGCAGCCACGGCCCGGAAGATTCGCCCGCACTGCTCGCACAGGCGCACGCATCATCAGAAACGTTCCGTCTTGCGTTCCCATTCCTGCACGGCGTCGGCGTCCTCCACTTCCTCCCAGCCGGTGAACATGGCCGTAATGTGCGCCCAGACGCTATGGCCGGTGGTCGTCATGTAGACATGAATGACGATGAAAGCCACGAGCGCGAAGGCCAGCGCCGTATGCACGAAGGCCAACCCGTCGAGGCTCAGAACTCCGGTCAGCCCAAGCGCGGGCCAGTCGTTGAAGAACATGTAGAGCAGGCCAGACCCCATCTGCACCGGCAGAAGCAGCGCGGCAAGAGACAGATAGGTCAGCCGCTGCAAGGGATTGTGCTTGGCGCGGGTGGTCTTGGGCACGGGATGCGCCTCGCCCCGGAAGATGCCGATTGCGTAATAGCGTGCCACCTCGATGACCTTGCGCGTGGTGGGCACGTACTGCCGCCATTCTCCTGTGGTAATGATCCAGAACACGATGAAGGCCCACAGCACCACCCAACTCCACGCGCAAAACTCATGAATGTCGTGGGCGCGCTCGAAGCCAAACAAGGTGAAGGAGCCGTGCAGCTCGAAGCCCGTAAGCGCGAGGACCGAGATCAGCGCCGCCTGCGCCCAGTGCCAGAAGCGCTCGAACCGCGTATAGAGATACATCTTCTCCATGGCTTTCATGGCGCTACTCCTTTGCCTGCTCGTTGGACCATCTGCGGCGGGTGACCATGCGTATCGCGCCATGGATGCCCACGCCGATCAGGCAGACGGCCACAAGGCCCCAGCCCGCCATGTCCAGCGCCCGATTGCCGTCACGTCCGGGCATGTAGAACCCGGCGAGATTCGCCAGCCGTCCATTGCGCGAATGGCACTGCCCGCAACGCAGAGCGTCTGCCTTCGGTGCCACCATGTGCGTGGTCGGAAACACCCACTCGGTTTCCACGAAACCGTACTCGCCGGAATACTCCAATCCCGCATACGCCATGCCGGAGCGGATGGCGGCGGCCCAGTCGTAGGTCTTCCAGTAGGCGGCGTCGTCCTTACCAAACAGGTGGGCGATGACCATCGTATTTCGCCCCTTGTCGTAGGGCGTCTTTCCGCGATGGACCTTGAAGGGCATGATGCGCGAACGCGGATCGCCATACTCGCCCTCGGGCCACGACAGCCGCACCACACCGGAGGGGTCGATGGTGTCCGAGGCGCGGACAGACTCGATCACGCCGTTGTACCAGTAGTATTCGGGGCGAACGTTGGTCTCCCAGCGGAAACTGCCCTTCTTGCTGTCGTAGCTCGGCAGGCCAAGAGGTCCCTTCTCCGCGTAGGGCTTGCCGTCCTTCTTCTTCCCGGCCGTGGACCAATCCCAGTACATCTTGGTGGGATTCTCGCGGGCGAACTCGGGGATATGGCAGGCCTGACAGGCCACGCGGTCCGTGTGGTCGTTAGCCTTGTGCCCGGCCCGGTGCGGAGTTGCGCCATGGCAGGACTCGCACATGATCTTGGGCAGCAGGTCGTCCTCAAGCAGGCTCTTGCGCTCCGTGGCGGCGGGGTTGCTGTAGATGCGACCGGCTATGTCGTGAAGCGCCGTGGTGTGGCAGCGTGAGCAGGTGAAATTCTGCCCGTCCACGCCCATATGCACGTCGAGCTTCTTCGTCGGCGTGAACAGCGAGGAATCCAGATCGCCATGCTTCACGCCGTCGCCGCCGCCACCGTAGAAGTGGCAGGTGCCGCAGTTGCGCCGCGAGGGACGCCCCACGCTCTGCGCGACGGCATTGTAATCCGGCGGATAGAACATGTCGTTTCCGCCGAACTTCGTGGGTTCCTTGACGGGATAGCCCGCCATGGTGGGAAATTTCCGGTAGGTTCCCGTCTGCTCGTGACAGACGAGACAATCAACCTTGACGGGGTTCGAGAAATCGAAGGACTTGTCCTTCCATCCGTACCCGGCGTGGCATGATGTGCAACGAGCCTCGTTGCTCTGAATGTTCATTCAGAAATTGTTGATGACGAGGCCGCCCTTTCCGATCTTCAGGGCGGGGTCCTCCAGCGGATCGAGCCACGTCCAGTGGATGGTCTTGTGGAACTGTGCGGCGGCTTCGGTGTGGCAGGTCAGGCAGGCGGCCGTGACCTCCTCCGGGGTCTGGAAGGCCTGCTTGAGCACCTCGTGCTTGGAGTGGTCCGACGTGATCCACAGTGTGTGCTCCCGCGTGGCCTGCCGGGCGAGTGCGCGTCCCGGCGCGGGCCGGGCCTCCTCCTCGACGGCCAGCGCAGGCAGCGCCACCGCCAGCGTCAGCCACGCGACTGCCCAAAGCGCAATCCGACGCGACAAAACGGACGAATGCATGCGTCACCCCCTGTTGTACATCTCCCGATACTCCGGCGGGCACGGAACCGTTTTCCGGCCCGCCGAAGAATTGATCGAGACAGACGAGGCGAACGCGCATCCCGCCCGCTACTGGCAGCAGGTGCCGTCTTCCTCGTGGCTGATCTGCGAGAGCGTGATGGAGTCGAGGATGGAATTCATGGCGTTGGTCGCCTCGATCCACACCGCGCGCACATTGCATGTGGCGGCGCGCTTGCATTTCCCGGAATCGCCCACGCAGTCGGTCAGATTGATACCGCCTTCAAGCAGCCGGACCACCTCGCCCACGGTGATTTCCTCGGGCGCGCGGGTGAGCATGTGCCCGCCCTTGGGTCCGCGCACGCTATCGAGATACCCACCCCGCTTGAGCGGCCGAATGAGCTGTTCCAGATACTTGACCGAAACGCCAAGCCGTCTGGAGATGTCGCTCACGGATACGGGCTGGCCGTTGCCATTGCGCGCGATATCAATCAACATTCTGGTTCCATAGCGGCTACGAGTGGAAAGTTTCATGCCTACGCCCCCCGGCAGAGAAATCGGTCTTTGGTTCACAGGACTGTCCGCAAGCGGACACCCTTTTGCTTGCCGGGAACGTACATCTTTAGCCGAATTTTTCCAACCATTTTCCCCAAATGCAGTAGGAATTGCATCCACCTACGATTTCTAACGGATTTCAGAAATTTCGCTCACCATCCGCACGATACGCTATCCGCCCGCCGACGAGCGCCACTAGCGCGAACACGCCCAGAAGCACCGCCGCCGCCAGATGCCCCCAATCGATCAGCATAACAGTCATCGGCGAAAATGACACGTCCGGCATATTCTTGAGCACGCGCACCACGCCCGTGCCGATGAGTAGCGCAATGCTCGCCGTGCGCAGCCACCCCGTCACCGTGAGCCGCCAACCGCGCTCCAGCGCGAAACGCGTAGCGAAATGGAAGGCCAGCGCGAGGAACACGGCTGCCGCCGCATAGTGCATGGCATGGGTGAACACAAAATCCGCCGTCCAGCCGAAGCCCGGAATATCCGCGATGTAGTAGCGCTTGAAGATCGGCATCTGGGCCATGCCGCTCACGGCCAGCGTCCAGCACGCCAAGAGGTACAGCCACCTCATCCAGCCGCATCCGTCCTTGGGGCACGATCTAGCGGTCATCTCCGCCCCCCCTTGCGCATGGCGCTAACGAAGGTCAACACGCCCGCCGCAACGCCAACCACCGGGGCGGCCAGCACCGCGCGGGCGAGGTGCTCGTCGTTCCCCATCACGTCCTCCACCTCCGCCAGATGCGGGCGTCCCGGCCCCTTGTCGAGCGCGGCGTTCAGTTCCTCAAAGGGCACTGGAAACACGTAGAAAGTATTGGTGCCCCCGTTCTCGCGTTCGCCGTACACGAATCCGCCCATCTCCTCGGCCAACGCATGCGCACGCTCCAGCATGACCGAACGCGGGCCGATCTGCTGCACGTCCTGCGGGCAGGCCTCGATGCAGGCCGGAAGCTCGCCCTGCGCAATGCGATCGTGACAGCGGTCGCACTTGTACATCACGCCGTTTCCGGCAAGGGAGGGCAGCAGGTCGAGATACAGCCCCACCCCGGTCTGCCGCTGGGGAATGGACCACGGGCACACGGTGCGGCACTTGGCTCCGCCGAGGCAGATGTCCGCGTTGATGCGCACGATGCCGTTGGACTCCTTGGCGGCGGCTCCCCACGGGCACAGATTGGCGCAGGGCGGATTCACACAGTGCAGGCAGCGCCGAGGGATGTTGAGTTCGACGGACTCGCCGCCACGCTCCACTGTGGCGGTCTGGATGAACAGCCAGTTGTAGGGCGTCAGTCGGTCATCCACGTCGCGCCGCTCGGACCAGTCCTCGGCCTTGACCCGCTCGGGGTACATGCGCGGAAAGGGTTTCGTCGGCTCCGGGAACTTGTGCGCGTTTGACTCGCGGCAGGCCTCGACGCAGGCCCCGCAACCGATGCACTTGGATATGTCGAGGAGGGTGGCAAGCTCCTCGCCCCGCTGCCCGGCCTGCGCCGTTTCAGGCAGCGTCAGGGCAAGGCCGCCCGCGCCAATGCTCTTCAGAAAATCTCGTCTGTTCACCTTGTGTTCAACCTCTTGCCCCAACGGGCGGTTTTCGATCGAACCCAATTGTTGCAGGGAGCGTCACCAAAGGCAAGCCCACGAGGGAATCGGACGAATGCTGGCGGGAATGGACTAGCGCCCGACCACGGGGCCGCGGCGGGCGGTATTGGCGATAAGCTCCAGATGGCGCGGCAGAAGCCGCTCAAGGCTGTAGCGCTCAAGAGCCACCTCTCGCGCGCCCTTGCGCAGGCGGGCCGCCAATTCGCGGTCTTCGAGCACGCGCACGATGCCCTCGGCAATGGCCGACGGGTCGCGGAAATCCACAAGTAGCGCGCTATGGCCGTTGGTCATGGCCTCGCGCACGGGTTCGGTGTCCGAACCCACAATGCAACACCCACAGGCCATGGACTCGATGGACGACCACGACAGCACGAAGGGCCGCGTCAGGTACACATGCACCGACGAGGCCCGCAGCATGTCGCGGTAGGCCCCGTAGGGCAGCGCCCCCGTGAAGTGGACCCGCTCCATGGGCAGATCGAGCCGCTCCAGCATGATGTCCTTGTACCCGCGCCCGCTCGGGTGTGGCGACCCGTAACAGACGCGATCCGCGCCGACGATGACGGCGTGGGCCTGCGGCCGCTCGCGCAGCACCTTCTCGATAGCAACCATGAACTGCGGGAATCCCCGGTAGGGTTCCATGCCGCGCCCGGCGAAGGTCACGATCTCGTCCACGCCGGAGAGATCGAGCTTCGGCAGACGCATGCGCGCGCCCTCCACCGGGGAAAAGAACGTCGTATCCACGCCGTCGTGCAGCACGGCAATCTTCCCCTGATATTCCGCCGGAAACTGGGACTTCTGCCAGTGGGTGGGCGAGAGCCCCTGCTCGCAGTTCCACAGGTCGTTGAAGATGGCGGCGTTGCGTGTGCGCAGGAGCTTGGGCGGCGGCGCGGCGTCCCCCGCGACGGGCGGAACGTCGTAGAGCGCATCGCTGCCCTGCGGATCGTAGAACCACTCGAAGTAGCACATGAGCGGCACATCGGGCCAGACGTCCTTGAGGTAGAGCGTACTGCCCCAGCCCGAATTGGCATAGATGACATCCGGCGTGAACCCGGCGGACCGCAGCCGATGCCCAAGGCGGTACATGGCCTCGCCCTGCAACACGGCGTCCTGCACGGGTTCGGCGAGGCGATGGACCTTGAACTCCCCGTCATCCGTCACGTAGAGGGCCTTACTCACACCGGGGATGGCCCACTCGTGGCGCGGATTGCGCGTGGCGAACACCACCACGTTGTCCTTCCCGGCACCCAACGCCCGCGCCACGTGCCGCAACTGGGCCGGGAAATTCGGATGGATGAGCAACACGCGCATGTCAGCGTTCCTGCATGGCCTGCCCCATCGACCCGAGGAACGGATCGGTGAGGTATTCGAGAACCGTCCGTTGGCCGGTGTGGATGTAGGCCAGCACCAGCATGCCGGGAATGAGCTTGTACTCGAACTCCCCGTGGCGGAACGAATCGCCATCAGTCTCTATACGTACGGAATAGAAAGTCTGCCCCTCTGGCGTGGTAAAGGTGTCCGGGCTGACCTGCACCACCCGCCCCGGCAGCTTGCCGAACCGCGCGGCGTCCTGCGAGGCCAGCCGTACGATGGCCGACTGCCCCTCCTGCACGTAGCCGATGTCGGAAATAGGCAGATGCGCCTCCACCACGAGCCGGTCACTCGACGGCACGATGTCCACAATGGTCATGCCCGGCTTGACCACACCGCCGATGGTCACAATGTGCAGGGTCTTCACCACCCCTTCCACGGGGGAACGGATGACCGTCCTGCGCAGGCTGTCCTTGTAACGCAAAAGGCGCTGGGTGAATTCCTCCAGCTCCTGCCGCGCCTTGCGCAGTTCCTGCGCGGCGTCTTCGCGGTAGGAGCGTTCGATGCGGGCGAGCTTCTCGCGGGCCTCGGCAAGGGCGGACTCCGCACGCGGCAATGCCGCGCGGTCCTGCTCGATCTTGCTCACAAGCTGCGACTGCTCGCGCAGAAAAGCCAGATGCTTGTAGCGGGTGGTCAGGTTGTCGCGCAGGAGTTCGTCGGACAGGGCAATCTGCTCGCGCACCAGCCGCAGACTCTCGGCGTTGTTCCTGTTGCGGGCGTGGATTTCCTTGATGTCCTGCTCGCGCTGGACCACGTTCTCGCGCTGTTCGGCAAGCTCGCTTTCCAAAAGGCTGCGGCTGGCCGCGAAAAGCCTTTGCGCCTGCTCGGCAAGGTCCGGGTGCTCCTTAGCGAAGCCCTCGGGAAATTCTGGCGCGTTGAGCATACGGGCCTGCGCGTCGAGCCGGGCAACCTCCGCCGTCAGCGAGGTGGTGCGCACGGCCAATTCCTCGACGCTCGCGCCGGTGCTCGTCTCCTCAAGGATGACCAGCGACTGACCGGGGGTCACAGCGTCGCCCTCGCGCACCAAAATCTCGCGCACGATGCCGCCTTCGAGATGCTGGACGCTCTTGAGCTTGGTGCTCGGAATCACCTCGCCCTGCGCCATACTCACGATATCGAGGCGAAACAGCGCGGCCCACACGAGGAAAGCCGCACACCCCGCCGCGCACAGCCATAGAAACATCCGCGCCGCAAGATTGGCCTCATCGCCCGGGCCGCCATTTCCAGCCCGCATGGCATCGGTCAACCGTCCGAGAACCGCGCCCCCACGGGCCGCGGCGTTCCGGGAATTCCCCGCCCCGCCGCTCTCGCCGGGCCTGCCTGTCGCTCGTCCCTCACCCATGCGCCTGCACCCCGCTTCGGGTTCCCTGCCGCGTAGCGTCGCCCACCGCCGTAATGGCGGGCACGGGCTTCACGCCGAGGTCCAGCCGGAAGGCAGGGTCCCTAATGATGTTCGGATCGCTCGAAAGAACCACCAGCGTACGCCCCTGCGCCGCCAGCGCGGTGATGACCGCCACGGCGGCCTTCGCCCCGTCGCCGTCCAGCCCCTCGAAAGGCTCGTCCATGACGACCAGTCGCCCGTCGGTTGCCAACGCCCGGACAAGGGCCATGCGCCGCCGCATGCCGAGCGGAAATCTGCGTCCAGAATCGACGATCTGCGTCTCCAACCCGTCCGGCAGGGCCGCAACGAAACGCCCCAGTCCGCTCTGCTCCACGAACTGGTCAAGGCGCTCCTGCGGAAGATCCGGATTGGCGGAAACGAGGTTGTCGCGCAAGGTCGTATTCAGAAATGTCGGTTCCTGCGGCACGAAAACGAGCTGCTGCCGCCACCACTGCGGCGCGAGCTGGCGCATGTTGATGCCGTCCACGAGAATCTCGCCCCGCGTCGGCTCCACCTGCCCGGCCAAGAGACGAGCCAGTGTCGTCTTGCCCGAACCGTTGGGACCATGGACGACAAGCGCGGCCCCGCCCGGCAGCGACAGGGAGAGCGATTCGAACAGCGGACCGCTGCTTCCCGGATAGGCGAAGGCGACATCGCGAAACTCAATGCGCCCGGCGTAGCGCCGCAGGGCAGTGCCGCCCTCCGGCTCCAGCGGCAGGCGGAAGAATTCGCGAAGTTCGGCTAGGGCCTGCGTCGCACGGGCGAACTGCGCCCCGGTCTGCACGGTCATGGCCGCCTGCCGCAACGCATGCGACACCAGAATATTGGCAACGATGAGCCCCGGAAAATCAAGCTCGCCAAAGACGACCTCCCGCGCGCCAACGGCGTAGACCACCACCCGCACCAAAACGGGAAGCGTCACCGTGGCGTTCATGGCGGAACCGCGCAGCCGCCCAAGCCTGTCGCGCAGCCCGCGCACGGTCTCGCTCTGCTCCTTCCAACGGGCCATGACGAAGGCCCCGCCGCAGAAGGCGCGCACCGTGTCAGCACCGCTTCGCGCCGCACCGACGAGGCTGGCATGCACGGCATTGGCCCGTTGCAACTCGCGCCCGACCCGACGCATGCGGGCGTTGGAAAGCAGTCCGCTCCCAAGGAGCGCGAGCGCCCCAACCAACCCAATGACGCCAACGGCGGGGCTGAAGTGGAACGTCGCCGCAAGAAAGAGCAATGAAAATGGCGCGTCGAGGGCGGACGTCACGTTGGGGGCGTTGTAGGCGGCCTGCACAGCCTGAATGTGCGCCGGAAGCTCGCGCCGAAAGGCGGCCGGAACGCGGTCCAGCGCCGAAGCGCGCGCTCGGGAAAGCATCTGGAAGACGGCCCCGGCCAATTCCGTGTCCGGCTCGGCGCTCACGGCCGTGGCCATGCGCACGCGCACCTGCCGAAACCCCACTTGCAACAGCATGGCCAAGAGCATGCCCACCGACAGCGTGACCAGCGTCCCGTCAAAGCCGGTGTCCGTATACTGGCCAAGGATCATCATCACGAACAGCGGTGAGGCGAAAGACAGGATGTTCACCAGCGCCGTCGCCATCACCAGCCGGATGGTCAGCCGAGGGTTCAAGCCCAGACGCCGCAGGAATTCTCTCATGCCGCGCCTCCCTGATCGGATGCGGTAGCCGTGACAGAGGGCTGCGCCTCGGCGGAAGACGCCACCACACGCACGGGCTTCGCCTCGCCACCCGCGTCCAGATCAAGCACGTAATTCGCCCCACGCACGATATTGCGGTCATGCGAGACGACAAGAATCGAACGCCCCTCGCGGGCAAGGGCGTTGAGCGCCTCGAAGACGGTCCTCATGCCCTGCGCGTCCAACCCTTCCGTCGGCTCGTCGAGCACCACGACGCGCCCGCCGGTCGCCAGCCCACGGGCCAACGCCAGCCGCCGCCGGATGCCGAGGGGCAGATTGCGTCCGCCGCCCTCTATGCGCTCTTCCACGCCCTTCTCGCTGCGGTCGAGGAACTCGCGAAGCCCCGCCGCCGCAATGACCGGCTGCAAGTCGAATTCCGCTGGCGCATCCGTAGCCATGGTCAGATTCTCGCGGATGGTCCCATCCAGAAAAGCGGCTTCCTGCGGCATGTAGCAGAGCTGCCTGCGCCACCACACGAGGTCCGTCCCATCGAGTGGCGAATCGTCCACACGGATGGTCCCTGTCGTGGGCCGCAGCAGGCCGAGCGCCAGCCGCACAAGGGTCGTCTTGCCGGACCCGTTGGAGCCGACAACCACCAGCACCTCGCCGGGATTCAATTCGAAGGAGACAGGCGGAAACACCGGGCGCGCGCCCTCTTCCCACGCGAAGGCTACATCCTCGAATCGCAAACGTCCGGCATAGGCCTCCGGCACGGCCCCGCCCTCGCGCTCGCGCGGGAGGGCGATGAAGGACTCCACACGTCGGCTCGCCTCTGCGGAACGCTCCAGCCGCTCCGCCGCCTGCACGAACAGCGAAACCTTCTGGATGGCGTACGAGGCCAGCATGCTCGCGCCGATGAGGGCTGCGGTGCTCAAATGCCCCTCAACCACGAGCTTCGCGCCCACGGCATACACGCCTACGCGGGCAAAGACGCCCACCCCCTGCGCCACGGACTGGCTACGGCCCGAGACCCCGGCCAGCGCCCGACGCAGGGCGAAGATGCGCCCGTGCTGCTCCTCCCACAGTCTGCGGCAGGTGCGCCCGCCCAGAAACGTCCGCACGGCGTCCACGGCGTGTGACGCGGAACCGATGAGCGCTCGGTTCTCGCGTTCCGCATCGTCCAGCGCGGCCATCGCCTTTCGCGAGGTACCAAGCGAACGCAGCCCGAAGACAAGCGTCAGCGCGGACCCCACAAGCACCACACCCGCCAGCGTGGGACTCAGGAACCACACGGCCAGCGTGAACAGCAGGAAGAACGGCGCATCGAACATGTTGCACACCGAGGCAGGCTCGAAGGCGGCTCGCGCCTTTTCCAGCTCACCAACGATGTCATGCGCGCGTTCGTCCGAGAATCCGTCCAACGCGCTGGCCTGCGCCCGCACAAGGGCCTCGGCGGCGCGCAGAGCGTCGCGGCGTTCGCGGGCGGCGTCCACGCCTGCGGCCAGCGTTTCGCGCACACGGCGCAACGCGAACTGCAAGGCAATGGCGACAAGCGTTCCAAGGGTAAGGATGATGAGCGTACCGTCGAAACCATGCGCCACGTAGCGACGCAGGACGATCATGACGAACACCGTATCGGCAAGCGCGAGAAAATTGAGCAGCAACGTCGCGGTTGCAAGTTCCGCGGCGAGCATGCGGTCACGCCCGAATCGTTTCAGCAGTTCGTTCATCGACGGCCATGGTGTGTTGAGTGCAGGATGTTCGCCCTACAATAGAAAAACCGGCAGGTCATTGCAATGACTGATGACCTGCCGGTTTCGGAAAGCACGTTGCGAACGGCGTGATGCGCTAACGGACGAAGAGGTCGAGTTCCAGCTCGCCCATGGCGTAGAGCAGATTGAACGCCGCGAGGTCCTGATCAACCTCGGCGGAGGTCGCGCCGCTCAGGGCGTTGTTGTGGCTCACTTCGGCGGTGAGCACGTCGAGCAGGGAACGGTTGCCGAGCTTGCGCTCCTTGCGGGCCAGTTCGAGGAATTCGCCCTCGATGTTGGCCTGATTGCGGAACCATTCGGCCTTGGCCCGGGCGGTGAGAAGGTTCTGCCAGTTCACGCGGACCAGCTCCTCGATGAGGCGCTCCTGATCGCGCAGGGTGTTGGTGGCATCGCCTCGGGCGTGGGTCGCGGCCTTGAGGGTCGCCACGTCGCCGCCGCCAGCGTAGAGATTGTAGTTGAACTCGATGCCAGCGCGCTGCTCGATTTTGACCTCGGGCGTGCCGGAATCGTTCTCCTTGCGCCAGTATTCGCCGAAGGCATTGAAGCTCGGGTAGAACATGGAGCGCGCACGCCTGATTTCCTGCTCGGACATGGCGATGTTCTTGTGCAGCATGAGCAGGTTGGGATTGTACTTCACGGCGGCGGCGATGGCGTCGTCCAGCGAGGCGGGGATGAGATCGTAGGGCACGTCCGGGGCGGCGAAATCGCGAATCCTCTCCTCATCCACGTCATGCCCGAACACGGCGCGGAAGCGGTTGCGCGCGTTGACGAGGTCACCCTCGGCCACGACGCGCAGAGCGGCCGCTCCGGCCAGTTGCGACTTGGCCTGCAGCACGTCCGAGGACAGACCGGCCCCCTTCTCAACGAGCGACTCTTCGATGCCCGTCTGCCGCTTGATGTTTTCCTCGGACTGCAACGCGTAGCCCAGCACCTTGCTGAAGCGGATGCAGTTCAGGTAGGCGGTCACGCCCTCCTGAATGAGGCCCTGCCGCACGGCGACACGTTGGACTTCGGACTGTTCCCACGCGGCCTTGTTGGTATCGATGAGGCTGTTGGTGCGCCCAAAGTCCCACAGGAGCTGGGTCGCCCGAAGCTTCTCGATGTTGCGCGTGTAGGAGGTCAATGCCGATCCGCGCTTCTCAATATTCTCCTTGGCCACGTCGCCGGTCAGATCGAGGCGCGGATACCAGCCTGCCTTGGCCTGACGCATGCGGAAGTACGCCGCGTCCTGACGCTCCGTCGCTGCCTGCAAACGCTCGTGTTCGGCCAGCATATCCGGCAGAAGTTCCCCAAGCGTCCTGGCCTGAACATCGACGGCGGCGCACAGGCACAATCCCGCCAATGCCACCGCACAAAGAATGTACCGTTTCAAGGCTACCCCCCACTGCTTCATGCCGTTACCATGCGAAAATACTCATTGTCTTTTGTTATTTTGCGTACAGCAAAATGTCAATACCTCTTGGCAAAAGAGTCGATCAGTCACGGAATATTCCCATCTGGCGGGAACTTTCAAATATACAACAATATCGGATGATTTCATTGAATTCCCGTCAAAAACTCCTATGTGAGAAATTGCGCCGCCGCATACGCGGCTCCCCACAGTCCGGAATCCTCGTTGGCATTCAGCCGGACTGGCATATCCGCCAGCAACGCACCATGCGTTTCGGACGTGCGAAAGGCATCGGCAAAGGCGCGATGCGTCACCAGCACGGGGTTCTTTGCCGCCACCCCGCCGCTCACGTACACGCCGCCAAGCGAAAGCGTGCTAAGCGCGAAATCGCGACAGGCCCGCCCATACAACCGCGCCATCCACTCGATGGTGCGCGAATCCGCCCCCGCCACGGCAGCGACCTCGGCCGCCGACAGGCGCTCACCAGTCAGGAACTCGTGAATCAGCGTAAGCCCCGGCCCGGACACGACCATGTCGCCAATGACCATCCGTCGCCCGGTGCGCTGCCGCACGAACTCCATAAACGCGAATTCCTCCGAATCAACGAAGGGAAACAGCGCATGCCCACCCTCGGTGGGCAGGACAACCCGCCCGCCCCTGCCGTCCGGCACCAGCGCCGCCTTACCAAGCGCCGTTCCCGCACCGATGACGGCCACCACGGCCTGCGGATCGGCATGTCCGGGCAGAATCTCCGTGGCCTCTTCCACCGCCGGAGTCAGACAGGCAAGCGCCTGCGCCGTGAAGTCGTTGATCAGCACGCTGCGGGCGAACAGCCCCGCATCGCGCCCGCCGAGGTCAATGTCCCACGCGATGTTGGGCGGCGTGCAGCGCACGCCCTCACGCACAGGCCCAGCAATGGCGATGCCAACCATGTCCGCGTCCCTGGGGGCGAGGGGAAAGCCGCGCTGCGCCAGTTGCCCCACGAGTTCCGCAAAAGACGTTGCGCAGGTGGTTTCGAGCCACGCGGAGGCCCCCATGCGCAGGGTTCGCCCGTCATCCGTCGTGAACACGGCAAAGCGTCCGTTGGTACCACCGATGTCCGCAGCAAGGATCGTTCGCATATCGACTCGCTCCACATGAAAAGGCGGCCCGAACAGAAGGTCCGGACCGCCGTTGCGTCATCGTGCCGTTGCCGAGCCGCCAAAGGGCAGCATCCGCGAAATCATCCACATGTCATACTCGCCGGGGTTTGGTTCCCACATCACCAGCACGCCGCGCCCGAACTCGCGCACGAGCTGGCGCTCGCGCCCGGAGAGGATGCGCGCCCGGCCCTCCGGGTCCACCGCCGTCACGGCCCGGATTTCCAGATCGCCCGCCGCCACGGCCTGCAACAGGGCGGATTCGAGGGCCGTGTACCCGCCCGCTGGTCCGCCATTGACGTCTCCGGCCACGTAGGTCCTGCCCGTACGGGTCAGCACCGCCGCGCCCCCGCCCTTGCCGCGATTCGGCAGATAGGCCGCGCCGCGCGCGCCGCGCGCGGACTCCAGCAGCGCCGTCATCTCGGCGGCGGAAAGCTCCGGCACAAACCACTTGCGGTAGATGCGGTCGTAGGTGCCGTCGGCATGGATGCGGGCGAGCCCACGCTCCACGGTTTCGCGCAGGTCCGCCTGCCCCTTGTAGAGCGCATAGTAGACGGGCACCGTGGCGAGGGACATGCCCACGGCGCGCAGGTCGGAATAGTGCTCGCGTCCGATGATGTCGAACGTCACGAGATCCGCGCCGAAATAGGCCTCGGTCTCGCCCATGACCAGCGCCTTGAGCGCCGCGTCCCCGCTATCGTAGAGCTTGACGATGACCCCGCCGAATTCCTGAAGCAGGCGCTGATAGAGCGAATCGCGAATGACGGCCACGGTGCGCCCGCGAATGGCCCCCACGTCCGTGATGCCCGAGGACTCCTTGACGAAAAACTTGAGCGCGAGGGTGAAGGTCGGCGTCTGCGGGTAGATGAACAGCCTGTCGCGCAGATGCGTGCGCGTCATGCCCGAGGCGATGTGCGCCACGCCCCCGGCCAGATCGGACTGCGCGCGCTCCCAGTCCTTCATGGGCACATAGCTGATGGTGATGCCCGTCCCCGCGAGGGCGGCATCGAATATCTCGACCTCGAAGCCCATGGGCTTCTGGTTGCGCACGAACGACATGGGGATGAACTCCCTGTCGAACACGAAGACGGCCTTGTCCGCGCAGAAGCCCGTGCCCGTGCCCATGGCGCACACGAGCGCGAGAGCCAGAACGGTCAGGACCATGCGGCGCAGAATATTTGACATGGTGCGGATGACTCCTCGTTGGTGAATGATCGGCAATGCGACAGCCGTACGGATACGTATTCGGCAGACCGGGGCAGAATCTTTAATGTTTTTCGCGGCAACACGTCCCACGAGTCGAACGGTCGCATGCTCGCGAGTGTAACAGACGTGCCCAATCCGGTGAACCCCCGCGCGAGGACGTCAAAAAGCCCCGCTCCGCCGAGGCGGAACGGGGCCATGCGTGCAGGATGACCTCGGCTACTTGCCGTAGGTGATGTCGCTCTCGGGAGCCTCGGCGTCCTTCGGCAGCGGCGAGAAGGGGAAGGGACGCGCGTTGGAGTTGAGCGTCATGTAGCGCAGGCACAGGTAGGCGTAGCGCGACATGGTGTTGCAGAACGTGCGCAACGGCTCGCTGTGCTTGCGGGTGGCAAGCAGGATGCCGTACTGGACCAGAGTTCCAAGCTGGGCCAGCAGACGGACGACCTCGAACGCGATGAAGATCACGAGAGTGTACAGGAAACGGTACAGGACCGCCTTGCGGTCGGCATGCATATCGGACATCGTGCGTATTCCTCCTTCATTGGATGGGTGCATATGACGCATTACGCTACATGGCGCATGCGCTCACCAATCCGTAACCGCTCGCCAGCCGCATGTCCAGAGATAGCGACACGCCGCATATTGACAGTTTCCGCACACGCACACGTCGTCCAACGCATGCATTCCGCATGCCGTACACTGCATCGACACAACGCAAAAGGGACCGCCCCCCGAAGGAACGGTCCCATGCCATACAACGCGTCCGCGCCGCGCTACTCGCTAGCCATACCCTCGTAGATGGCGGTCAGCAGCACGTCGATGATGCTCGATCCTTCACCGGCAAAGGTGCTCTCGGCCGTGGCCATGGCGAGCAGGATAAGTTCGCGCCGCTGACGCTGGTCCGGCGTCAGTTCGGAGGGCGGCGAGGTCAACAGATGACGGATGCGGCTTTCGGCCGCGCCGAGGTCGCGCCGGAAATCGCGCACCATCTCGCGCGACTGCACCGTGTAGTGCGTCCGGAACAGTGCGGCCAATTCCTCGGCCATCTGCTGGCGGCGCTCATCCTCGGGCAGGTTGCGCAGGATGCGCTCGATGCGTGGGCGGCTGTCCGCAAGCTCGCGGCCGATCTCCTCGGCCATGCGCTCGTCAAGCTCCGCCAATTCGGCCTCGATGGGCAGGGCAAAGGCCTGGAGCATTTCCTTGCGCAGTTCGGGCAGCTCCGCCACCGCAGCGCGGGACATCTCGTCCACCCCGGCAGGCACCCGCTCAAGCAGAAACTCCTCCAGCACGGGTTTGGCCTTGGGCAGCAGTTCCGCCTCGGCGTAATCCCCAAGCAGGGCGGCAAGCTCCCCCTCGTCCATCATCTGCGCGAGGTTGGAGTGGATCCACCCGAGGTACCACCACAGGCCAACGAAAACCAGAACACCAAGGACCATGTTGCGATTGCGGGCCCTACGCTCGCGGCGCACCTCGCCATCGAGCACGCTCTGCAACTGGTCCATGGATATGATGCGATCGTGTTCGTACGTCATGACGCGCCTCCTAGCGGGCATACGGTCCGGCAATCAGGGACAAAAACGCCTGCGTGAACCGCGCGGAATGTTCCGGGTCCGCCCGGATCGCATCCACCTCGGCCCGCACGGTGGGCATGTTCAGCACATCCTCGATGCCGCGAATGGACTCCTCGATGCCAGTGAATTCCCTGTCCACGACCGAGGCCACGGCGCGGTCCATGACATCCATGATCTGATCTTCCACTGCCGTGCGGTACCCTGCGTCCTCAAGCTCCGGGTACTGGCCGAAGAAGGCCTTGCCATGCACACTCAACTGGTTGCGCACGAAGCCCTTTACCCGCTCGTAGAGCATCACGCTCGCCTCGTCGGCAAGCTGCTTCACCTCCCGATCCAGCGCCTCGGTCACCAGCGGCAGGTTCTTCTGCACCGCCGCGTCGACACGCCGAAGCACCTCGTCGCGGTTGGTCGAAATCACCTCGCGGACCATTGCCTCGCCCTGCGGGCGCAGGTCGAGCAGTTCCTCGCCCACCTGCTCGACAAAGGCGTTTGTGTCGAACCGGGTAAAGAGATTGCCTATCATGAAGGCATAAATCACGAACAGCGCCAGCGACAGCAGGACGGACACCCGCTTCAGCTTGCGGTTGCGCTCCTGGAGCCTCATGTATTCACCGAACAGGTCGAGCACTTCGGAATGACTCTTCCCGCACTCCCCGTTCTCTTGGCGAACCTGTTCCTCGCTCATCTTGCGCTCCTTTTTGGATTGCCCAATCTTCCCGCCATATGCAGCCCCCTGCGCACGGCAGTAGCGGACATACTACCACCCCCACGGGAAGTCGGAAAGGCCCGCATGAGGAAATGCGCACGCCGCAAGGGTTGACAGTCAAGTGCCGCTGCGGGACAACCACGGCAAGGAGAACGACGGTGAGCGATAATGAATACAATCCCTTCAGTGTGCTGAAGAAGGCGGGCCTCAAGCTTCGCGACGACGGAACTGGGCCGAAGAAGGCCCCTGTGGCCCCAAAGCCAGCCCCCGCGAAGCCAGCAGACAATACAGCGGAAATTCTCGACAAATCCATGTTTCTGAACGCCATGGCAGGCACGACACGGCTGAAATCGGCGGGCAAGACGAAAACGTCTGCCCCGGCCAAAAAGGCCGCATCCAAGACGTCCGCGCCCAAGGCATCCACCCCCGCCGCGCAGGCCCCGCACCCGCAGGCCGCCGCGCCAGAACAGCCCCAACAACCCGTGAAGCAGGCACCGCGCCCCACAGCCGCCCCCGCACCGGCGCAAGACGAGGTTGTGGACGATTCCCTGTTCATGAAGGCCATGCAGGGCGTCAAGCCCATGGACGGCACCAGCGGCCGCGACGTTCCCGCAAGCGTGGAACCCGCCCCAGAGGCGGCGAAACCCGCAGACGCCCTCTCGCGTGAGCAGTTGCGAAACCTTCTGCACGGCGAGGTGTCCTACCAGCTCGAATTCGCGGACGGCTACCAGCATGGCTACGTGACGGGCCTCGACCCCAAGATTTTCAACCGCCTGCGCGCCGGAAGCTTCCCCGTCGAGGCCAGCCTCGACATGCACGGCCTGACCTCCGAGGAAACCGTCCACGAGCTCGTGGATTTCGTACGCAAGCACTATCAGCTCGGGCACCGGACCCTGCATCTTGTCACTGGGCGCGGCAACAATTCGCCGCTTGGCCGCAGCGTGCTACGCGAAGAGGTGCAGAACTGGCTGACGCGCGACCCGCTGCGCCGCGTGGTGCTGGCCTTCGTCACCGCGCAGCCGAAGCACGGCGGCCCCGGCGCTGTCTATGTTCTGCTGCGCAAGCACAAGAAATCCCTCGGCAAGGTGGACTGGGACATGCCCCTCGAAGGTCCGGACACCTTCTAGACGCCCACAGTTTCCGAAACGAAGAGGCCCGACTCCCCACAGGGAGCCGGGCCTCTTCGCGTCCACGCCGTTGCGACGGATGCGCTATCTGCGAAAGATGGAGAACAGCACGGACAAAATGATGCTCACCACCACGCAGGTGACGATGGGAAACGAGAAGCGCACGCCGTTGCGCTCGAAATTGATGTCACCGGGCAGGCGGCCAAGGGGGATGCGGTCCCCGCCCCAAAGCATGAACGCGCCGACGACGACAAACAGCGCGCCGAGGATGATCAGCGTTTTCCCGAACTCCGGATGCATCATGCCCCTCCCAGACTCTTGACGATCATGAGCACGCCGAGCGCGCACACGAGCGCCGTGAATATCCTCCGGTACCCGCCCTCGCCGATACGGACGTAGAGCGCGCGCCCAAGCGTGGCCCCGACGATCAGTCCCGGCAGGCACCAGCCGGACAACCGCAGCGTCTCGGCCGTCACCAAGCCCTGCCACGCCTGAAATCCGAGGACGAAAAGCCCGGACAGGAAGAAGAACCCGACCATCGTGGCCTTGACGCGGTCCTTGTTCCACGGTTGCAGGGACACGTAGACGAGGATGGGCGGCCCCTGCGAATTGAGCGCCCCGCCAAGGCAACCGGCCACGAATCCCGTCACCAGCACCCAGAAGCGCCCTATCTCGCGCGGAACGGGTCGGGCGAACCACTGGTAGAGCGAATAGGCCACCAGCATCACGCCAAGCGTGCCCTGCAACACGGCCACGGGCATGACGCGCAGCAGGTGCACGCCAACGGGAATGCCCGGCAGCGTCGCCAGCGTAAGCGGAATGATCCTGTCCCACGCCGGGCGCTGCCCATGCTGCCACATGATGAGCAGGTTAAGCGCCTGCGCGAGCAGCACCAGCGTGATGACCGAGGTTTTGAAATCGACGAACAGCGAGATGAGCGGCAGGCTCATGAAGGCGAAACCGAACCCGGCCAGTCCCTGTGTAAAGGCCGCCGCGAAAACGATGGATACAACGGCTACTATCTCGAACATGAAAGGCAATCCGCCTGATCGATCAAAGGATGAACGGCCCCGCGCACGTGGAACCCGGTGCTACAGCATGTTGACGGGGTCGAGGTCGAGGGACACGCGAATCTTCGAATGCTGCGAGAGGCGGCTTTTCAGATGCGCGAACACGCGCCGCACAGACGGCCAGTCCTTGCCCTTGAGCAGGCACTGGTAGCGCTTGCGACCGCGCAGCATGGCCAGCGGCGACGGCGCGGGACCAAGCACGCGCACCCCGAGCTTCATGCCGAGGTCCATGAGGATGCTGCCGAGTTCCATGATCCGCGTCTCGCCCTCCGCCCAATCCACGGGATGGCTCATGCGCACCAGCCCAAGCCGCGTGAACGGCGGGTAGCCGTACTTGCGCCGCAGCTCCACCTCGCGCGCGAAGAAACCACGATAATCGTTCTCGCGCACGAACTTCCAGCAGTAGTGGTTGGGGTCGCGGGTCTGAATGAGCACGCGTCCGGGCTTCTCACCGCGTCCGGCGCGGCCCGCCACCTGCACCAGCAACTGAAAGGTGCGCTCCGCCGCGCGGTAGTCGGGCAGATTGAGCCCCATGTCGCCATCGGGCACGGCCACCAGCGTCACGTTGGGGAAATGGTGCCCCTTGGAGAGCATCTGCGTCCCCACCAGCACCTGTGCCTCCTGCCGAGCGAAGGAGTCGAGGATTTCCTCCATGCGCCCCGGCCGCCGCGTACTGTCGCGGTCGAGCCGCAGGACGCCGGTCCCTGCGGGCAGAAGCACGTTGAGCGTCTCCTCGATGGATTCCGTCCCCTCGCCCATGGGCAGGAAGTTGGAACCGCCACAGGTGCAGCGGCACGGAAATTCCCGGCTCTCGCCGCAGTAGTGGCACACGAGGCGCTCGCGATTCTTGTGGTAGGTCAGGCCCACGTCGCAGTGGGGGCAGCGCATCACGGCTCCGCAGTCGAGGCAGTACATGAGCGGCGCATACCCACGACGATTGAGCATGATGATGGCCTGATCCCCGGCCTTGACCGTAGCGGTGAGCGCTGCGGCGGCCGTCGGGGTCAGCGGACCAACGCTTGGCCGCTCGTTTCGCAGGTCCACGAGGGCAATCTCGGGAAGCGTTCCATCGCCCACACGGTGCTCCATGCATACCGAGGTGATGAGCCCCTGCTCCACGGCCTGAAAGGTCTTCACGTCCGGCGTTGCGGAGCCAAGCACGAGCAGCGCCCCATCCTGTCGGGCTCGGAAATGGGCGACTTCCTTGGCCTGGTACGGCAGCCGCTCCTCCTGCTTGAAGGACGAGTCGTGCTCCTCGTCAAGGACGATCAACCCCACCTGCCCAACGGGAAGGAACAGCGCCGAGCGCGTGCCCACCACCAACTCCGGCCCGGCGGACGCGGCCAGCTCGCGAAAGGTGTCCTCGCGTCGCGAGGGCTGCTGATAGCCATGATAGAGCCGAACGTTCAGCCCCGGAAAATGTCTGACCACCGCCTTGTACAGATGGCAGGCCAGTGCCACCTCCGGAGCGAGCAACAACACGGACCGACCGGACGCGAGGGCGCGCTCCGCAAGCTTGAGATAGACGAGGGTCTTGCCGCTCCCCGTCACCCCAAAGACGAGGCGCGTGGCTGGCTGACCGGAATCGAGGGCGGCGTACAGGTCGTCGAGGCAGACGCTCTGCTCGGCCGACAGTTCGGGCACGTTCTCCTGCACGTCTATGGCGCAGACCTCCGGCTCATCGACCACCGGCGGCGGACCGATGGACACGACGGCGTTGGCGACCAGCGTGTTCAGCGCCTGCGCCACGCCGGAGCCGAGATCGGCAACGAGTTCCGTGCGCGATGTCGGCCCGTTGTCCCACAGATATTCGAGCACTTCGATCTGCCGCTTCGCCGACGGACGCACGGGCCACGGCGGGTCCTGCGTCAGAAAGCAGTATTCCTGCTCCTTTTCAGCGGTGCAGCGCGCCACCACCTGCATGCGCCCCTCGTCCCACAGCCGGGCAAGCTCCACGCGGTCCTGCGCGCAAAGTGCGCCGAGTTCCGCGCCCGACAGACGGGCCGGATAGCGCGGATCGAAAACGCGAAAGGAGATGCGCACGGAACGCACCGCCGCGGGCAAAAGCGCCTCCAGAATCTTCCCCAGCTCGGACATCTGCCGCGTGGCAAGATTGTCGGCAAGCTCCATGTAGCGGGCGTCGAGAAGCGCCTCCCGCTCGGCAGGCCACACGATCTCGCGCAGGGTGACGTTCGGCGGCGCATCCACGGCTTCGCGCACCACGATGCCAAGCCGCGTCGATCGGCCAAGCGGCACCACCACCCTCTGGCCGGGCCGAATGGACTCGGCCGGCAGACAGGCGGGATGCGCGTAGGTCAAAATCGAGAAGGGTGCGCAGGGAAGCGCGACATGCCAGAGCTTCATAATGAAAATACCCCCGCCGGGACTGGCCCGGCGGGGGTAAGAATGGACGGTCGCCGGATTATTTGCAAGGCAGGAGTTCGAGAAGATTGCGGACCAGATCGTCCCGGAGTTCCTCATCCTGCAAGGCGAAGTAGATATTAGCGGTCAGGTACTCGGCCCAGTCGCCAGCGTCGAAGCGGCGACCGCGCATGCGCACCGCCAGCAGACGGTTTTCCGCAGCGAGGCACTGCAGCGCGTCGGTAAGCTGAATTTCGCCGCCCACGCCCGGCGCAATGGACGTCAGGTGATCGAAAATCTCGGGGATGAGCACATAGCGGCCAACGATGGCCATGCGAGAGGGCGCGTCCTTGATGGCGGGCTTTTCCACCACGCTGCGAACGCGGAACACGCCGGGCGCGAATTCGTCGCCGTTGATGATGCCGTAGCGGTCAACCTTCTCCTGCGGCACCTCGACCACGCCGATGACGGCCATGCGCTCGGACTTGGCCACGTCGACAAGCTGCTTGATGCCCGGCTCCATGCCAAACATAAGATCATCGCCGACCATCACCGCGAAAGGCTCGTCCTTGACGACCTCGCGCGCGCACAGCACGGCATGGCCGAGGCCAAGCTGCACCTTCTGACGCACGGAGATGATGTTCGCCATCTCGGCCACGTCGCGGATCTCCTTGAGGAGTTCCTTCTTGCCCTTGCGTTCGAGCAACTGCTCAAGCACGAGGTTGTAGTCGAAATGGTCCTCAATGATCGTCTTGTTCTGGTTGTTGACGAAAATCACGTCCGTCAACCCGGTCTGAATGGCTTCCTCGACCACGTACTGCACGATGGGCTTCTTGTAGATCGGCAGCATTTCCTTGGGGATATTCTTCGTGGCGGGTAGCGAGCGGGTACCCCATCCCGCCACGGGGATGACGACTTTGGTGATGTTCATGGCTGTCTCCTTCAGAAATGGCAAAAAGCTCGTACGTACAGCATGATATCGCTTTTCGTATTTATCGCAAGCTCTCGCGCAGCACGTTGACAAGTTCTTCGGTCAGGCGTTCCACCTGCGCGGCGTCGCGGCCTTCCACCATGACCCGCGCCACGGATTCCGTGCCGGAGTAGCGCAGCAGCACGCGGCCATGCTGACCAAGCTCGCGCTCGGCCGCGGCCACGGCCTCGACCACGGCGGGCACGCTGTCGAAGGGAATCTTGCGTTCCACATGAACATTCCTGAGCTTCTGAGGATACGGCTCCACAAGGTGCGCCAGTTCCGAAAGTGGCCTGTCCTTTTCGACCATGAGCCGCAGGAGCTGGAGTGCGGCAAGAATGCCGTCGCCCGTGGTGGAGTGCTCCATGAAGATAAGGTGTCCGGACTGCTCGCCGCCGAGCATCGCGCCCTCGCGACGCATGGCCTCCACGACGTAGCGGTCGCCCACGGCGGTGCGCAACAGGCGTCCGCCATGCTCCTTCATGAACGCCTCAAGCGCCATGTTGCTCATGACCGTCGCCACCAGCGTATTTCCGGGCAGCGCACCACGGGACATCATATCCATGGCGCACAGGGCCATGATCTGGTCGCCGTCGAGGATGCGGCCCTGCTCGTCCACCACAATGAGGCGGTCGCCATCGCCGTCGAGGGCGAGGCCGATGTCGGCCCCGGTCTCACGCACGCGGGCGGCAACGCCCTCGGGATACAGTGAGCCGCACTTGTCGTTGATGTTCAGGCCATTGGGCTCGACGCCCATCTTGACCACCTCGGCCCCAAGCTCCTCGAACACGCGGGGGGCGACCTTGTAGGTCGCGCCGTTGGCGCAGTCGAGCACGATCTTCACGCCGTCGAGGGTGAGATGCTGGGGGAAGGAGTACTTGAGGGACACGATGTAGCGGCCGGTGCTGTCTGCGATACGCGCTGCGCGGCCCACATCCTCGGGCGCGGGGTACTCCCAGTTCGTCGAGGGATCGAGCATCATGTCCGAAATGGTGTCCTCGACATCGTCGGGCAGCTTGAAGCCGTTGCGATCGAAGAACTTGATGCCGTTGTCCATGAACGGGTTATGCGAGGCGGAGATAACCACGCCGAGGTCGGCGCGCATGCTCCGGGTCAGGTACGAAATGGCGGGCGTCGGCATGGGGCCGACCAGCAGCACATCCATACCAGCAGAACAGAAACCGGAGGTCAGCGCGGACTCGAAGATGTAGCCCGAAATGCGCGTATCCTTGCCGATGAGCACGCGGTGGTGCTTCTTGCCGTTTCGAAAATACTGCCCAGCCGCAAGGCCCAGACGCAGGGCCAGCTCCGGGAGCATGGGGAAAATATTGACCTGACCGCGCAGACCGTCGGTTCCGAATATCCGTCTAGCCATCGACTTCCTCTTTATATCATGAATTGGCAGGCCGATCCGCACGCCAGAAGGCCGCGGCAGCCCACGGCAAGGCTAGGCAGGCTTGCGCCTGATCCGCAGATCGACCTTCTGCGGGACAGCCTTGATGAGCGTACAGCCGGGCGGCATCTTGATGCGGTATTCCACCACATGCCACCCCGGCTCCATGGACGAATTGAGCAGGATGAACGCCGAGAAGCGCTCACGAAAATCCTTTTCCCTCGCGATGCTCACCGGCGCCTCCACCTGAACCTGCACCGTGGCGGGCTTCACCTGCGCCGACGCGGCGGCCGAGGAATTCTCGGGCAGCACGCGGATGGGAATCTTGAGCCACATCTGGCGGGTTCTCTCCGCAAAGCGGAAATGTACCCTGACCGAGGCCGGATTTGCCTGAATTTCCCGAGGCAGGTCAAGGCCGAGATCGCGCACCATGGCCCCGGCGGACGTCACGTTGCCCGTCAGCGGCAGCGTAGGCACGCTCTTGAGCGGCTCCACAAGGCGCTCCGGCCCCTCCAGCTGAACAACCAGCGGATCGGCCACGGCCTCAAGCAATTCGTAATCCTCGGCCACATCGCCCTGCCAGCGCGGCTCCACCGGCACCCGTCTACGCACGAGGCGGTCGGCCTCGACGGTCAATCGCGCGGGGTCGATCTCGATGACCTCAACAGCCTTGGGCACGGACACCTTGCCCGGTTCAATGGTCACGACGTTCGTACCAGGGGTGAGCGTTGCCAGGTTCAGGGAATAGGCAAGGCTGCGCGCATCCAGCCCACGAAGCATGGGCTTGGAGCCACGCACCCGCACATTGATGCGCGACGGCACGCCGGACTGGACGACGAGGTCCTTCGGCGTATTGACAATCTCCACGGGAATCTCGATCCACGTCTCGACCTTGTCCTGCCCGGTCACGAGGTACCAGCAGGCAAAGGCGAGCAGGAGCGCCAAAATGCGATATGGCCAGTTCTCACGCATGGCTATCTGCTCCATGCCTTCTGAAGCACGCGCTTGAGGCGCACCTCGTCAAGGGCGGTGGTCAGTCTGCCGCCGATGGCCACGGAAATTTCTCCGCGCTCCTCGGAGACCACCACCGCCACGGAGTCCGTCTCCTGCGTGATGCCGATGGCCGCGCGATGGCGTGTGCCGAAATGCTGGCGCTTGCGCAGCCCCACCGCCAGCGGCAGGATGCACCCGGCGGCGATGACGTGTCCGTTGCGCACGATGACAGCTCCGTCGTGCAGCGGCGTGTCCGGATGGAAGATGGTCATCAAGAGTTCCTTGGACATGTCGGCGTTGACGGCCACACCGCGCGCCACGAGATCGCCCAGCGGGACGTTCTTCTCGATGACGATGAGCGCGCCAATGCGCTTCTCGGCCATGGACAGGACCGACGCGGTCAGCACATTGAAGCCCTGATCGCTCTCGGGAGCCCTGCGCCAGAGACGCCCTGCCCCGAACTGGGACAGGGCGTTTCTGATGTCGCGCTGAAAGAGAATAATGACCACCAGGAAGATGGAATCGAGAAACTTGGCAAGGAGCCAATGCAGGGTGGTCAGCCCGAGCTCGCCCGAAAAGTAGTAGATGAGCAGCAGAAGGACGAGCCCGGTAAAGACCGACAGGGCACGAGTGCCCTTGATGAGCAGGATCAGCCTGTAGAAGATCACCGCGACGACCGCGATGTCGGCCATTTCAAGCCATGAGATGCTGAACCCGCCAAGACTCGGCATATGGCCTACTCCACTCCGAGCCGACCGCGTACGGAACGCCGGTCAATGGCCTGCACGATCCGCATCGTCTGCACGGTCATGGCGACCTCGTGCACCCTATGGATCTGCACGCCGCGCGACGCCAAAAGCGCCGTGCCCACCTGCGTGGCGTTCTGCCGCTGGTCCGTCTCCAGCCCAAGCAGCGCGCCCCACAGGGACTTGTTGGACAGGCCCACATACACGGGCAGGCCAAAGCGGCCGAATATCTCGATATTGCGCAAAATTTCGAGATTGTGCTCAAGTGTCTTGCCGAAGCCGACGCCCGGATCGAGGACGATGTTTTCCTCGGGCACACCGGCACGGGTGAGCGTGCGCAGGCGCTGGTCGAAGAAGTCCATGATCTCATCGACGACGTCCACATAGGACGGCTCGTTCTGCATGCTGCCGGGCACGCCCTGGCAGTGCATGAGCACATAGCCGGGCTGATACTGGGCCAGCACGTCGATCAGTTCGGGATCGTAACGGCATCCGGAAACGTCGTTGACGATCACGGCGCCAGCTTCGAGCGCGGCGGCGGCCGTCGCAGCCTTGTAGGTATCCACGGAAACGACGGTGTCGAGTTCCTTCTCGCGGATATGCCGCGCCAGCTCGCGCACCACGGGCACAACGCGGCGAAGCTCTTCGCCGGTGCCCACGCGTTCCGCCGTGGGGCGGGTGGATTCGCCGCCGACGTCGAGAATGTGCGCGCCGTCCTCGATCAGCTTCAGGCCGTGCGCGACACCCGCCTCGGGCGTGGCATGCGCGCCGCCGTCATAAAACGAGTCGGGCGTGACGTTGACGATGCCGACAACGAAAAAGGGGGCGGGGCCAAGGACCCTCCCCCCTGAAACGTTCCAGTGAACAAGTCCATGCATTCTAGTTGTCCTTCCCTTCCTTCCCCGGCGCGGTGGGATGCTCCTCCGCGTCGCCGGGTTCGAGGGTGAATTCATCACCCTCCTGTGCCTTTCGGAGAGGCACTTCATCGTTCATCATTTTTTTGAACAGGCCCTGCTGGTCGGCCTCGCCGGAAGTCGCCTCGTCAGCCGTGGCCACAGCGGCACCCTCGGCTTCGACCTGCGCGTCGGGAGCGGCCGGAGCGGCAGCGCCAAAGCTGCGCCGCGATCCGTTCACGCCATTCTCCATGGGAGGCAGGGCTTCGCCCTTGATGAGCTTGTCGATGTCCTCGCCCGAAATGGTCTCTCTTTCGAGCAGGGCAGCGGCGATGGAGTGCAGGGCCTCGATGTTCTCTTCCAGAATCGTCTTGCCGCGAAGGTGGGCCTCCTCGATGATGCGCCGGATTTCGGCGTCCACGAGGCGTGCGGTCTCTTCGCTGTGGTTCTTATGCCGGATCATCTCACGGCCCAGGAACACGGAATCGTCCTTCTCGGCGAGGGCGAGCGGACCAATGGCTTCGCTCATGCCCCACTGGGTGACCATCTTGCGGGCCATGTCCGTGGCGCGCTCGATGTCGTTGGATGCTCCGGTGGTGCGCTGGTCGAAAATGATCTCCTCGGCCAGTCGTCCGCCGAGCAGCACGGCCAGCGTGCCCTCAAGGAACTTCAGGGAATAGTTGTGCCTGTCGTCCACGGGCAACTGCTGGGTCACGCCAAGCGCCATGCCACGGGGAATGATGGACACCTTATGCACCGGATCGGTGCCGGGAATCATCTTGGCCACAAGGGCATGACCGGCCTCGTGATAGGCGGTGGTGCGCTTCTCGTCCTCGGAAATGATGACGCTTCTGCGCTCCTTGCCCATGAGCACCTTATCCTTGGCGGTCTCGAAGTCGTCCATGAGGACCTGATCACGGCCGAGCTTGGCGGCCTGCAGGGCAGCTTCGTTGACGAGGTTTTCGAGGTCCGCACCGGAGAATCCGGGCGTACCGCGCGCGATGCTCATGATGTCCACATCGGGGCCAAGCGGCGTACGGCGCGAATGCACTTCGAGGATGCGCGCGCGGCCGCGAACGTCGGGCGTGGGCACCACGACCTGACGGTCGAAACGACCGGGACGCAGCAGCGCCGGATCGAGCACGTCGGGCCGGTTGGTGGCCGCGATGAGGATGACACCCTCGTTGGACTCGAAACCGTCCATCTCGACCAGCAACTGGTTCAGGGTCTGCTCGCGCTCGTCATGACCGCCGCCAAGACCGGCTCCGCGCTGACGGCCCACCGCGTCGATTTCGTCGATGAAGATCAGGCAGGGAGCGTTCTTCTTGCCCTGAATGAACAGGTCACGCACACGGGATGCGCCGACGCCCACGAACATCTCGACGAAGTCCGAACCAGAGATCGAGAAGAACGGCACTCCGGCCTCACCGGCGACTGCACGGGCCAGAAGGGTCTTACCGGTTCCGGGAGGGCCGACGAGCAGCACACCCTTGGGAATGCGACCGCCAAGGCGGGTGAATTTCTTGGGGTTGGACAGGAACTCGACGATTTCGGAGAGTTCCTCCTTGGCCTCGTCCACGCCAGCAACGTCATCAAAGGTGACCTTGCTCTGATCCTGGGTGATCATCTTGGCGCGCGAACGGCCAAAGCTCATGGCCTTCCCCCCGCCGGACTGCATCTGCCGCATGAAGAATATCCATACGCCAATGAGGAGCAGCATGGGGAACCACGAGATGAACAGCGTCATGTACCACGGCGAATCCTCATCCGGCTCCGCGGTGACCTGAACCTTTCTGTCCAGCAGATGGCGCACGAGGCTGGGGTCGTCCGGCGCAAAGCTCACGAAGCGTTGCCCGTCGACCACGGAACCGGTGATGCGCTGGCCCTGGATCTTCACTTCCACCACATCGCCCTTGTCCACGCGCTCCAGCAGCTCGGTATAGCTGAACTTCAGCTGCGGGGCGGGGGGCTGGTTGAACAGGTTGAAGAGGACGACCATGACCAGGGAGATGGCCGCCCATAAAAAGAGGTTCTTGGCGAAGTTGTTCAAGTCGGAACTCCTCTATGGGATTGGCGCGCATGCGCTGATTTGCAGGTTGTTCGGCAGTATAAGAACTGAATCTATGGCAGGCAATGGGCGAACCCATTATTTTTCCTTTTTTCGCGTCATGCCCGCGCCGTGAACCTTAAAAAATTACCATACGCAGCAGACGCTGTCCACGCACTCGCCGCCATCAAAAGATGTTTCATTCCGCAATGTTCTACGCACACAACGCCAAAACGCACACATTCCGACAGAAGCACCTTTCCTCCTGCGCCCAACTCAGAAAAACACGCCGACGTAAACGTGGCACCCCTTCGGCCCTTGAATACCGGCCGCAAAACTGATACCTCACCACTTGCTTCCACGGAGGGACGTCTCATCCGGTGATGGGCGCGGGCTTCAAACCCGTAGGATCGTTGAGAAACGATTGGCAGGTTCGACTCCTGTGTCCCTCCGCCACTTTTCCCCGCAATTTTTATCCGCTTCTTGTAGCAATCCGGCATACCTGATATTTTCATTGGACCGCTCCCGCTAGCGCTGTGCGCAACCCCCTGCAAACACGACGCAACGGGGTCCGGAACTTGACGCGCGAGCGTCCATGATGTAGGCGCTTTCGGGCCATATCAGGCCGATTGACCATAAAAAGCCGAATCGAAGCCCGCCCACAGCGGCTGGCTCATGAATATCAAAACTCGGAGGTTCTATGCCCAAGGAAGATGCAATCGAAGTACAGGGCGTCGTCGAAGAAGCCCTGCCCAACGCCACTTTCCGCGTAAAGCTGGAAAACGGCCACGAGGTGCTCGCGCACATCTCCGGCAAAATGCGCAAGTTCCGCATCCGCGTGCTCCCCGGCGACAAGGTCACCGTCGAACTTTCTCCCTACGACCTCTCCCGCGGCCGCATCACCTTCCGCCCCCGCTAGAGCGCTTCGCTCACTTCGTCCGATTGGCCGGAGAAAGGGGGAAAGGCATCCTCACGCAGGACGCCTTTCCCCCTCTCTCCGGTTTTATCCATTTCCGACACACATCAAACGCCCCGCAGGCCACTGGCCCGCGGGGCGTTTTTTCGTTCACTCTTTGGCTACTTCACAATGGTAGGCAGTTCGACCATCGTCATCGTCGATGCGGAGCCGCTGCCGCCGATGGGATTGAGGCGAACGTAGGATCCGCCCTCCTCGCTGCAGCACGGGCCAATCGTGTCGAACAGACGCATCAGTATCCTGTTGTCGTTCAAGAACCTGTAGGCCTGCCGGCGCGACGCGTCACTGTTCTCCACCGCCAGCGAGACAAGCCGATCAACAACGAAACGCAAATGCGCCGCCTTTTCCTCGGTGGTACGAATCTTTCCATGCGTCATCAGCAGTTTCACCATGGGACGGTAGCCTGCGTATCTCGAAAGGAACTCTCTACCGATCCCGGGGCCAGACAATACATCCTTACGCTCCATGGGTACACTCCGATGTTGAGTTGAAAAACTCTTTCACCATGAAAGAAACCATAGAGCCTCAACATGCATTAATCAACACCCTTTTTATTTTGGCTATTTTATCCCGACCCGAAGCGAAAAAACGCTACTTCACCTTCTCTTGCACAAGTGCAATCCCCAGCGCCGCACCCCACCGTATCGTTCCCTGCCGCATGCAAGACGTAGGCTCCGCCGGCCAAGGGGCCGCTGGCCCCTTGGAACCCCGATTTGCGATGGGCCGCCTGCCCTCGGCAAAACGTACGGCTTTGCGCGACGCTCCCCCTAATTGGGATTCTCAAGGGCCCACGGCCCTTGAGCGGGTCCGGGCAGAGCCCGGCCGCCGGAGGCGACGCTTCGCGCAGCGGGCCAGCGCCGCACCCTACCGTATCGTTCCCTGCCGCATGCAAGACGCAGGCTCCGCCGGCCAAGGGGCCGCTGGCCCCCTGGACCCCCGACATGCGATGGGCCGTCTGCCCTTGGCAAACCGTACGGCTTAGCGCGACGAAACCCTAGTGAGGATTGTCAAGGGGGTCACCCCCTTGACCGGGTCCGGGCAGAGCCCGGCCGCCGGAGGCGACGCTCCGCGCAGCGGGTCTAGCTCGCTCTGCGTTGGCAACACATCGTGCAGAACGCAGGAAGGCCCCGGCTTTCGCCGGGGCCTTCCATCAATGCATTATGGCAATCCGCTGGTGCTAGTGCTCGGCGCGTTCGGCGTCGAGCCATGCGCGGATGGCGTCGATCTGTCTGGAGACGGAGCCGGGACCGGTTCCGCCAGTGGTTTCACGGCGGGCGACGGCGGTCTCGTAGGCGAGGGCCTCGTAGACGTCCTCGTCGATGAGTTCGGAGAACTGACGCAGTTCGTCGATGGTCAGGTCTTCGAGTCCACGTCCCTGCCGTTCGGCGAAGCCCACGGCTGCACCGGTGACGTGGTGCGCCTCGCGGAAGGGCATGCCCTTGGACGCGAGGTAGTCGGCCAGTTCCGTAGCGTTAAGGAACCCGCGAGCGCAGGCGGCACGCATGCGTTCGACGTCGAAGCCGAGGGCGTCCATCATGTCGGCCATGATGGCCACGGACGCACGCACGGTGCGATCGGCGTCAAAGAAGGGTTCCTTGTCCTCCTGCATGTCGCGGTTGTAGGCCAGCGGCAGGCCCTTGATCAGGGTCATCAGGGTGGTCAGGGAACCGTAGACTCGTCCGGTCTTACCGCGCATCAGCTCAGCCACGTCCGGGTTCTTCTTCTGGGGCATGATGCTCGAACCAGTGGCGAACGCGTCGGGGAGCTTCACGAAACCGAAGGCCGGATTGGACCAGATGATGATCTCCTCGCACAGCCGGGAAAGGTGCGCCATAACCATGGAACCGGTGAACACGGCCTCGATGACGAAGTCGCGGTCGGACACGGCGTCCATGGAGTTGGCGAACACGCCGCCCATGCCCAGCTCCTCGGCCACGGCGGCCGGGTTGAAGGGATAGGTGGTTCCAGCCAGCGCAGCGGCACCAAGCGGCGAAACGGCCGAACGGCGCGCGCAGTCCGCGGCACGGTCGCTGTCACGCATGAACATGCAGGCATAGGCCAACAGGTGATGCGCAAGGCTCACGGGCTGTGCGGGCTGCATGTGCGTGCAACCGGGCAGAATGGTGGCTCGGTGCTCGTCGGCCTTGCGCTGCAGGGACTCGACGAGGTGCGCCAGCAGGCCGCGCCACTCGTTCAGACGACGGGTGACGTGCAGTCTGAAGTCGAGGGCAACCTGATCGTTGCGGCTACGACCGGTGTGCAGCTTTCCGCCCAGCGGACCGATGATCTCGGTCAGACGGGCCTCGATGTTCATGTGCACGTCTTCGAGCTCGCGCTTCCACTGGAAGCTGCCGTTCTCGATCTCCTCGCGCACCTGTTCGAGTCCTGCGACGATGGCGGCGGCCTCGGCGTCGGTGAGGACGCCGCACCCGGCCATCATGTGCGCATGCGCGATGGAGCCGCGAATGTCCTCTGCGTGGAGGGCGCGGTCATAGTGCTCAGAAGCGGTGTATTCCTCGACGGAACCCGCCGTGCGCGCGGCGAACCTGCCGCCCCACATCTTGGTTTCGGCCATGATCCGCTCCTAGCGCTTGGCGAAGCCGCGCAGACGCAGGCCCTGAAGCCTGATGAAGCCGGCGGCGTCGGCCTGATTGTAGACTTCGTCCTCCTCGAAGGTGGCCAGAGCCGAATCGTAGAGGGAGAAGGGGGAACGGCGACCAAGGGGAATGACCTGTCCCTTGTAGAGCTTGATGCGCACGGTGCCGGTGACGTGCTCCTGAGACTTATCGATGAAGGCCTGAATGGCCTCGCGCTCGGGGGCGTACCAGAAGCCGTTGTAGATCATGCCCGCGTAGCGGGGGATCAGGGAATCGCGCAGGGACATCAGCTCGCGGTCCATGGTGATGCCTTCGAGGTCGCGATGGGCGGCAAAGAGAATGGCACCGCCGGGGGTCTCGTACACGCCACGGGACTTCATGCCCACGAAGCGGTTCTCGACCATGTCCACGCGGCCAATGCCGTGCTTGCCGCCAAGCTCGTTGAGCTTGAGCATGATGCCTGCGGGGGTGAGCTTCTCGCCATTGATGGCGACGGCGTCACCCTTTTCGAAGTCGATGGTGATGATCTCGGCGGCGTCGGGAGCCTGCTCCACGGGCACGCACATGGCGTAGGACTGGGGACCGGGCTCGTTCCACGGCTCCTCAAGCTCGCCGCCCTCGAAGCTGCAATGCAGAAGGTTGCGGTCACAGCTATAGGGCTTGGCATGGCTCATGGGAGTCTGAATGCCGTGGGACTTAGCAAAATTGATGCAGTCGGTGCGGGACTTGAGGTCCCACTCGCGCCAGGGGGCGATGGTACGCAGACCGGGGGCGAGAGCGGTCACGGACAGCTCGAAGCGCACCTGATCGTTGCCCTTGCCGGTGGCGCCATGGGCCACGGCCTGCGCGCCCTCGGCCACAGCGATATCCACGAGGCGCTTGGCGATGAGCGGACGGGCTATGGAGGTGCCGAGCATGTAGCGGCCCTCGTAGATGGCACCAGCGCGGAACATGGGGAAGATGAAATCGCGGGCGAACTCTTCCTGCAGGTCCTCGACGTAGGCCTTGACGGCTCCGGTGGAGAGGGCCTTCTCCTCGATGCCGTCAAGTTCCTCGCCCTGACCGAGGTCGGCGGTGAGGGTCACGACCTCACAGTCGTAGGTTTCCTTGATCCATGCAAGGATGACCGAGGTGTCGAGGCCACCGGAGTAGGCCAGGACGACTTTCTTGATGTCTTTGCTCATTGGTTCCTCTGATTAAAATGCTAGGCGGTGAAAACCCATTCGAGGATGGCCTTCTGCATGTGCAGACGGTTCTCGGCCTGATCGAAGATGATCGACTGCGGCCCCTCGAGGACGGACTCGGAAACCTCCTCGCCCCTGTGGGCGGGCAGGCAGTGCAGGAACTTGGCGTCTGGCGCGGCGAGCGCCATCAGCTCGTCGTTCACCTGAAAATCGGCGAAGGCCTTTTCGCGCTTCTTCTGCTCCTGCTCCTGTCCCATGGAGGCCCACACGTCCGTATTGACGTAGTGCGCGCCCCGGCAGGCCTCGCGCGGGTCACGGGTGACGCTGACGCGTGCGCCCAGACGCCGTGCGTTGTCGAGGATGGCCGGGTCGGGATCGTATCCTTCGGGCGCGGCGATAACCAGCTCGAAGGGAAAATGCACGGCCGCATTCATGTATGAATGGGCCATGTTGTTGCCGTCGCCCACCCAGGCCACCTTGAGGCCTTCAAAGTCCGGGGTGCGCTCGTACATGGAGAGCATGTCGCTCATGACCTGACAGGGGTGGAACTCGTTGGTCAACGCGTTGACCACGGGAACACTGCCCCACTTCACCAGTTCATCAAGCTTTTCCTGCCCGAATGTGCGCACAACCAGTCCAACGCAGTAGCGAGACAGGACGCGCGCGGTATCGCGCAGGGGTTCGTTGCGGCCAAGCTGGGATTCCGCAGGGGTCATGAGGAGCGGAGTTCCGCCCAGATGTCGGATTCCCACCTCGAAGCTGACTCGCGTACGAGTCGAGGCCTTTTCGAAGATCATGACCACGGTCTTACCCGCCAGCAGGTCGCTGCGGTAGTCCGTACGCTTCATTTCGTGCGCACGGCGCACGAGGGCATGGGCCTCATTCCGATCGAGATCGAGAATGCTCAGAAAACTCTTGGGCATGGCGTTCCCCTGTCAGATAATCGGTTCCATTCAGTGCCAGACAAAGAAGAAACGGTCATTTAACGCCGAACACGAACCATTGTAAAGTGCGACAAGGGGGAATCGGCCCACGGCGCGGACTGGCGGACCAAGGGATTACGCCGTCCCGTTTGCGCCACACCGGTGCCAACGCCCCCAGCCCCCCCCCCACAGCCACGCCCTGCCCCACTTCACGAAAAAGCGGCACCGACGGGATGCCCCGCCGGTGCCGCTCCATGTTGCGATCATGCGCTTCGCGTTCAGTCGTCGTCAGCGTCGAGGGACATGGCCACGGCGTCAACGGCGGCCTCGGTCAGCGCCTCCATCTCCTCACCATGGGGATAGCCCGCCAGATGCAGGAAGGCATGCGCCAGAAGCCGCGCCAGATGCTCCACACCAATCTGCCCATACAGCACGGCCTCGCGGGCCAGCGTATCCGCGGAAAGCACCACCTGACCGATGTAGTTCGGGCGCTCGGGGTCCTCGTCCGGGAAGGACAGCACGTTGGTGGGACCGGTGCGTCCCTTGAAGTCGTGATGGTAGTGCGCCATGTTGGCGTCGTCGACCACGATGATCTCCACCTCCGCCTCGGGCATGCCGAGCACGGCAAGCACGAGGCGCACCACGGGCAGAAGCCCGCGCGGAGAAAGCGGCAACGTGGGATTCAGCGCCGCGTGAGTATCAAGGACTATGCGTCCCTGCTCGAAGAGTTCTTCGGCGATCATGCTCCGCCTGCCCTCGTCTTGTTGAATTTGAGTTGCGTTGTCGCATCGCCGTCACGGCCGGGCGTCATATGGCCGGACATATCCACCACGCGCTCACAATCGCCAGAGCGTTCGGAGCGTTCCGTGCGGGGGCGCTCCTCCTCGCGTTCGCGAGGGGCGGCCTCGGCGGGCGCGGCATCGGCGCGGGGAGCCTGACCGTCTATGCGCGGCTGCGCTCCGGCCGGGTACTCGATGCGCTGATGGAAGATACCCGTCAGGATGCGGTGGAATATCTCGCTGATGCGATGCAGATCCTTCAGCGTGAGTTCGGACTCGTCAAGCTGCCCATCGGAGAAGATGCGCTTGATGACCGACTCGATATGGCCCTTGATGCGCGACGGCGTGGGATCGGTCAGCGTGCGGCTAGACGCCTCAATGGCGTCGGCCAGCAGGATGAGACCGGCCTCCTTGGTCTGCGGCTTGGGACCGGGATAGCGGAATTCCTCCTCGCGCACGTCCTCCTCGCCACGGGCCTCGGCCTGTTCCTTGGCCTTGTGGTAGAAGAAGGAAATGAGCGTGGTGCCGTGATGCTGCTGGATGATGTCCGCGATCTCGACGCCGAGCTTGTGCGCGTGCGCCAGCTCCACGCCCTTCTTGACGTGGGAGATGAGAATGAGCGCGCTCATGGAGGGCGTCAGCTTGTCGTGCTTGTTCTTCTCGCGGGCAAGCTGATTCTCGATGAAGTACTGCGGCTTGGTGATCTTTCCGATGTCGTGGTACAGCGCCGCGACCTTGGCCAGCAACGGATTCGCGCCAATGGCCCGAGCACCGGCCTCCACCATGTTCGAAACGACGAGGGAATGATGATACGTGCCCGGAGCGGCGACCATGAGTTCCTGCAGAAGCGGCTGTTCGAGATTCATCAGCTCCATGAGCTTGAAGCGCGACGTGTAGCCGATGAGGAACTCCACGATGGGCGACAGGGCCAGCACCAAAAGCAACGAGACAACGCCACCGGCCAGCACATAGACCGCGCCCATGGCCATGGCGGGCAGGCCCCGCAACTCCACAATAGCCACGCCGGACCACGCCATGAACAGCCCGCCAAGCAGCGGCAGCACACTGCGCAACAGCTCGTAGCGCGTGTGCGTCTGCTTGATGAGGAAGGTCTGGAACATGCCCCCGGCGAAATAGAACACGAACAGGGGCAGTCCGCCCCCGAACATCCACGTGCACATGAAGGCCAGAATGAGCGAGACGTAGAAGCACAGCGCATAGGGGAAGAACAGCGCCAGCACGCCCGTGGCCCCGGCCAGCGGCAGAGCGTAGGGCAACAGGTCGCGCGTCCACGCCCCGGCGGAGAAGGCCAGCGGCCCCTCGAACAGCGAAAGGAACTTCGCCAGACAGCCGAACAGCAGCACAACCATCGCCACAAGCGCGAGATCACGTCCGCGAAGCGCCGTGCACAGCCCGGAACGGGTGGACATCACCAGCCCCATCACCAGCACGGAAGCCAGCACGAAAATGCCTATTGCGCGTCCGAAACCATAGGTTTCCGCAACCGAGGAGGCCATGGCCTTGAGCTTCAAATGCTGTTCCTCGCTCACGGCCTCGCCCTGTCGGACGATGACCTCACCTTCGCGCACATGGAAATACACCGGTTCGATGGTCTCCATGACGCTACGCTTGCGGACCGCGGTTTCCTGCGGATCGAGGGCGAGGCTCGGGCCGACCAGCGGACCGATAAGGGTCCAGATGTCGCGCCGAACCACGAGCGACTTCTTGAGTTCCGTCTTGAGGAACGCGGCGAGGTCGCGGCGCAGGCGCGCGAGGTCGGCGATTTCGGCGGGATCGGTGCGCAGGGTCTCCATGCCACCAGCGGCGTCACGGACCATGATGCCGGAATCGTAGCGCGACAGGGCGGCGGATTCCGCCACCACGCCGCGTTCGAGGTACTTCTTCATCCACGGCAAAACGCGCCCGAGGACGAGGTTTTGGAAGTCCTCGTGCCGCCAGCGCTGGAAGGCCGTGGTGCCGATTTCGGCGTTGAGGTCCTCGGCGATGCGCCAGCGCACGTCCTCCAGCTCGGCGGCCGGGGAACTGTTGAGCGTCTCGAAAACGCGATAAACGCCCTTTTCGAGCGTCTCATATCCGTCGAGGGTGAGGTCGAAGACGACGGGCTGGGCGGCGGAGGCCTGCCGACGCTTGGCGCGAGTGGCCTCCGCGTTCTCCACGAGGAATTCCCGGTCGGCCACGACATCGCGATCGGCGATCTCGCCGACGAGATACAGGCGCGGCCCGGAGGTCGCGTCCACGGCGGCAAGCCCGCTCAACACGAGCAGCACGAGCAGCAATGCAAGCAGGGCCAGCGTCGAACCGGCAACGGCAAGGCGCGGCAGGACCGAGCGCTCCCCCGAAGAGGAAGCGACCTTGCCCACCGCGGGGCGCTGGCTAGCTTTTTTCTTTCTTAGACTGATAATGGCGTTCATAGGCCTGTACTATCCTTCCCACGAGGGGATGACGGATGACGTCGCCTTCGTTGAAGCGGACGAAGGAAATTCCCTCCACATCGGCGAGGCAGCGGGCAGCATTGACCAGACCGGACTCGATTCCGCCCGGAAGGTCAATCTGGGTCACGTCGCCGGTGACCACGGCGCGCGAGCCGAAGCCCAGCCGGGTCAGGAACATCTTCATCTGTTCGGGGGTAGTGTTCTGCGCCTCGTCAAGGATGATGAAGGCGTCGTTGAGGGTGCGTCCGCGCATGAAGGCGAGCGGGGCTATCTCGATGATGCCCTCCTCGATCATTTCCTGCACCTTGCCGTAGTCGAGCAGGTCGTGCAGGGCGTCGTAGAGCGGACGCAGATAGGGATTGATCTTCTCGACCAGATCGCCGGGCAGGAAGCCAAGCTTCTCGCCAGCCTCCACGGCCGGACGCGTGAGGACGATGCGCTTGGTTTCCCGGCGCAGGTAGCTACTCACGGCCATGGCCACGGCAAGATACGTCTTGCCCGTGCCAGCGGGGCCGATGCCGAAGATGAGGTCACGCTCGCGAATGGCCTGCAGATAGTCGCGCTGGTTCAGAGTGCGCGGGCTTATGCGCTTTCGCGGGGTGACGGCGAAGACCTCGTTCTCGAAGACGTCGCGCAGTTGTGCCGAGGGCTTGCGATCCAGAATCCCGAGGGCGCAGTCCACGTCGCGCGGGAAGAGCTTGTGCCCCGCGCGCAGGTGATCGTAGAGTTGGATGAGCGCATTGGCCGCGAAGCTCACGCTCTGGGCGTCCTCTCCACGCAGCATCACGCGGGTCCCTCGCGATTCCACACGCACGCCGCTCTTGGCGGCCACGGCCGCGAGATTGGCGTCCTGCGCGCCGAATAGTTCGCGCGCAAGCACGGGATCTTCGAATTCGAGAACCTTCTCGACGCTTTTATCCTTCGGCATGAAGTCCTATCTTTACAAATGTTTGGAACACAAGACCGCGCCACGTTACCCTTTTTGCCTCCGCACGTCCAATTCGAACGCGGGCACGATCACGCGAGGGTCAGACGCTCCTGCACCTGCGGATCAAGGTCCACGAGGATCGTCTCGATAACGCGGTCCACGGCCACCTGCCCGAGCGCAAGGCCCTTGCTCTTGCGGACGTGCTTGACCAGCGCGCACATCACCTCGGCCCTCGGGGCACCAGTGTAGTGACTCTTCAGTCCGGCCAGCACGGCGGCCTCGATAATGCTCGAACGGGGCACGGGCTGCTCAGGATAGTCGCGCTTGAGCACGACATGCGACCCCGGCCCGCCTGCGGCATGGAACCACAGGTCGAAGGGGCTGGCGAGCCGCGAAAGCAGCTCGTGGTTGCCCTTGGCGCTTCGCCCACGGTACGCGGTGAAACCGTCCGATGTGCGAAACACGCCCACCTGCACGCCCTGCGGCCGGGTGCGCTCCTGCTGTCGCTCGCGACGCGGACGCTCCACGACCGCTACGGGAAGCGGCAGCGCCGCGCCAGAATCCAGCGCGTCAAGCTCCGCCTGCAACGCCTCGCGCCGGGTTGCAGCAAAGGCTAGTCCGCGCCGCCCCTTGGCCGCAAGATGGAACAGACGTTCCATGTTCGCGCAGAGGGAGAGGCGTGGATCAAGGTCGATGCGGCGCTCGTTCCCTTCGAAGTCGGGCAGGTCCACGTAGGGCCGTTTCGCGCTCTTGTCAAACGTGTACATCCACGCACGCAAGAGCTCGCCATCCCCGCCGCAGGCCACGAATCGCCGCATGCGCGACTCCTCCTCCGCCAGCTTGTCCAGCGAACGAGAGAGCTTGCGGCGCTGTGCGCGGAGGCGTTCGTTGTCCGCCGCGACGGCCAGTCTGGCCAGTTCGGGATAGAGTTCGGTGCTGCCAAGAAGTTGCGCCGCCGCGAGTGCGGACTCGAAGACATGCTCCGTGCGCCCGGCGTGGAGTTCCGGCGGCAACCGCCACGGCAAGGCCTCGCCGCCGCGCGGCGTTTCGCCTGCGGACATGTAGACGAAGAAATGTGAGCAACCGCCGCGCTCCAGCGCGCCAAGCACGGCCTGCGCCCGAGCGGGCGGCATGGTCATGAGCGTGCGGCGCAGGGCCGGGGATATCTGCGGATGCGTCCGCCAGACCTGCGCGTCGTCCAGCACCTGCCCGGCGTCGGGCCATGGTGCCTCGTCGCCGAAGCCCGAGGGGAGTTCATCGACGAGTTGCGGCTCGGCAGCCATGTCGAGAAGCAGGTACGCGCCCTCGCCGGGAGTCAGCGCCCACGCGATGCGCCGCCCCTGCCAATCCGCGAACGGATCGAGCAGTCGGCGTCCTTCGAGGCGCTTGCGCAGCCACATGCACGCATTGGTGGGCACGGCCGGATTGGCGGGTTTTTCGTCGGCCAGAAAGACCAGCCCTCCCTTGCGGGACGACCTGACGACAAGATAAGTCCCCGCGTCGGAGTGGACCTTGAAGGACCATACGCCCGGCGCGGGGTTGAAGATACGTTCGATGCGTTCGCCAGCGAGGGTGGAACCCAGCTCGCGGGCGAGGCAACGGAAAAAATTTGCTTCCATGGTGTCGTGCGCGCGGCAGCCCAGTCACCGCGCGCGGCGGCGAGGGCTTCCCCGAAAGGACTAGTCCCCGCGCACCTGTTCCTCTTCTTCCTGACGGCTCTTGCAGTGGATGCACAGCGTCGTCACGGGCCTCGCCTTGAGGCGAGCTACGCCGATTTCCTCGCCGCAGCTTTCGCACTCGCCGAACGTGCCGTTATCGATGCGCTGAAGTGCCGCCTGAATTTTCTTGATGAGTTTTCGTTCACGGTCCCGCAGACGCAGCGTGAACGAGCGATCGGACTCCGCGGTGGCCCTGTCGGCAGGGTCCGCATAGGATTCCGGACTGTCCGTCATGTCCTCGATGGTTTCCTCACCCTTGCGCAGTATATCGTCAAGCATCTGGTTCAGACGGGTGCGGAACATCTCGATGTCTTTCTGATCCATGGTCATCCCTCCGGGCTAGGCTTTCCACAGGATGTTCCGTGGCGGAACGTGCGGGATTGAAGAGGAGTCCATATAACAGGTCGTGAACAAAAGTAAAGAGCCGGACGCGTACAAGACGCTCCACCGCTGTGCGCACGCGTTGCGCACTTGCCAAAAGCGGTTTGCAAACGTATGTCCGCACTTGTGATATTACGTCCTGTCACGGAGAACGCAAGTATGCATGACATTATTCTTTCCCGCATCCTCGCCGACGCATCGCGCGAACTCGACGGACCGGTGACGCAAACCGTCATCGGCGGGCACATGGTGGGCGTGGCCGGAGGCCGGGCTGGCATTGCCACCCGCATCGGCAGCGATCACGGTCGCCAGCCGGAACCCACTTCCGCATCGCTACCCGCGACCCTTCTCGAACTCGCCGAACGCATCCTCGCCCCTGCTGACGACGCGGCGCATCCGCAGGCCCGCGCACTCGCTCTGGCCGCCATCAACGCGCTCACCCCGCCGCCGCAGGAAGCCAGCGAACTGCCCGGCCAGCAACTCATCGCCGAGCATGGCGGCGGCAAACATGTCGTAGTGGTCGGTCACTTTCCATTCGTGGAGCGCATGGACCGCGAGGGCAAGGTCTTCGCCTCCCTCGCCGTGCTAGAGCTCGCCCCGCGCCCCGGAGACCTTCCGGCGGACAAGGCGGCGGGCGTCCTGCCGCAGGCCGACTTCGTGGCCATCACCGGCACGACGCTCCTCAACGGCTCGCTCGGTGGACTGCTTGCCCTATGCAGGCCGGACGCCCACGTGATGCTCCTCGGCCCGAGCGTCCCCTTCTCCCCTTCTTTATTTGATATGGGCGTCAGGACTCTCGCCGGGGCGGTGGTGGACGATACGCAACACGCATTCGCGGACATCGCCGCCGGACGCCCCTTCAAGGCCGTACGGGGGACAAGGAGCCTCGTCTGGACCAAGCCATGAAAAAGTTCATGATTTTGAAATTTGCGTGTTGACAGGACCTTCGAGTTCGCATAGACACCTTTTCACCGCAGCGACGGCGGCTCTTTCAAAGAGCGGGAGTAACTCAGTGGTAGAGTGCAACCTTGCCAAGGTTGAAGTCGCGGGTTCAAATCCCGTCTCCCGCTCCAATTTATGACTCCAACACCGGTTTTTCGGTGTTTATCCTGACCGACGGACCTTTCGCGCTTCTTGCGGAACCGTTTCCGAAAGGTTAGGTTCTACCGGGGTCGGGCGTTGTTTCGGATCGGAGCGCAATGACATTGACAGATGTCTTCACTCGGACTATACGCCTAACTCTTCGGTTTAACGAGGCGGCATAGCCAAGTGGTAAGGCAGAGGTCTGCAAAACCTCGATTCTCCGGTTCAAATCCGGATGCCGCCTCCAATAGTTTGCGGGAGTAACTCAGTGGTAGAGTGCAACCTTGCCAAGGTTGAAGTCGCGGGTTCAAATCCCGTCTCCCGCTCCACCGAACTCCAGCCGGCCTTTCAGGCCGGCTTTTTTTTTGCCCAAACGGCGCGGTCCCCACCAGCACCGGGAATGCGCCCCAGCCTGACCATCAGGAGGCCAGATGAGCACTCCCCTTCCCATTTCCCTCGACGCGCCCCTCGACGAACTGCTCGACTGTGCGCGAGAACGCTATCAGGTCCATTTCGAACCCTTCAGTGCGGGCCGCCATACGCTCGAACTGCTCCAGATATCGAACATGACCGAATATGTGGAGAAGATCTCGCAGGCGGATACGGACGACGACATCGACCTGCCCTTCTGGGCCAAGGTCTGGCCCGCCAGCATGATCCTGTCCCACTTCGTGTGCGTCCTGCCGCCGCGCCCCGATGCCGAAGTGCTCGAAATCGGTTGCGGCGTTGGCGTGTGCGGCCTGTTCGCCGCCGCGACCGGATTCCGTACCACGCTCACCGACACCAACCCCGACGCGCTGCTCTTCTCGCGCATCAACGCGCTGAAGAACGGTCTCGAAGACCGCGTGGACGTGCGTCAGGCGGATTTCGCGGCTGATCGCCTCGGCAAGCGCTTCGACTACATCGTCGGCTCCGAGGTGCTCTACATCGAGCGCCTGCACCGCGGACTGGTGAAATTCATGCTTGCCCACATCAAGCCCGTCCCCCACGCGGAAGTCATCTTCAGCAAGAACTTCTCCCGCAAATCCACTCGCTTCTTCAAGCTCGTCGACGAGGATTTCCTTTCCTCCGAGCGCACCGTGGGCTGCAAGGCCAGTCTGGACAACGGCGAGAGCGAGAAGTACCTGTGCACGATACATCGCTTCAAACCGCGCAAGCAGGTAGGATGACATGATCGAGATCAAGAGCTGTCCCAAGGCCTATTCGAAAGAGCAGGACAAGGCCTGCTCTCCGACGGAAACCGTGGCCCGCGTGCGCGAGCGCCTCACCAGCTTCGGCTCTGACATCCTCGCCGAAGCCCGCCGCATCGACACCGGCCGCCTCGGCATCCCCGTCTATATGAGCATCTGTGGCGATGCCGCCCGGCGCGTCATGCCCACCCGCAAGCAGATGGGCAAGGGCGCGTCCCCCATACAGGCCGAGGCCTCGGCCCTCATGGAACTCACCGAGCGCTACAGCTTCTTCACCTTCTGGGACGACGAGACCAATTTCGAGACGCTCACATGGTCCGAGGCCGAAGCGAAATGGCCCGGCCGTCTCATCCCCGTTTCCGAGATCATCAAATCCGCCGGTGACACCATCACCGAAGAGGACGCCGTGCGGGTGCTCGATCTGGTGCGCTGGCGCTTCTACCCCGCCACCAACGTCACCCTCGGCCGCGAGGAGTACGTTCCCCTCGACTGGTTCAAGAAGCTCAACGAATTCAATGGCTCTAGCGCGGGCAACACCTTCGAGGAATCCATTCTTCAGGGCGCGTCGGAACTGGTGGAGCGCCACGTCAGCGCAGTGACCGACCGCACGACGCCGACCATGCCAACCCTCGATCCCGACTCGTCGGACGATCCGGTGCTGGCCGAGTTGGTCCGCGCCTTCCGCGACAACGGCATCCGCTTCTGGCTGAAGGACATGACCCTCGGCATGCCCGCGCCCACCGTGGCCGCGCTGGCCTACGACCCCGCCACCTTCCCCGACACCAGCGAAATCGTCTACACGGCGGGCACCGCTGCATCTCCGGCCAAGGCCGCCATCCGCGCCCTGACCGAAGTGGCGCAGCTCGCGGGGGACTTCGAGACCGAGGCCAACTACGAGGCCTCCGGCCTGCCCAAGTACACCAGCCTCGACGCCATCTCGCACATCACCGACGGCAGCGTCGCTCCGCTTTCCTCGCTTCCGAGCATCACCGCTGGCGACATCGGCCGCGAACTGCACAACCTGACAGAAGGCCTCTCCGCGCAGGGCTACACGCTCTACAGCGTGTCCACCATGCATCCCACGCTGGGCATCCCCGCCAACTACAGCTTCGTTCCTGGCTTCCTATTCCGCGAACGCACGGAACACGCCTCGCTTGGGCTGTTCGTTGGCCGCATCCTCGCCGAGGAATCCCCGCTGGACGAAACGGCACAGGGCCTTGAGGTTCTCGAAGCCGTCTACCCCGGCGCGCACTTCCTGCCCTTCTTCCGCGCGCTGGCGAGCCTGCGCATGGGCGACACCGACGGCGCGGCACGCCTCTTCGCGGCCGCGGAACCCCTGCAACCCTGCGAGGACGACAAGGGGCTGGCGGCGTTCTATCAGGCCTACGCCCTGACCCAGTCCGGCGACTTCGCGGCTGCAGAGCCGCATCTGGATCGCGCCATTACCCACTGCCCCGAGGTGAAGGAATACTTCAACCTGCGCGGCGTCAGCCGCTTCAAGCGCAAGGACTTCGAGCACGCCATCGAGGACTTCCGCGCCGCGCTCGACCTCGACAGCGGTTCGGCCATGGACCTCGCGAACATGGGCATGTGCTACAAGAACCTCGGACGCAGGGACGAAGCCATACACTGCCTCGCCAACGCGCTCAAACTGGATCAGAGCCTCGACTTCGCCCGGGTGCATCTTGACGAGATTCTCGGGGACAGGTAAACAAGTGCCCAATGTCGTCAAGCCCGCAGGGAACAACCCATTTTGTGGCGGAAAGGCATTGACAAAATTCATATCGCAGACGTAGACTCCGCCGTGTCTTCAACACGAGAGTGTCGTCTTATTATATGGAGTTGAGCAGCGGAATGCTGCCTACTATAGGCGCACGCCCCACTGCCGTATGGCGGATTGGCGTGCAGGAACGGTTATCGTTCATAACCATCCTAAGGAGGACGAAACATGGCTACTGTTGATTACCAGGGCAAAGCCTTCGACATCGATGAAGACGGTTTCCTTCAGCGCTTCGAAGACTGGTCCCCCGAGTGGGTTGAGTACGTTAAGGAGTCCGAGGGCATCAAGGACCTCACCGAAGAACACCAGAAGGTGATCGACTTCCTGCAGGACTACTACAAGAAGAACGGCATTGCTCCGATGGTGCGCATCCTTTCCAAGGTGACCGGCTTCAAGCTGAAGCACATCTACGAGCTTTTCCCCTCCGGCCCCGGCAAGGGTGCCTGCAAAATGGCAGGCCTGCCCAAGCCCACCGGCTGCGTCTAAATCGACCTGTTCGATTTGGAATTTCAGGCGGGAGCGCAAGCTTCCGCCTTTTTTTTCGTCCCGCGACAGTAGCCGTCCTCCTGCCGCCGCATGATGCCCACCACCCTGCCGGGCATCCTGCGGCGGCTGCGTCTTTGAACACTCCATGGAAGCGCCCCACGCCACCACGGCGGCGGGGCATGCGGCTTCCCCTCCATTATCCGGGGCGACACGAAAAACGAACGCACGGACACAACCTCTGCCGTGACCGTGCGTGCCATGCGTCCCGCCCCCACCCGGGGGCGGACGCTCAGGCCTTTTCCGAGCGCTCGAACAATTCCGTCTTCTTTTTCTCGAACACGATGGCCGTACGAAGCGCGGCCAGCACCAGCGCCGCCACGGAGAGGATGATCACCAGTCCCTTCTGCAACGCCCAGCGCTGGGCATGAATGGCCTCGCGCAGCCATGTCATGTCGTAGGCCTCGGCGAAGTACACAGCCACGGGTATCGTCACCAGCGCCAGCCCAAGGCAGATGATCTCGATCCACATGAAGCCCTTGCCGAGGATCAGCGCGAAGAGTGTCGTATCCCGCACAATCTTGAGCGTCACCAGCCGGATGGCCAGCCGGTTGAGCTTATCCTCGACCTGTTCGAGAAATTCCGTGCTCTTGCGGAAATTGCGCGCCACCTGAAAATGCTGCTGACGTATCCAGTTGAGCTTCGTCACGCAGAAGTTGAAGTCCTTGTTGAACTCGCGCAACGCTCGCGGAAAGGGAAACCACGAGATTTCATCGTTGATCCGACGCAGACGATCGCGGAACTTCTGCCCCTCCCGCTCCAGATGCTTAACCTCGGTGGCGACCTTGGTCTTGAGCCGCCGGGCCAGCTGCATACGCCCGCGGATCATCTGGTTGAAGATCACGAAATTCTCCACGTCCGCCAGTTCGATGAGCTGCACGACCTGATGCTGCATCTCGCGGTTGAACTCGTTGGTCTTCCCGAACCAGTCCTCCAATTCCTCGCCGAGTTCCTTGAGCTTGACCACCGAATCCTTGGCCCCCTGCTGAGCCAGATTCCAACGCCCCCAGAGGTTGGAGAGTATCTGCATGTAGCCGCGCTCCACCTCGGGGTCGATGAGCAGACGGTTGAAGATATGCGGATCCTCATCCACGAGGTCGTCCACGAGGCCAACCACATGCTCGGAAAAGCCCATCTTGATCATGCACACGGCCTGCCGGTAGCGCAGTTCCGTCCAGCGCGGGCACAGCACCCCGGCCTCCTTGTAGAGGCCCATGGCCATGTCGTAGCGTCCCTGCACCTCAAGAGCGCGGGCCTGAAGAAACTTGTGGTAGGCGAAATGTAGCGGCGAATCGCCAAGCGGCTCGGCCTCCTTCCAGAAGGCCACAGCACGCTCAAACTCCCCGCGCTCAAGAGCGATGAAGCCCTGCAATCCGCGAAACTGGAAATCGCGCGGGTTGCGTAGCGCTCCTTCCTTGGCCAGCTTCTCGGCCTGCGAGACCTCTCCGGCAAGAAACGCGTTAAGTGCCCGCATCTGCATGGTGTTCTCGGGGGCCATGAGCTTTTCGATGCCCCTCGGCATCTCCTTGCCCATGCTGCGCCACACCAGCGGCAAAAGGCGCAACTGCGATGGCGCGTTGATCTCGAAAATAGCCCGTGTAATCAGCCCTGCCATGTCCTTACCACCAAGCAGATGCCGTAGGGCCTCCTCCGGAGCCTCCCCCAACTGCGCCCCGGCATGCGCCAGCGCGTCGTTCATTTCCTTGAGGCTCATGTGCGAGACGAGCTTCCAAACCTCCGGATCCAGCATGGCGATGGCGCGGCTCGGGCACTGGGCCTCGGCGTGGTTGCGCATGCCGCAGTAGAAGCAGTTGTGGGACTTTCCGGCCACCAAGCCCACAGGCATGGTCATGGCCAGCGCCCCGCCGATCTCCTCCTCGGCCCCGCCGGCCAGGTGCACGTAGCACCAGTCGGACAGGCGGCTACGCTCGAAGCTGTAGCTGACGTCCTTGATCTTGAACGGCTCGCCAAGCAAAAAGGCCGTGGAGTAGCTCATGTGCGGAAAATCCGGGACCATCTTGTCCCAGTCCAACCCCACCTTCTTCGGCAGTTCCTCGTTGAACTGGAAACCGGCCTTGTCCACAGCGGCCATGACGCTCGGCCAGTAGACGAGGTCCTCGTTCCCCTTCACCTTGCGCAGCAAAGTCAGAATTTCCAGACACCACTTGCGTAGCGAGGAATGGTTCTCAATGGCGAAGATCAGGAAATCGTCGTGAAGCAGATACTTGAACTTGAGGCGCTTGATGATGCCCTCAAGCTCACCGAAAAAGGCCCGCCAGCCCTCCATGTAGGCCTTGTCCAACGGATTGCCGAGCGGCTTGAGAATAAAGAACCACCCGAGGCTCGACGTGAAGCCCATGCGCGGGTCACCGTGCAGTTGCCGCCACGAGGCCGAGGCCAAGCCCGTGATGCTGCGTTCCAGCGCCTCCAGCCTGATGCCCGGTATGCCCTCCACCACGGTGCGCAGGTCCGGATGCACGAGCACCTGAAAATCGTCCGGCGGCATGGCCTGCTGCGCGTAAAGCTCCGAAGGGATTGACAGGGCCATCTCCAACTGGAATCCTACCTGCATCGACGTGGGCAGGACCTGTATGAAGACCGGCAAAACATTGAGGTTCGCCCACACCTGCAAGCGCGCCAACGCGGAAAAGACGTCCTTCGTGAAGAAGAACCACAGGGCCTGATTCGGCGAGGTGGATAGCTCCATGCCGCCGAAGTCGCGGAAGGTGGAAGGGATGGCGCTCGACAGCTCGCCAGACCACACCATCCACACCGCATAGCCCGGCGCGGACATGCGCGATTCGTGCAGGGACGGCTGATCCTTGAGCAGAAGCGAAAACTTGTACATTGCCACGTCGCAGAACCTCTAACCCATCAAGATACACACCATGGACATCACCAGGACCATCGCCGAACTGAAGAAGGACCCCGAATTCGCCAAAAACGTCGGAATGCTGTTGTGCCACAATGGCGTCGTTCGCGCCACCTCCCGCGCCGACGGCGCGGAGGTCACCGGCGTCACCGTGCAGGCCGATCAGGCAATGATCGACGCCCTGTGCGCCGAGTACGAACAGCGCCCCGGCATCTGGAAGTGCCTCGCAGAGGGCCGCTCCGGCTGCCTCAAGCCCGGGGACGACCTCCTGTTCATCATCGTGGCGGGCGACTTCCGCGAAAACGTCAAGACCACGTTGGCCGAACTTCTGGACCGCATCAAGTCCGAAGCAGTCAAAAAAACGGAAGATTGCGTCCGCTAGGGCCAATTGCCGCGCCTTCGGAAGGCCCGCGCAATCCATCATCCGCCGGGGCGTCGAAGCTCTGACGCTCCGGCGGGGTGCATCCAGCCTCTTGCAATTTATATGCAATATCCGTACTAGGCCACATGCGCATCATTCAAGTGGTCAATGTCCGGTGGTTCAACGCCACCTCATGGTACGCCCTGTTCCTCAGCCGACTACTGATGGACGCGGGGCACGAGGTTCTCGTCCTCGCCCTCGACGGCACGGAAACCCACGCCAAGGCCCTCGCATGGGGCCTACCCGTGCGGACCATGCCGCTCAACACCGCCAACCCGCTGACCATCACCCGCCTGATGCGCGACATCTCGCGCCTTGTCGACGAGTTCCGGCCGGACGTGGTCAACTGCCACCGTGGCGAATCCTTCGTGCTGTGGGGCCTCCTGCGCACGCTGAGCAGCCGCTTCCGCCTCGTACGAACCCGTGGCGACCAGCGCCTGCCGCGCAACAACATGCCCAACCGCTGGCTGCACGCCACCTGCGCCGACGCCGTCGTGTCCACAAACTCCGTCATGCATCGGCATTTCCTGAATACCTTCGGCATCCCCGAAAAGCGCCTGCACCTCATCCTCGGCGGCGTGGACCGCGACGTCTTCGCCTTCACGCAGAAAGGGCGCATGACCGTGCGCGACAGGTACGGATTCGACAATTCGCACCACGTCATCGGCCTGCTCGGCCGCTTCGACGAGGTCAAGGGACAGCGCGAGCTTATCGAGGCCGTGGCCGCCGCACGCAAGGCAGGCGCACAACATCTGCGGCTCATGCTCATCGGCTTCGAGACCGCGACCAGCGAGGCCGAGGTTCGCGGATGGATCGGCCATGCCGAGGTGGACGACATCACCGTCATCACCGGCAAATGCCCCGACGTGGCCGCCTGCATCTCGGCCTGCGACGTGGGCGTGGTCGCCTCCAAGTGGTCCGAGACCATCGCCCGCGCGGCGCTGGAGTTCATGTCCTGCGGCGTGCCCCTCGTCGGCACCACCGTTGGTGTCATGCCGGACCTCCTTGACGACGAAGCCATGTTCCCGCCCGCAGACGTGCCCGCGCTGGCGGCCATGCTCACCCGCACGGCCACGGACGCGGACTTCCTTTCGCGCATCGCCGCTCGGCAGGCCGAACGCATCGCCACCCTCTCGGGCCGCGATTTCCTCGAACGCACGCTGGCCGTGTACGGAGGCGAATCGTGAGCGCGCGCATCGCCATCATGCTGCCCAAGCTCTCCACCTACGGCGGCGCCGAGGGCTTTTCCCTGCGGCTGGCCACGGCGCTGGCCACAGCCGGGCACGATGTAGAATTCATCTGCGCACGGCAGGAGACGCCCGCTCCCGAGGGCGTACGCCCGGTCATCGTGGGCCGTCCGCCACTGACGCGCGCCTGCAAGATCGCATGGTACGCCTATGCGGCCGAACGCGCACGCAAACGCGGCGGCTACGACCTCAGCTTTTCCATGGGCAAGACCATCGCGCAGGACGTGCTGCGCATGAGCGGTGGCCCGCTGTCCGTATTCTGGCGGCTGTCGCAGCGGGCGTGGGCACCGGGCCTTCCGCGTACTTGGAAGATGACCCGCAGACGACTGTCCCCGGCCAACATGCTCATCCGCTCGCTGGAGGAAACGTCGCTCGCCAACCAGCGCGTCTGCGTCACGGTGTCCCACCGCGTGCGGGACTGGCTACTGGAGGCCCACCCGTGGCTGGCCCAGCGCGATCTGCGCGTCATCTACAACAAGCCGGACCTCTCACGCTTCTCGCCGCCAAGCGAAGACGAACGCCGCACCCTGCGCCGCTCCTACGGCCTCGCCGACGGCGACGTCGCCATTTCCTTCGCGGGCACAAATTTCGCGCTCAAGGGCCTCGGCACGCTGACCTCGGCGTTGTCCATGCTGCCGCCGAACTTCCGGCTGCTCGTGGCTGGCGGGCGTCACCCCGGCCGCTTCGGGCGGCTGGCCGAAGACCTCGGCGTTGCAGGGCGCATCACCCACCTCGGCCGCGTGGACGACATGCCGTCGTTGTACCGCGCAAGCGACATCTTCTGCCTGCCCTCGTTCTACGATACGTGCTCCAACGCCGTGCTCGAAGCGCTGGCCAGCGGCACGCGGGTCATCTCCACCCGCGACAACGGCTCCAGCCACTTCCTGCCCGAGCGCCACGTACTGGCCGACTCCGCCGACGCGCACACCCTCGCGGCCATGCTTGAAGCCACAAGCGCCGAGGAACGCCCCGGCCCCTTCCAGTGGCCCACTGACGTAGAGGCGGGCATAGAACCCTACCTCGACCTCGTGCGCGAACTCACCGCATGAATCAGCGGCCCGGCCGGACATTCCGACCGGGCCGCCGTCGTTTGCATCCCACTCTTTTCTTCGGCGAAACCTCCCGCAGCGCTGGCACGCCTCGCATTTTCCGCCACACCGTCGTCTTTCCCACGCTTCGACACCGCACGCGAACGCGCATTGCGCCACAGCCCCCTGTCATGGCATACTTCCAGCCATTCAGGGACGAATCTTGCATTCATCCACACGCACGCGAATCACGCCAGAGCGTCCGGACAACACGGAGAACGCACCAATGCCCCTTTCCCGCACGCCACTGTGCATCGTCCTTGCCCTTTTCGCTGTCGCAGTTCTGTGCTCCTGCGGCGGCAAGCGCCACGTTGAGCGCTCGGCCGGGCCGATCACGGACACGCCGTTCACGATCTTCAACGGCGAATACGAGAACACAAACGCCATGCTCCAGTCTCCGCCGCGCTCCGTGGCGGTGCTGCCGTTCTCGGGCGGCGGCGGCGCGTGGGATACCCTCCCCCGCGAGGACGACCCGCGCGTGGTAGTGCGTCAGGGCATGTATCGGCACCTCGCCGCGCTCCCCTACCGCGACGCCGAACTGCACGAGGTGGACGAACGCCTCGCCAACGCGGGCTTCACATCGGATGACGAAATCCTGACCGCGCTGGAGCAGTCCCCCCGCAGAATCGGGGCGGCACTCGGCGTGGACGCGGTGGTCACCGGCGAGGTCACGCACTTCGACCGTGCCTACGCGGGCCTCGTCTCGCAGGTCTCTGTGGGCTGCACGGCCCGCATGGTCCGCCTGTCCGACGGCAAACTGCTGTGGCAGGCCAGCCACGTCAGCCGCGAGTTCGGCGGCGGCGTCTCCATCTCCCCCGTGGGACTGGTGATGGGGGCATTCTCCTCGCTATGGAACCTGCGCGGGGTGCAGCTTCTGCGCGAAACGGACGAACTGTTCCGCGAAATGGTGGCCACCATCGCCGTGCCGGAATCCCCGCTGGCCGTGCGCTCCCGCCCGCCGGACATTGAGCTGTTCGCCGTCCCCGGTGCGGAACACACCTTCCGCGACGGCGAGCCGATCACCTTTCGGCTGGTTGGCGAACCGAAATGCAGCGCCTACGCGAGCCTCGGCAGCCTACAGGCCTCCATCCCCATGCATCCCGTCCCCGCGACGCAGCGGCAGATTTTGCGTGGACAACTCCTAAGCGCCGTGCGCGACAGGCAACGCGCCGCAGACATGGAGCCGACGCCGGAACTGCTGGCGGACGCCCTCGAACACATCGACGCACTGGAAATCTACGAAGGCGTCTGGCTCCCCGATTCCGGCATCGAAACGCGCGGCGTCACCGCGCGGGGCTACCTGCTCGACGCGCGCGGCGCGCAGGCCGTGGCCGTGGCCGCCATGCGCGTGGCCGTCGATACCGCAGCGCCGCAGCCCCCGCAGGACCTCCACGCCGAGCCGCTGCCGCAGGGCGCGTCCCTGCGCTGGGCGGCGTCGAACTCCACGGACACCGCCTCCTACGAGGTCTGGGCCAGCAGACAGGGACAAACCGGCTTCGAACCCGTGGCCAGCGTTACGGATACGACCGCCGTGATCCGGGGCCTCGCCGACTTCGTCCCCGCGTTTCTGCGCGTGCGCGCCGTGGACTCCGCCGGAAACGTTAGCGGCTACAGCCCTCCAGTGCGCACCATCCCCGAACCGCAGCCCGGCATCATCGACGCGGCGGCGACCTCGCCGGACCTCGGCGGTAGCGTCTCCGGCCTGCTGTTCCTGCCTGCGGAGCGCGGCCCCTACAGCGTCACGGCCCCCCTCGTCGTGGAAAAGGGAGCCGCCCTACACATCGGCCCCGGCGCACTGGTGCGCTTCGCCCCGGACACGGGCCTCACCGTGCGCGGCACCCTCGCCACCCACGGCACGCAGGACGCTCCGGTATTTCTCGTCCCCAACAGCACCTCGGCACGCCCCGGAACATGGGCGGGCGTCAGCCTCGACGGGGCGGAAGGCGTCCGCATGTCCGCAACGCGCATCCTTGGCGCGACAACAGGCCTGAACGTGCGTGACTGCGCTCCGGACATCGAGGCGCTCACCGTCCGCGCATCAAGTCAGGCCGGAATTCTGCTGCGCGAGGGCGCAAGGCCGTCCATCACCTGCTCCCTCATCCGGGGCAACGGCGGCATGGGCGGACTGGTGGTCGAAGGAACGGGCGTTGCCCCGCGCATCACCTCCACGGTGTTCGACGGCAACACGCCCTTCGACGTGCAGAGCTTCACCCCGCTGGACATCGACCTGTCCGGAAACCACTTCACGGCAGACCCCGCGACAAGCGTCCTCGGCCGCGTGCGCACCTCACCCGCGCTGGACGCCCCGCCGGACGCCTGCCCAAACAACTGACGGAATCGCCATGATGTACCGACGCCCCATCCTCATCCTGTTCGTCATCGCGACGCTAGCCCTCGCGGCCCTGCCCTGCGCCGCCGACGACGCATACGAGAGCGTGGGAAGCGTCGGCTACATCGACTGGACGCGCCAACGCGCCATCGCCTCGGGCACGGGCTTCCCGCCCCCCGGCCTGCGCGACCCCGCACGCGCCCACGCCGCCGCACGCCGCGCCGCCGTGCTCGACGCACGCCGCAACCTGCTGGAGGTCGTCCGGCAGGTACGCATCGACTCTTCGACGCTCGTGGAAAATCTCATCACGACGAGCGACACCGTGCAGGCAAGCGTAACCGGAGCCTTACGCGGTTCGGAAATCGAATCGGAACGGCCCCTCCCGGACGGCGGCGTCACGGTGACCGTGGGCATGGCGCTCACCGGCGAACTGGCCCGAGAACTCATGGCCGCCGCGCCCGTTGCCCCGACCTCGTCACCATCGGCCACCACTCCCACCCTGCAGGAGCGCTACGCATCCGACCGGCTCGCCGCCGCCGACCAGCGCATGGCCGTCCTCGACGCACGCATCCGCGACCTCGAAGGCCAACTGGCCAGCCTTACCCGCGAACTCCACTTCGCGCGCCAATCTGCCCAAACGCCAACACGCCCCGCCCCAACGCCAAACACGCAGGACGCGACACAACGCGCGCTGGCAGAGCTGTCCCGGCGACTCCGTGCGCTTGAGGCACGGCAGTCCACCCCCCCGGAGCAGACGGCCGTTCCCGCATCCTCGCCGCATCCTGCAGCGTCGAACCCGACGTCCCAGCCTTCGCCCAGCCACGCGCTCGCGGCATCGAATCCAGCCCCATCCGCCGCCCCAGCGCCCGCCCCAACACCCGCTCCGGAAACGCTGGCGCAAGTCCAAAACGCTTCTGGCCTCGTCATCGACGCGCGCGGGACAAACTTTCGCCCATCCCTCAAGCCGCGCCTGACGCATGGCGGCGAAGTGCTCTTCCCCGGTCCCGGCGCGGACTTCGACACGGCGGTGAGTTCCGGCTTCGTACGCTACTACCGCGACATCACCGAGGCCCAGCGGGCCGAACGCGCCGGATCTTCACCGCTGACCCTCGCCGCACGCGGCAACGGATCGGACCTCGAACTCGACGACGAATCCGCCGCCGCCCTGCGCCACCTGCTGCGTTCCCCGTCCAACATCCTTGACCGGTGCCGGGTGGTCGTGGTCTTCTAGCCCGCCATGACACACGCCATCCATACCGCCTCCCACCGCGCCTACCGTTCCGGCGTCCGCCCCCGCGACGGCGAAACCGCCTTCCAGACCGTCATCGAGGAAACCGACCTCTACATCGTTGCCGCATCGGACCTTTCGCGGCAGACCATGGACGCCGTGCGCGAGCTACGCGGCCAACTCAAGGCGTGGTTCGCCCTCCAGCCGGAATTCGCAAGCAGTCTTATCCCCGTGGACGTTCCCGCCTCCGCGCCAGACATCATCCGCCGCATGGCCGAGGCCGCCCGCCCCTGCGGAGTCGGCCCCATGGCCGCCGTGGCAGGTACCGTGGCCCAGATGGTGGCCGAACGCCTCGCGCCGTTCAGCGCGGATGTGCTGGTGGAAAACGGCGGCGACCTGTACATGCGCTCCTCGCGCCCCCGCACCTGCGCCATCCTCGCCGACCCGGAAGGCGGGGCCTCCATCGGCCTGAATCTCAAGCCCGCAGACTTTCCGCTGTCGCTGTGCGCCTCGTCGGCCACCATCGGGCACTCCCTGAGCCTCGGACACGGCGACCTCGTCGTGGTCCGCTCACGCAGCGCCAGCCTCGCCGACGCGTCCGCCACGGCCCTGTGCAACATTATCCGTGATGGGCGCGACCTGCGCCACGTCACCGACGCCGCGCAGGCCCTGCATGCCCATGGTCTGGACGGCGTCTTCGCGCAGTGCGGATCGGCCATCGCCGTGTGGGGCGACATGGAACTCGTTGCCCTGTAATCCCCCCGCATTCTTCCTTCCCTTCCACAGGCCATAAAAAAAGAAGCCCCGGCGAACCGGGGCTTCCTGAAGAGCTTGTCAACAACTGGCGGCTTGCGCGTCTAGCGCTTTGCGGCCAGCGCCTCCACTGCGGTGAAGGCGGAGACCACGGACACGCCGCATCCACACTTCTCGCGCATCCAGTCCTGATGAGCGAGGATGGAGCCGCAGGCGTGGAGCCGCTCGAACAGCGGGCGGCCTTCGGCGTCCACGGGGCGGAAGCTGTCGTCCGTCTCCACACCGGCTCGGTTGACGGGGTGTCCCTCGGCGCGCAGGAAATCCGTTCCGTGCCACTCGTCCCGCTCGGCGGGCTGAACCACCGGCAGCTCGAACACGGTTTCGGAAATCTCGCGGCGTCCTGCGTAAAGACCGCCGCCAAGGAAACGACCCGTGGCGAGAATCACCGAACGAGCATGCACGGTGTATTCGACCTCGTTGAAGCCCACGCCAAGCACGAACTCGTCCGAAGCCTCGTCGAAACGCGCCGTCAGCACCTTCTTCTGGCGGAAGAGGGAAACGCCACGTCTGGTCACCTGCTCGTCGTAGGCTTCCTTGAGACGCAGCCCCGGAACGCTCGGCGGCAGCGAGGGAATCTCGAAGACCGGAACGCCAAGGCGCTCGCCCAGATCGTCCATGACCTCGCGCGTGCGGTAAATGCCAAGCACGGCGGGCAGGCCCACCGCTGCGGCGTCGCCCAGATGGGGACGGATGGCCGCGGCCAGCTCCTCGCGGTTTCCGGAGAATTCCAGAGCCTGCGCCAACTGCTGGGGATACAGCTCACCCGTTTCCTCGCAGCCGGGAAATTCGACCACCGCATGACGCAGACCGGGCCAGCGCTTGCCCTGCACTGTGGCGAGAAGGCGGGGGCTGAAGCCCTTGAGTCCACGAAAGCCCACAAACAGGCAGGGCTTGCGGTCACGCGCGGCCTCCACTCCGGCCCACATGGATTCGGGCACGGCGTAGGTGCGCTTGAAGGTGCCCATGGCGGTCAGCACGTCGGTGTTCCGGTCGCCTGCGGTCCGATAGTCCAGCCCGGCTTCACGGAAGAAACCGATAAACTCGTCCATGGCTGCACGCACGCGCTCGACGGCGACATGCGCATAGGGATGACCGGGAATATCGGCGGCCACGGCCTGCACGGCCGCGAAGGGATCGGTCCAGAGATGTTTGCGGCTGACGGGATGCACGCCCATGACGTCCATCACGCCGCTGGTGTAGGCGGTCTCGCCCGTGACACCGGTCTGGGCCACGCGCAGGCCGCGGGAAACGGCGAAGACCGTTGCGGCCATGCCCGCCACGCCAGTGCCGACGACCATCAGGTCGCAATGCAGAATGTTGTTCTCGGACATGGCGCTACTCCTCCATCCCGTTGTCGTTGCCGAGTTCGAGGTCGAACAGGCCGCAGTGGATGGCCTCCTGAAGCTCGGCCTGGCTCATCTGCGGTCCCCAAAGGATGGAACGCTTGCCGCGCCAACGCTCGCCGATGAATTCGCGCAGGGCGTCGAGGCCTTCGTCGCCCTCGAACATGCCGCGCTCGTACATGTGGCCGGTCAGACGCATGCCGCAGGTGGAACCCTGACAGCTACCCTTGCCCACGCGGCTACGACGGCCAATGGCCTTCATACGCGGCGCTCCGCCGTCTGCGCTGAAGGAGTCGATAATCTGGTCCACGGCGGACACGGGCACCATCTCGCACTCGCACAGAAGCTGGTCATCGCGGTCGTGGCCCTTGAGCCAGATTTTGGGGGCGACGCCCGGCTCGGTCCAGCGGCATTCCGCCGCCTGCGGCAGGGGTTCGGTGCGTGTGAGGCACGGCGCGGTAACGCCAAGGCGCTCGCAGACGAGATTCGCGGTGCGCTCCGCCATGAGGCGATAGGTGGTCAGCTTGCCACTGGTGATGGTCACGAAATTTTCGAGTCCGTCCTCCTCGTGGCCAAGCAGCGTGAAGCCGCGGCTAACGGTGCGGTCGCTACCGCCCTTGCCGCTTTTCACCAGCGGGCGCACGCCTGCGTAGGCGCGCACGTAGCGCGTGGTCTCCAGCGAGGGGATAAGCCCCACCATCTGGTCGATGTTGCGGTCGACCTCGGCGATGGAGGGACGAATGTCGTCCAGCCTGTCCACGCGCACGGAGGTGGTGCCAAGGATGGACACCGTGCCGCCGGGCACGAGAATGTCGCCGTCTCCCGGAGGACGCAGACGGTTGATGACGCGCTTGGCCATGCGGGAGTGGGTGATGAGTAGCGTGCCCTTGGAATAGAGCATCTCGATGTGCCCGCCAGCCAGCGCGGCCATCTCTCCGGCCCACGCGCCGGCGGCGTTGACAATGACGTCGGCCTCCACGCGAACCTCGCGGCCCGTGCGGGTCTCCACGAGACGCGCGGCGGTGATGCGGCCGCCCTCGCGCTCGAAGCCCACCACGCGGGTACGGCGCAAGAAGCGGGAGCCGAGGGTCACGGCCTGGGCCATGTTGTCGAGGGACAGACGGAAAGGATCGACGGAGGCGTCCTCCACCTCCCATGCGGCAAAGACCCTGTCGGACAGCACAGGCTCCATTTCGCGGGCCTGCGCGGGTTCGAGAGGCGTCGCGCTCAGTCCGGCGCGGGCGCAGTAGGTGCCGAAGTCGGCCGCGTACTGCTCGTCGTCACCCTCGACGGCGGCGAAGATGCCGCCCGTATTCTCGATGCAGTGGGGCGCGAGGCGCTTGAGGATCAAGCCTTCTTCGCGGCACTCGGCCGCGGCCTCGGGGTCGCTGAAGACATAGCGGCCGCCGGAATGCAGCAGGCCGTGGTTGCCACCGGAGGCCCCGGCGTTGATGTCCCTTGCCTCGGCGAGCACGCAGTGCACGCCGCGCAGGGCGAGATCCCGGGCAATGCCGGTTCCCGTCACGCCGCCACCGATAATGAGTACCTGTGTGCGCACGAAATTCTCCTTTGACTTCCGCCTCGGCGTGCCTCCGCGACGGAGCGCGCCCCCGCCGGAGCGAGGGCGCACATTTCCATTGTAAATGATGCTTCCGCGGGCGGATATTGCGCGTCAGGCCGCCCCTGTCAACATCATTTTCCCGCGAGGTGTGCCTTGATGCACTCGCCGAGGCGCTTCATGCCCTCGTCGATCACCTCTTCGGATGCATTGGAGAAGTTGAGGCGCATGGTGTTGTCGCCCCCACCGTCCACATAGAACGGCTTTCCGGGCACGAAGGCCACCTTGCGTGCGATGGCGGCGTCGAACAGCTCCATGATCGGACGCTTCGTCGGCAGCTCCGCCCACAGGAACATGCCGCCCTCGGGACGAGTGACCTTGACCTCCTCGGGGAAGTAGGCCTCGGCGGCGGCGAGCATGGCGCGGCCCTGACGGCCGTAGCGCTCGCGGATGCGGGCGATGTGCTGATCGATGTCGTTGTCCATGAGGTAGCGGTACATGATGCGCTGGGCCACGGTGCCGGTGTGCAGGTCTGCGGCCTGCTTGGCGGTGACGAGGCTCTGGCGGATCTCGGGGCTGGTCGCGACCCAGCCGAGGCGGAAGCCCGGTGCGGCGATCTTGGAGAACGATCCCATGAGCATGCTATTCTCAGGACGCAGGCCGTAGAGCGGCGGCACGTTCTCGCCACGGAAGCGCAGTTCGCCGTAGGGATTGTCCTCGGCGAAAATGACGTCGGTACCCTTCAGGATGTCGGCCACGGCCTGCCGCTTCTCGCGGGTGTAGGTGAGGCCGGAGGGATTCTGGAAGCTGGTCACGGCGTAGAACAGGCGTGCGCCGTCCTTCACCGCGCGCTCAAGGGCGTCGAGGTCAGGGCCGTCGTCTTCGAGCGGCACGCCCACGAACTTCGGTCCGTACATGGAGAACGCCTGAATGGCACCCAGATAGCCCGGGGACTCCATGATGACCGTGTCGCCATTGTTGAGGAAAATCTTGCCCATGAGGTCGAGGCCCTGCTGGGAGCCGCTGGTGATGACGATGTCATCGGCGGTGACGTTCAGACCCTGCCGGTCGCGATAACGCGCGGCGATCCACTCGCGCAGGGGCTGGTAGCCCTCGGTGGTGGCGTACTGCAGGACGTGCGCGCCATCCTCGGTGATGACACGCGCGGCGGCCTCGGCAAAGGCCTCCACGGGGAACAGGTCGGGATTGGGAAGGCCACCGGCAAAGGAAATGATCGACGAATCCTGCGTGACCTTGAGAATTTCGCGAATGAACGACCTGGGCACGGACTCCATCCGCGCCGCGAATCTCAGCGACATTGGAAGAACCTCGTTTCGTTGCGGGTGAGAACGGAAATGTGTCTCTACGGACCGCAGGATGGACGCGCGCGGCAGGGCACAGCCTGCGCCAGCGCACGTGGCACACCACGGAGCGTGGAACGCGTCCGGCATCGCACCGATGCGGCCGTCTGGCCGCCCGGCGGACCACCGTCCGCGCATTTCACGATGTTGCGCCCGGGCGTAGCGCGGCAGGGCCATGTGTTGCGTATGGCCCAAACCTCCGCCGTTGCGTGCTTTTCCCGGCGCTCCTTCAGCTATGGCGATGATTCTAGTCAAACCCCTTCCGATTTCAACACATTTCGCTGACGTTCGCCGCAATCTTCCAGCGCGTCGCCGCAATCCCGCATCAGCATTCCTCGTGAACGTCCAGCCTTGTCATGTGTCCGGATATGCTGCACAGTGCTCGCGCATGCGGCCAGCGCCACGGCTCATCCGCCGCGAAACCCGCGCGGACACGCCATCGACGCAGGCCCGATCGGAGCATCACCCCACGGCCGCATCCCGCCGGGACAGTGGCCCCACCCCGAACAGGAGTGACGCCGGATGGACCGCACCGACACGCTGACCAGCCTGCTCGCCGAATTCCTCGGGCGCATCTCGTCGTGGGAGCACCACGCCGTGCGCGACGAGACGCTCACCCTGCCCCAGATGCATTGCATCGAAATTCTCGGCACACACGGTCCCATGCGGATGAAGGAGCTGGCCGAGCGAATGGGGGTGACCACCGGCACACTCACCGTGCTGGCCGACCGCATGCAGCGCAGGACCCTCGTCACACGCATGCAGCACGAAACGGACCGCCGCGGAGTCGTCCTTGCCGCCACGGACAAGGGACGCGCCGTCTTCGAGCACTGTCGCGAATTGCACAGCCAGCTCGTCGCCGACATGACGGCCGATTTCACCGACGAGGAAATGACCACCCTCTGCGGGCTGATGGCCCGCATGACAAACAGGCTGCGCCCTCAAGACGGCGCAGCGGGACACACGTAACGCCTCATGAGCACCCAGCCTCCCCTCACATCGAAACACATTGCCGCGCCGCCCGCACTGCGGGTACAGCTTCTCGTTCTCACGCTCCTCGCCGCCCTGATCTGCGCCGTACCAGCGCAGGCCACCGCGCGACTCAACGTCGTCTACACGGAATCCGCGCCATGGAGCATGTCCGTCAACGCAACGCCCTCGGGCATCGCCGTGGACATCCTGCGCGAGGCTGCCAAGCGTGCGGGCATAGGGCTCGACTTCGTCTCCACCCCGCCGCGCCAGCGCCTGCGCATGCTCGACTCCGGCAAGGCCGATCTCGCCATCGAGACCTTCACCGACAAGGGCCTCGAACGCCACGCCGACATGCTCACCCCGCCCTATCTGACCCGGCGGATATTCGTCATCTACTCCCTCGCCGAGCGCACGGGCGACTATCCCCGCTACGAAAAGCTGCGCTGGCATCAGGTGGCCGTGGTTCGCAACCGGACCTACTTCGACCCCTTCTACACGGACAGGACCATCTCCAAGACCTCCTGCCCCACCCTCGGCGACGCCTTCGCCCGCCTGCTGCGCCACGGCGTGCACGCCGTGGCCACCGAGGAATGCGAAGGCGGCTACTGGCTGGCCACGCATCAGAACCTCGCGCGGGACATCGCCCGCACCGGCATTTCCTACAACGAATACCGCCCGGTGCACTTCGCCCTGTCCCGCAAGTCGAAGAACGCCGACGCGGCGCAGGCCCTCGGCCCGGCGCTCATTTCCATGATTCAGGACGGCACCATCGCCGACATCCGCGCCCGCTATCTCATGGGCTATTGAATTCACCTCGATAACGCGAAAAGCCCCGGCCAACCGACGAACTCGGTGACCGGGGCTTTTTCTTTCGAAAATGGCGCGGCGTGGGCTAGTCGAAATCCGCCAGAATCGCGCCGATGTGCAGACCGTCGCCAAGGTCGGTCGTGGCGTGGCTACTCTTGATGCGCCACAGGGCGCCCTGCAACTGATCGGAAGATATGCCGTTTCGCAGGGCGGTATAGGCTTCGACGAAGGCGGCGAGGCTGTCGCATATCTTGATCATCTCGCCGTCCTTGGGATCGTGGGCCTCGTCATCGAACTGCGTGTAGAGGTCCTGCCGCGAGACCTTGCGTACGGCCTTGCCTTCGCACACCGTGGGCGCGAATTCCGAGCCGACCTCGATGCCGAGGAAGTATTCGAGCCGCTCGGCCACGTCGGCGCAGCCGCCTTCGCGCAAAGGACCGAACACGCGGCGTTCGAGTTCGCTGTCCTCATACTGCTTGATGAGGTCGGCGATGGGCTGGACGGACTGCTTGACCGGGGAGATAATGTCGCGCGTCAGCACCTCGGGCAGGTCGTGGAAGAGCGCCGCGAAGAAGTTGTTCACCCGCTGCGCCTCCCCCGCGCCGGCGACGACGCCGAAGAAATGCGCATAGGCCGCCACGGCGAACAGATGCCCGAGGACGGACGTTTCAGGCACGCGCGGCGTCTGCGACCAGCGGGTCTGGAAGCGCAGCTGCCCGCACAGGTGGGCAAAATGCCCAAGCGGCGTTTCAGGCCCCTTGATGAGATCGTTTACGCCGATCAGATCGGATCGCGCCTCAAGCTGCCGCATAAAGGACGCGTCAATCTCGTCGCGCTCCTCGTCCCACTCGCCAAGATTGCGGATGAGCGAGAACTCCCAGCGCGAGGCGTACAGGTGCGCGGCGTCGAGGATGGCGTCGGCGAGGTCGTCGCGCCGCGTCCCGGTCAGCCTCGCCTCCAGCCTGTTCCACAACTCGGGGCCAAGGGGTTGCAGGCGCGGCATGAGCTGCTCCAGCACCCACGCCGTGAGGCGCTGATAGTGCTCGGGATTGGCCTTGATTTGGTAGAAGACGGGCGGCTTGATATCGGTTATGATCAGACGATAGAGGTAGTCAAACAGTCCCCCCTCGATGATACGTAACCCAAGGGCGACGCGCTCCTCGGACGGCATCGACCGCGAATTCAGGACGTAGAGCGCCCACGCCACCATCATCTTGTGCCCCTGCTTATCCAGCTCGCACAGATTCATGGGCCGGAGCTTGTCGTTCCAGCGCTTCATGTAGGCGCCGGAAAAGACAAACTGCAAAAGGCTCTTGCGTATGCTCGCCATGCTGCCTCCAATACTTCGTTCATGTGTCCCGGCAACGGTAAGCCCCGGCCGGGCAAAGCTCAAGCCCCGGTATTCCCTTGGCAAAAAAAAGTTTGCAAAAGGGGCTTTTCAAACGGGTCGTGTTTGGGTATGTTTTCCGTCCCGTTACTGTTTTCGTCGCGCTGCCGGTGCAATTTTTTTCCGGTAGTGGTATAGAAACGACTTATGGCACTTCGTTCCGTCACGAGCGAGGAGAATACTGACAATGAAAACGTATAGCCCCAAGCCTGAGGACATTTCCCACGAGTGGTTCGTGGTCGATGCCGAAGACAAGATTCTGGGCCGTCTGGCAACCGAAATCTCTCGGCGTCTTCGCGGCAAGCACAAGGCTGAATTCGCTCCCCACGTCGACTGCGGCGACTTCATCGTCGTTGTCAATGCGGAGAAGATCAAGGTGACCGGCAACAAGCTGGACCAGAAGACGTACTACCGCCACACCGGTTACCCGGGCGGCCTCCGCGAGACCAGCCTGAAGGACATGCTGGACACCAAGCCCGAGGAAGTTATTCTCAAGGCTGTTCGTGGCATGCTGCCCAAGAATCGTCTTGGACGGGCCATCATCAAGAAGCTTAAAGTCTACGCTGGCCCTGAGCATCCGCATGCGTCTCAGCAGCCCAAGCCCCTGGACATCTAGTCCGGACAGCGAGGGAGAAAAAAAGATATGAGTCACGAATTCTACTACGGCACCGGAAAGAGGAAATCCGCTGTGGCCAGAACCCGTCTCTACGAGAATGGTTCCGGCCAGATTGTGGTCAACGGTCGTCCCTACGAGGACTATTTCCCGCGAGCCACTCTGCAGATGGTTATCCGTCAGCCCCTGAACCTGACCAAGCTGCTCGGCAAGTTCGACGTCAAGGTCAACGTCACCGGCGGCGGCCAGGCCGGTCAGGCTCAGGCCATCCGTCACGGCATTGCCCGTGCGCTTATGGAGTTCAACGGCGAACTCCGCGGCCCCCTCAAGAGGGCCGGCCTGATCACCCGCGACGCTCGCGTCAAGGAACGCAAGAAGTACGGTCAGCGCGCCGCTCGTGCCCGCTACCAGTACTCCAAGCGTTAGATCGGCCCCTACGCTTCGATTGCTCAAGGGCGAATTCGCTTTACACAGGCGAATTCGCCCTTTTGCTTATCCATTGCATACGCAAAACGCGACACAGAGGTCTTTTGCCCATGGCTCCCACCGTTCGCCCCAATCTGCTCTATGCAGACGAATCCGGCCAGATCTACGACCATCCCGGTCTACTCATGCTCACCCGCCGGGGTGACGAACTGGCGCTGCCCCGCCCGGACGAGATGACGCCGCTGCCTCCCGGTAGCGACGTCTTCCTGCTGCCCGGACGCAAGGCCATCGGTTTCGACGAGGAAACGGGCGAGGCCATCCAGTTGGAGGAAAACGCCGTAGCGGCCTTTGTCTGCCCGGCCTACACCGTCACCGGCGTTGCGGCATACGCCACGCAGGACGAAGCCCCCATCCTCCCGCTCATGGCCTACTCGGCCGTGGGCTACGCCAACGGCCGCTTCTGGGTCGCCGCCAAGAAAGTCGACGAGGATCGCCGCCAGATCTTCGAAGGCATCCCCAACGACCGCATCGAGAAGGGCGCGCAGAAGTGGCTGCGCAAGTTCCCGGACAACCGCCTCGTGGGCCATCTGGCCCGTTGCGCGCTGACCTTCTGCTGCCCGGCGGCCAAGAACCTCGCGCTGGGGCGCTTTGAGGCACCGCTGCCGACCTCGCAGGCCTGCAACGCCCGCTGCGTGGGCTGCATCTCCTATCAGCCGGAGGACTCCGGCTTCTGCTCGCCGCAGAACCGCATCGACTTCCGCCCCACGCCGCAGGAAGTCTGCGAGATCATGATGGAGCACAACCGGCACGAGAAGAAGCGCCCGGTGTACTCCTTCGGACAGGGCTGCGAAGGCGAACCGCTGACCGAAGCCAAGACCATCGCCAAGGCCATCGCCGCGTTCCGAGCGGCAGGCGGAGAGGGCACGGTGAACATCAACACCAACGCCAGCCTGCCCGAGACCATCGAGCCGCTGGCGAAGGCCGGTCTTAATTCCATCCGCGTGTCCATGAACAGCGCCAACCCGGCCCTGTATCAGGCCTACTACCGCCCGGCGGGCTACAGCGGCTTCGACGCCGTACGCAACACCGTCACCGAGGCCAAGCGCAACGGCCTGTTCGTCTCGCTGAACTACCTCTTCTTCCCTGGCGTGAACGACACAGAGGGCGAGCTGACCATGCTTCAGGACTTCGTCACCGACCTCAAGGTGGACTTCATCCAGCTCCGGAACCTGAACCTCGACCCCGAGTTGTACCTCGACCTCGCTAAGCCCTTCGTGCCCGGCCCGAGCATGGGCTTCACCAATTTCAAGAAGCGCCTGAAGAAAGCCGCGCCGTGGCTGAACTTCGGCTACTTCAATCCGTTCCTCGGCGGCGAATAACCGCGCGAAACGCACGCAAAAGGGCGGCCATCCCCACGGATGACCGCCCTTTTTTCGCGCCCGACATCGAGAATGGTCCGATGGCAGGCAAGCGCCACGTCGCGCACAGGGCCTAGCCGCCGCACGAACGCTGCCAGCGATGCTTCTGTCGCGCTAGCCGCCCTCTTCGGCGCTCTCGTCCGCATCCGCGGCAAGCGCCCTCCACCGCCCCACCAGAGACCAACTCGTGGCAAAGCCATGCTGGTCCGCTGACGACGCGCCGCGCCACGGAAAAGCCCACAGAATCAAGACGCCCCGCGCGGCGGGCACTCGGCTCAAGCCAGCCAAACCACACGCGCTGCGGCCTTCATCAACGCAAAAAGCCCCGATCCAGTGGATCGGGGCTTGATGTCTTGTGGCAGGCCAGGAGGGATTCGAACCCCCAGCATCCGGTTTTGGAGACCGGCGCTCTAGCCGTTAGAGCTACTGGCCTGCATTACGCAACCGCGAACGGGACCCGGCGAAAAGCCGCTTCCCTCAGCGCGCTTGGGGAAAATTAACGATAACCTGCTCTTTGTCAACCTTTTTTTGCGGAACAACTTCACCAATGAGCCAGGCCTTCTCGCCCATGCCGTTGGCGCGGCTGACAACGTCGTCGGCGATCTCCTCGGGAACGATGAGGATGTAGCCGATGCCGCAGTTGAAAATCTGAAGCATTTCGGGCCACCCCAGCTTGCCCTGCTCCTTGAGCCAGGAAAAGACGGGCAGGATGTCCCACGAGCCGAACTCGATCTGGGCCACCACGCCACGGGGCAGGATGCGCGGGATGTTGTCGTAGAAGCCGCCACCGGTAACGTGGCACATGCCCTTGATCTCCATGTCGCGCATAAGGCCACGGACCGTCTCCACGTAGATGCGCGTGGGGGTGAGCAGCACTTCGGCGGCAGTGGCGTCGGTTCCCGGGAAGATGTCGTCGCCCTTCAGTCCGGCCTCGTTGGCGAGCTTGCGCACCAGCGAGTATCCGTTGGAGTGGATACCGGACGAGGCAAGACCGATGATCTTGTCGCCGGGGCGGATGGAGGAACCGTCAACGATGTTGGCGTTGTCCACGACACCCACGCAGAAGCCGGAGAGGTCGTACTCGCCGGGAGCGTAGAAGTCGGGCATTTCGGCCGTCTCACCGCCGAGCAGCGCGCAGTGGCCCTGCTTGCAGCCTTCGACGATACCGGAAAGCACGGTCTCCGCAGTGGAGATGTCCAACTTGCCGGTCGCAAAATAATCGAGGAAAAACAGAGGCTTGGCACCCTGAACCAGAATGTCGTTGACACTCATGGCCACAAGATCGATACCGATGGTATCGTGTCTGCCATACTGGAAGGCCAGCTTGAGCTTGGTGCCTACGCCATCGGTAGAGGCGACCAGCACCGGACTTTCCATCGCATTGGTGTCCAGCTTGAAGAGTCCGCCAAATCCGCCGATATCCGTAACAACCCCGCCGGTGAAGGTCGAGGCGACCATGGACTTGATCCTCGAAACAAACTCGTTGCCGGCGCCAATATTGACACCAGCTTCCGTGTAGGCCTTTGCCCTGTCGGTCATGGGAAGTGCTCCTTGCGCTGAAAACGGCTTGCCGTCTTGGTCGGGAGTCGACTTATATGAGTTTCGGTACCGAAATTCAAGGGAGATTTTTTCATGATGCAATCCATGTGGTTCCGCAGAGGCGCAGGCACCACCGTCGCCGCGCTCGTCCTCACCCTTGCGCTTCTTCCCTCCGCAGGCCTGTGTGGCAATACGACGAAGGCGACACAATCTCCCCGGCAGGACAAGGTTTTCGGCACCATGGACGAAGGGATGCGCATGGGCAGGGATGAACGCACCGGGGACATGATCATGCGAGTGGAACCCGCGCCGCAGCCGGAGCAGCAGCAAACGCAGGACGTGCCGCTGGTCATCCAGCCAGAAATCAGCATCCCCGCGCCCGGCACACCGCCCCGCTCCAAATGAGCAAGGAGCCATCATGCGAGAAGCTCTGTTGTGGAAGGCCGTAAGCGGCCAGCGCGTCCAGTGCAGGCTATGCAGCCACTTCTGCATCATCGACGACGGCGCTCGCGGCACGTGCGGCGTACGCGAAAACCGTGGCGGTAGCCTATTCACGCTGGCCGACCGTATTGCCGCCCTGCATATCGACCCGGTGGAGAAAAAACCGCTCTTCCACTTCCTGCCGGGAACCGAGACGCTCTCCTTCGCCGCCATGGGCTGCAACTTCTCGTGCTCGTGGTGCCAGAACTACAGCCTCTCCCAGCCGCCGCGCACGGGGCAGTCCCCCGAGGGCCAGCCCGCCGAGCCGCAGGATCTGGTTGACGCCGCCCTGCGCAACGGATGCGCGAGCATATCATATACATATTCCGAACCGACGGTCTTCTTCGAAATCATGCTCGACACGGCCAAGCGCGCCACACAGCGCGGGCTGTACAACATCATGGTCTCCAACGGCTTCCAGAGTCCGCAATGCCTCGATGAACTCGCCCCGTACATCAACGCTGCCAACATCGACCTCAAGTCCTTCTCCGAGGCGACCTACCGCGACCACTGCAAGGCCCGTCTCGCGCCGGTGCTCGACAATCTCCGCCACATGATGCAACTCGGCTGGTGGGTGGAAATCACGACGCTCGTCATCCCGGCCCTCAACGACTCCGACACCGAGCTGACCGACATCGCGAGCTTCATCGCCAAGGAACTCGGCCCGGACGTGCCATGGCACATCTCGCGCTTTCATCCGGACTTCACAATGCACGACCGCGCACCCACCCCGGTGACGACGCTGGAGCGAGCGGCCGCCATCGGTCGCGCGGCTGGGTTGCACTACGTCTACACGGGCAACGTCCCCGGGCATTCGGGCGAGAACACAGTCTGCCCGTCCTGCGGCGCAACGGCCATCGCACGGCGAGGCTTCACACTCCTCTCTGACCCGCCGCACGACACCTGCCCCGAATGCGGCGCACATATCCCCGGCGTCTTCGAATAACGCCCAACCTCGCGAGGACGACAATCATCTCCTTGCGTTGCCGAATCTTTTCCAGTAGGAGATTCACCCATCACGGGGCGTGGCGCAGTCTGGAAGCGCGCCTGCTTTGGGAGCAGGATGTGGTCTACGACTGACAAGGGTTCCCGTGGGGTCTGATACACAGGCCAGTACACATGAATGATCGGGGCGTGGCGCAGTCTGGTAGCGCGCGTGCTTTGGGAGCACGATGCCGGGGGTTCGAATCCCTTCGCCCCGACCACAAGAAATCGAACGGGTCGCGAGCATTGCTCGCGACCCGTTTTTTCGTTTGCGAATCTACGCACAACACACAACAAATTCACATTCAATTTCAGATCAAACGCTCTATATCTCGTTTCCAGACCATATATTTTTTAGCAGCTTACACATGTCGCCATCGTCAATACTGCAGTCAGCTCGCAGCAGACGTGCAATTTCAAATGCAATTATCCCAAGTCTGCGACACTCCTTTGAATAGAGCTCCACGGAGTCAGGGACACCACATATTTCATTCTCGACATATATTTTATGCTGCACAAACATCAAATCATTCTTGAATGTCAGAACACTCTCTGCACGTTCTTTCGATAACGATTGCCAATTGATATTTATTGGAAACATATCTACACTTGGCAAATCAAGACAGAGGCGACCGATGGCACCAAATGAAGCCAAGTAATCTTCATTACAATGTTCCATATTGGAACACGCTATCGAAAATCTCTCAAAAAAAAGATACAAAGTCATACACGCATAGAGCTTATCTTTATTCAAAGACTTTTTTTCATTCCTCCACTGCAAAGCATAAACAAGCCCCCCTGAAAGCAAAGCAGCTAGGAAGGCTGTCAAAAAATCTTTCCAAGACATTCCCACCTCTCTTTCCCCGTCGCGTTGACAAAACTCAGCTCATTTTCCAGAAGTACCCAAAGATTACATCAATGTTTCTTGACTGCCCACCCCTTCTCCCGCACGAATGTCGCGCTCGAACTCTGCCGAGCGGCTCTCCAGATGGGCCACAATGGCGACCTCGTCGTCCGCCAATTCCGCAGGGACGTCGCCGCAGCGCCACACGTGGCCGTTGATCGAAAATTCCACATGCAGCCGATCCCCGTCCGGCCGCTGCCGCACGTCAATAATGGTCACTGTCATGGTTCCTCCTATCCGAGTTGCACGGCCATATACTGGAAGGCCACGACATCGAGAGTATTCGTCCCGCTCGCGTTACTATCGTGCTGGATGTCGCCGTTCGCATCGCAGGACGCCCACCCGCAGAATAGACTTGCAGCGTCGTTGGTTCTCCCCGCGAGGCAATTCACGTAGCTGCTCGCGGTATTGGCCCCTCGCAGCGCGAGAGCGATGTTTCCCGTTCCGGAGCTGCCCGAATCGCGGCAGTTGGTGTAGATGTGCAAGGCCCGAGCATTGGCAGGGATGCGCCCATGAGAATCCCCCTCGACATTCAAGGCCGCCCAGTTCCCAGGACTGAAGGTCTTCCCGTGCAACCTGTCGCTCGTGACTGGCGCTGCAAGCCAGACGATCTCATCCAGTACAGGCTGATACCGCCCCGCCCCGAGCGAGGACGCCAACGCGAGCATGGGACAGCACGCGCTGACCGTGCCCGACGACTGACTCAAGAAAAACCCGGCGCACACGCGCGTGCTGGTTTGCGCAATAGGTCGTGTCATCTCAAGCCACTCCCAGCCGCCACCACCGGAATGATAAGGGCTGTACGCCATTCCTGCTGAATCAAGCACAAACAACCGCGCATGGTTCGCCACCCCCGTCCTCACCCATGCGCCGAGAACAACATTCTGCCCCCGGCAATGTTGCGGCAGCACATCCGTATTCAGCACCTCCCCGGCTGCCAAGGGCGTCATGATCACCCCATAGAGCGCGTTGCCCGTCACATCCTTACGCGTGCGCTCGACGGTCAGCGTATTGCTCTTGGCCCAGCCATCCAGCGCGTTGGAGTTCGCCTCGGCGCAATGCGGGACCATCTCGTACGCCGAACAGGTGCCGCTGGAGACATTGGAGTCGATGGTAAAACTGACATTCGGCGTAACCGCCGTCACCTCGAAGGCCTGTCCCACGAGGTCGCCGGTGATGAAGTGGACAAGATCGCCCACCACGATGTCACGGGTGTTGGCCGTGGTGCATACGCCATTGGTCACGCCCTCCACCATGCTGAGCGGACCGCCAAAGGTCTTGGCTGTCGCGCGGCTCCACACGCCGAAACCCGAGTTGGTGAGCAGGTTCTGTAACCGAACGCGCCCGTCGAGCACGTAACGGTTCGCGGCTGGGGTAACGGCCCGCGTGGCATCCGTCCCGGCAAGAACTTCGGCGTTGGTGGCCAATTCCACGACGCCTGGCGAATCCGTGGTGGCCACCTTGCTGGACTGCATCAGCCAGCGCCCAGTGCCCCCCGCATCGTCCGGCGCGATGACCTCCGGACTGCTCTCCGCCGCGCTTGATGCCGCGTTGTAGAGGAAGGCGTAATGGACACCGCCGGAATCGACGAACGCCTTATCGCCATCGGCGAGTTGGGCGGCGGAGATGCCGTCCAGCGCCATGCCCCCGCCTGTCAGCGCACTCCTGTTGAAAATCTGCATGTCGTTCCTCCTAGGCCACGCCCGGCCCGGTGATGCTCGGCGTCCAATATTCGCTCGAAGCCGTCATGTCCGGCGTCACGGCAATGGACGCAGGAGCAAGGTTCTCCCAGTCGTCCAAAACCACCGAAAGCCGCGAGCAGGAAAAACGCAGGGCGAGATCACGCCCCACGGCCATCTCGTCCACGATCACATCATTCGTACCGCCATAGTCCTCGCCGATGAGGGTCACGACGTCGGCAGGTTGCAAGTCCAGAAGTCTCGGCAGCGCCTGAAAGCGCACGTCCGCCTCCTTCATGAGCGCCCGCTGGGCATAGAGGCTGCCCAACCGCTGCACGGCACGCGAATCCTGCACCCACGACAGATCGAGAACCTCGGAACTCGGCGAGGCCTTCGAGACCTTTGCTGGCACCAGCGTGTGAATCAGCCAGTTCTGAGCCTCGGACGCCGTCTGCCAGCCCACATACACGGAATCCGCCTGCTCCTCGCTCGACGAATCCCACGAGAAACTCCCGCCGCGAGATCCGCCGCCAAGGATATGCCCACGACCCACAGCTCGCACGCTCGCCTTACGCAAAACTCGCAACTGGACCTGCTCCTCAAGGACAAGCGTGCAGTGGCAGGCGGCCAATAGGCGTGACAGGAGCTTCTGGCGGTCCATGCGCCGCCAACACCCTCCGTTCCAGCGCAACCCCCATGCATCCATGGTCTGGGCCGCGGCGGCGAAGGCCCCGTCGTCAATGTCGGCCCCCTCAAGTCCGAAGGAGCGCAGGATGTGCTTGATGATGTCCGCCGGATTGGTCATGAGCGCCGTATCGCTCGCGCTGAACCGTGCGGGCATGTCGAGGAAGGCGGTGCCATTGCGCCAAAGGCCCATGGCATCGGCCATGGAATCTCCGTCGGAATCGGCAACGATGGGCCGCAGCGTACGCCACGCACGCCCTTCGGCGTCGGCCCTCGTGTACTGTTCGAGGCTATATGGACCAGCGGCCCATTCGGTCTTCGCCCCCCACTCGCGCGGGCTGCGAACGCGGTCCACCGCAAAGTCCTCACCGGCTGCACCGAGGACATACTCACGTCGCGAGCCGATGAAGACGCTACGCAACGGCACGTAGGCCGTCCCGAAGACCACAGGGACGCAGTAGTCGTCACCGGGGTCGGCGTCGGCGTCGGACGGCCAGAGGTCGCGAGGATTGGGTGTGGTCGGCCACGTGCCGCGCAGGTACTGGGCGTAATAGTCCTCGCAGACGCAGCGGATGGTCTTGTAGCCCGGCTCCGCGCGCCGCACCCGGAAACGCCAGCGGCGGAAGCACGCGGGGTCGTGTCCACGATCACCGATGTAGAGGCTGATAAGCACCGCCGCGCCCATCATATCGGCAAGTCCGACCAGCGCCCGACTTCCGGCCCAGTAGGCTCCAGCCTCCCACGAGACGCCAGATTCCCACTGGATGGAATCACCGTTGACGATGGTGAAGGAGGTCTCGGACGGTGCAGCCAACCCAGACTCGGCCCGTGCCCGCCGCAGGGTCACGCCCTGGAAGTCGGTGATGCGAAAATCGTAATCAGCGCCGATGGAGCCGCCCCAGTGCCTGCCCGCCTCCCAGTCGGCACCGGACTCCCAGACAGGGGCGGGATCCGTACTCACAGCGGCGATGTGCTGGGTGCTCCACCGAAAACGCCGCCCCGTGGACGTTCGCACGTCGAAAAGCCACCACACGCGCAACGTATCTGCGGCGAGGATGGCACTCTGCAAGGCGGAAAAGGGAATCACGCCAGCACCCCTAGCACCCGCAAACGAATCTCCGCGATGCCGTAGATGCCTGCCGTGCGAATATCGCGCCGGATGTCCGAGTCGAAGCGCACGACGTAGGTATGCCCATCGGTGGGATGCCGCCAAGGGAAGGAGTAGGCGGCCCCGTTGGCCTTCCCCTTGTCCATCCAGAAATCCATGATCATCGCGGCATCGGCTTCGTCCAGCACGTCCCAACGCAACGCGACGAAGACCACGGGATCATCGTTGATGATCACCCGCTGCTCGGAACCGCCATCGCTCAGGTGGACGGCGATGTTCTTCCCCGCAGTCTCGGGCAGCACTTCCTGCGGATTCAGGGTCAGGGTCGTACCCGAGTAGTCCGGGGTGACGGTCGGCAGGTAGTCGGCAAGGACACCGGCCATTACAACGCCCTCCGCGCCGCGAGGACGAGGCGGTCGTTATGCCCGAACTGGTCCGCGACGACATTGGCGATCTCCCGCCCGTCTACATGCAGTTCAATACGCATTGCGCCCCCGCCTCCGGCCCGCTCGTGCAGCATGGGGCCAAGCGCCTTGCGGAAGGCATCGGCAAGGCGCTCCGAGGTCAGCCCAATATCACGCAGGAAGTCGCGGTTCTTGGGCTTGTCCACGGGAATCACCCACTCCGGACCGGCCTCGCCAGCAAGAGTTGGCTCCGTGGCGAAACCGCCAGCCGCAGCATAGGTGGTGTAGGCATAGCCGCGCGTCGGCTTCACAGGAGCCTGGCGATCAAAAAAATGGTTGTAGTAATGATCCGAAACTTTTCCACCATGCGGTGTTGTCCAATACCCAAAGTATTGTATGTAATCGATGAATCCTGCTCCGCCCAACGTGTCGTGATATCTCCCGCTTGTTTGATGGGTCGGGACAAACTTCCAATCGGTATCATACTCCGTTCGCGGCTGGGGCTTGGGCGCCTCGACAACTACGGTCACCGGCTGGTTCGCCTGATTCTGCAAAGCCGCGACGGCCTCGCGAATGGACGACACGAGCGAACTCATCATGTTCGCCACGTTGCCCAGATTCGACTCCGTAGACGAGGCAAGAGACTTGAGCGCCGTGGTCACGTTCCCAAAGGGGATGACCGATTCGTCAAGAGTACGGGAGAGTCCATGCACGCCTCCAGAGGCTGTACCAAGGGCACCGGACAGTCCACCTCCACTCGCGAGCTGCTTGGCCAGCCACTCCGCATACAGTCCCACGTCCCCCATGGCATCGGAAAGCGCCGTCAGACTGCCGTAGGTGCTCGCGATCTCGAAACCGGCGGCGTCCTGCAAAGTGGAAATGTCGTCCAAAACGGATTCGAAGACGCCCTGGTAGGCCCCACCGTAGCTCTTGAGGAACGGCAGATAGCTCTGCTGGGCGAAGCTCAGGAACTCCTGAACGTCGGCTGATTCGAGGGTGCCGGAGGCTCGATTAAAAAGTGTGGAGTAACGCTTGGAGTACCATTCGAGCGACTGGGCAGGATTGAGGTCGGATCCCATGAGCGCCGCACGGGTCGAATCCGTGGCCCCCATGATGCCGAGCAGGGAACCGTTCATGCTCTCGATCTCTGCCACCTGCCGTTGCTCGGACGATTCAATCTCCATGAGCACCTGATACATGCTTTCGGAAAGCGACAACGCGCGGTCGTAATAGGTCTCGCTGGACTTGTTCAGGGACTCGAATTCATCGTACAGGCGGGAATACTCCGTCCAGTAGTCGCCCGCGCTCCAGTCCGCCCGCTCGCGGCGAGTGATCTCGCTGCCGATATTGTAGGACAGCGCCTCAAAACCGGACTTGAGGCGCGAAAGCCGCGTGACGTGCCATTGCAGATCCGCGAAGAAATCACTGGCCGCCTCGGCAGTCTCTGCCGCCGCCGAGAAACCAGACTGCAACTGCGAGAGCGACAGGGTCGACTCGAAAGGCTCGATCTGCGCGAGCAGGTTGGAATAGGTGGCGTGCACGGCCTGCCAGCCCCGCAGCTCCTCTTGGGCAGCGCGCAGGGCCTCCTGCTGTGCCGCCTGCCGGGCCTGCTGCGCGGCCTGCGCCTGACGGGCCGCCTCCTCTACTTGAAACCGCTGACGCTCCTCAATACGCACGCGCTCCTGAAGTCGGCGGTAATATTCCGGCCCTGGGGGAGCAACAACAGTGATGACTCTCCCGACGGAGTCGCCCGACGAAAATGAGGACGCGCCAGTGCCGGAACCTGCGGCCGAACCGCCCCCCGAGGACTTGGCGTCGCCAACGGCCTTCCACGCGCGCGTGACCCGCGCTGCGGCTTCCTCCTCGGCCTTGGCCAGTCGCTCCGTGGCCGGGATGACCTCCAACGTGTCATCCGCCGCATTGCCCATGGCGTCGGAAATCGTCTCACCGAAGACCGCCGTGGCCTTGGTGGTCTCCTTGATCTGCTTCTCAAGTTTCTCTGTCTTCTGCGAAAGCTGCTGCGTCGCGGCGGCCCCCTCCTCTCCCGCACCGGAAAGCGTCTTGTTCAGCCTTGCACTCTCCTCCCTAGCCGCCCGTGCGGCCTCCATCATGCGGTCAAGAGACTCCTGCAACTTATCGTATGCCTCGCCAGTATCCGAAATGGCGATGGCTGTCTCGACAAGTGCCGCTTTCGCCTGGCTGGCACGAAGCTTGGCGTTCAGCAGATCCCGCTGCGCCCATTCCTCGCTTTGGCGCATGGACTCCGGGAAAAAGTCATCAATCCACTGTGCGAACTCGATGAAAGAAACACGCAGTTCCTTGACGGAGTAATCGACCGAGCGAAAGGCAAGCTCTACGGTCTGAAAACCGTTGATCAATCCCACCGCTGCGAGGCTAACGGTCTTGAACGCCGTCACGACGCCGCTCGCTGTGGAATAGGCCCACTCATCCAGCGCCATCCGGCCCTGCGCCGAATCGAGATAGACAAGAAACTCCTGCAGCCCGGACTTCATGGCTTGAAACGGCCCAGCGTCCATAACTGCAGTCCGGAACTGAAACCACTTATCCGCAAGCATGGACACTGTGCCGTCCCATGTCTGGGCGTATTCGTCCGTCACCCCTCGAAACTTACTGGTCGATGACTCCCACGCCTCGAACATCTTTCGCCGCGTCTCCTCAACGGAATAGGAAACACCCTGCTCGAAGCCCATCATGGCAAGGATGCCCCGCTCTCGGAACATGTCGGCGGCACCGGCACCCGCCGAATACATGCGCACAACCTGCCCCGTGGCTTCCTCAATGGACAATCCGGACACTGCTGCGAGGTCCGCAATCATTGGCATCCAGCGCTTGATTTCCTCCACGCCACCGGACAGCACACCAGCCAACTGCGTGGCTGAAGCCATGACGGCGCTATACTCGAAGGGCACTTGTGCAGCGAAGGCCGCCATTTCCTGAAACAGCCGATTCCCCTCGGCTTGGGATTGAAGCAACGCATTCAAGCGTACCCGGTAGCCTTCGGCCTCGCGCGCAGCATCCACAAAGGCAGTCGTCACCTTCTGTAGCCCGTAGGCCCCCACGAGGGCGGTCACGGCATTGCGAAGCTGCCCAATGGCCCGCTCGGCTCGCTCGAAGCTTCGCTGCATACTTTCTGTGGCGGTTTCAGTCTTCCGCCCCTGCTGCTCAAGCCCCTTAAGGTCCTTCGCGGCCTTGGGTACGCTCTCGCTATGGACCTCAATGCCCAACGTGGCGATGTCTACCGACATGATTTACCCTTGCCCGTTTTTCGGCTGCTCTGATATTCAGGAACCATTAGGAGGTGTCACCATGCCCCTGATTCAATGCCCAGACTGTAATCACAAGGTTTCCGACACGGCCCCGACCTGCCCCCACTGCGGTCGCCCTCTCGCTGCACAGACCATTGAAATGACCGGCAAGAAAATCAAGAAGCTCCAAATCCTCAGCTTCACGCTCGTCATTCTGGGCCTGCTACCGACCATCGCAAAAAATGGAGACTCCACCGCAGGGCTATTGATGATTCTGGCCGGAGTCGTCCTATACGTGGCCGCAAGGGTATCCAAATGGTGGCAGCACGAATAAACCCATTTCGTAGCGCGCAACCGTTCGACGTGAAGGGCGCGAATGATGCAGATCAATACCGGTTCGCTTTACTTTTGGGGTGCCATCTTCCTTCTTGTGGCTCTTTTTCTCCTGCTTCGAGAATTCCTTTGCTGGTACTGGAAGATCAACGAACGCATCTCCAACCAGCACGAAATCATACACATTCTAACCGCCATGAACCCCAAAGTTCCCCGTCCGCCTGTCGCGGCACCAAACGATGATGTCTCGGGAAAAAACATCTATGACCTGACGCCGGAATCGCGCCATTCAAAATAGGTTCTATCCAGCCGTTGTAAGACAGCCACTTCCCACGGCTCCGGGGCACGCCCAGTGAGACGCGCCCACGCCTCTATCTCGACGAAGCCAATCGCCTCAGGCCCCATACCCTGCCCGCGCGCTGCGTGCAGTTCCCAGAACCATTCAAGAAGATATCCTCCGGCATCCGGCGGCCGAGAACTGCCAAGGAGTTCAGTCAATTCCTCGGGTGGCTCGCCACTATCCCGTGCCACCTGCTCCAGATGTGCCCGCAGGCTTTGCCCATCCTTCCGAGGCGCGTTCAGGGTCAGATGGGCCTTGAAGGCCTCCACCAGACCCCACGTCAGTTTTTTATGTAATTCGCTCTATCCCCAATGAAACGATCCACCTGTTCACGAATCCACGGAAACCGCCTGTAAAGCGCCACGGCATTCTCCCGCGAGAAGTCGAGAACCTGTGCGTCAACGGTCACGCCTTCCCAACCAAGCGTGCAGCGCGAAAGCAGCTCAAGGGCTTCCTCTTCAGCCTCCTCCGGCGACACGGCACCGGTCTTCATGCGGCGAATACGCTTGCGACCGATGGCCATCTGCGCCTTACGGCAAATGCCAGAGTCCGCTCCGGCAAGCGTGACGTAGACGCCAAGAGGTTCCTCGGTCGCCGGATGCCGCAGTTGCAGTACCGCGCCCTCCTCGGCGCGGGCCGCGGTGTCGAGACTGGCGAGATCGAGGGGGGTGTCATTGCGCATAATCGCTCCTATGCGGGGGTACGGGTGAAGGTGATGGTGGTGGCAGCCGTCTCGTCGTAGAGGGCCACGAAAGACAGCTTCTCCATGATAGGACCGTCGCCGATGTCCTTGGATGCACCGCTGTACTTGATGCGCGGCAGGGCGATGGACAGAGTGTTTCCATGCACGTCCTCAAGGGACAGCGCGAGGCTGGACACCGTCTCGTTCAGGAACTTCTGAAGGAGCGAGGCGTCCTTGTAGTAGCAGTCGAGCGAGCCGCTGACCTTGATCTTCTGGCGGCTTTTGGTCGTTGCCCGCGACGCGCCGACCACAAACCCCGTCTCGTAGCCGTTCTCGATGGTCAGAGACACACCCGTGACCGTGGCGATGGAAACACCGCCCTCGGAAAGAGTGCCGGTGAAGGCGTCGAACGCGCTGTTCGCATTGGCCGGAGTGGTCGATGCAGCGACGGAGGCGCCGGACAGAATCATGTTCTGCCCGATGCAGCCGAAGGTGCCAGTCACGATGGCCTCGGGCTTGATGTCGAGGTTCAGGCTGTTCACGAGCACGCCGGGGAAAAGCTCGAACTCCCCGCTCTGAACAATGCTCTCCAGGCTGAAGCTCCTATCCGTGGCTCCAACCTTCAGCACATCCGTAGCCCATGCTCCGCGCAGGACGGCGGCGATGAAGTCGTCATAGCTGCCGTAGGAAAGTTCCACAGGGATGTCCCCCGCAACACGCAGGGGACCATGGCGCAGGTCCTTCACCTGCCCGCCCTGCCCCAGTTCCTTGGACTCGAAGGTGGACTTGTCGGGCTTCATGCCGAATCCCGTGTGCCGCAGGACCATCATGGTCGGCGTGGCCGGGGTGGTTCCCCAGACCGTTTCGGGCACGTACGTGACGACATGGTCGCTTCCGGACACGCTGTTGAAAACCATGGCTCAAACCTCCATCAGTTGGCCGCGTAGGCCCTGTAGGAAATGGACACGGGCACGCGATAGCGATTGCCTTCTTGCAGGCCTGGCCCCGGTCCGACCCCTGTCACGGTGACGGTCACCACCCCGCTAACGCAGCGCGTGCCCCGCCTGAAATGAACGCACAGGGCATCGACCTGCGCGCAGGCCTCCCCTGGGCCGTCCCCTCGACCAACGACCACATCCACCTGGAAGATTCCCTTGTGCTCGTTGGGCGCGTCGGTCCCCAGCCCCGCCTGCACCGGTGTGGCTGGAAGCAGGTGAACCCGCAGATGGTTCCCGCAGCCCCCCGGTGTAAAGGGCACATTCTCCCACGCGATGGGCCACCCTCCCGGCAGAGAGACCAGGCGCGATTCGAGGGCCGCGCGAATGGCCGTGACACTCATCGCCGCCCCCCTCGCACCTCGCGCGCCGCACGGTCCACATGGTCCTGAAACTCCTGCAGGGTCACGCGGACCATGCCCTGCGGTGCCTGCGCTGACCCCGGCCGTCCATCCTCCCGCCCGTATTCGAGAATCGGCATATAGGAGAGGTTGGACACGATGTAGACCACGGTCCCAGCCTCCAGCCCCTGAACAAGGCTTGCCATGCGGGCGATGGCTCGACCGCCAGTCGGATCCTTATCCTCTGGGCTGTCAGCGGGGACGGAATGGATGCCCGCCACCCACGAAGCGCGGGCGCGCCCCGTATCCACCGGCGTACGCAGGACCACGGCGCGGGACAGGTCGAGGATGACCTTGCGCACCACCTGGTTCATGTCCACCTCGGCCTTGCGTACCAGCCGGGACAGGTCCACGGAGAACGTGCCACCCATCAGCGCCTCACCTGCAACTTGAAGAGAACAGGCACGCCGCCAGGATCCACGGCCTTGGCGTTGACCACTGTATAGGTCGTCCCTCCCGCCACCAATTCATCGCCCGGTTCGGGCTGCGTGGTGACCGAATGCGCGCCGAGCAGGACAAACCTGTCGCCCTGCCGAACCATGCTCCCGTCGATGAAGGTTTCCCCGCTGCCCTGAATGTCTCGGGACTTGAAGAGGCCGAAACCCGCCTGCTCGACAGCGGTCGCCCCGGTGCGTCCGGTGGCGGGGTCGTATGCGGCGGAGGCAAGGCGACGCAGGGTCATGGGCATCCCAGCCTCGCGCAGATCGACCTCCACACTTCGGGCTTCGGCGGCGTAATCCATCACGACCTCACGAGTTCACGGCTGGACGCGCAGGAAAGCAGCCCCCACAGCATGTCCGTGATGGCGGTAAATCTGTCGCGCGGGGTTGCGCTCTCGAAATATTCGGTCTCCAGCACGTCGGTCTTCTTGCGCTTCACCTGCCCACCGCGCGCAAGGTTCGGCTGGAGACTTCCTCGGGCCTCGATCTCGCGCAGGGCGGCTTCGCACTGGGCATCGCGCACAGCCTGCGGAATCTCGTCCGCCGCCCATTCCTGCCCCTCGGCGTCCATGACTCCACCCCTCGGCCATGCCATGGCATTCGCGCGCGCCGTTCGTGCGCCCTTCCACGCCAGCCCGTTCAGGTACTGCCCGGCCCGCACAAGGGCCACGGCCTTCTCATCTTCCGTGCCCGTCCACGCCGCATTGCCCCGCGCCTCGTGATAGGCGTTGGCCTCCGCGAGCGTGACGAAGGTGTTGGCCCCGGCCACCACGCGCCCGGTCTCCACCACGAGCACGATGGCCATGGGCTACTCCCCGCAAGCGGCGAGGATGCGTCCCGCCACGGTTTCGGGCTTCATGTTGCCCTTGATGTCCACCCCGACCTCGGACGCGAAGGACTTGAGCTCGGGCAACCCGAGTTCAGCCAGTTCCCCGGCCAGCCAAGACACCTCCTGCCCGAAAAGCGTGTGCGACTCGGGGTCGAAGTCGTCCCGATTGATGACCATGAAGCCCGAGGTGGTATCCTCGGAAACGATGCGTACGGTTTCGATGCGTCCCATGCGTCCTCCGTCCAAAAGGGCGGAGCGGTCACCCGCCCCGCCCCGTTAAGGTCTAGCCCGCCAGTCGCGACCCGAGTTCGCGCCGGACCACGGCGGCCCCGTAGAGGATGTCGTACGAGAAGCGGGTGCGCTTGTGCTCGCGCGACACCTCAAGACGCAGCGCCAGCCCGGACTTGGGATCCACACTGGCCTGGATGATGTTCCCAAGGCCCTCGGCGCTGTCCAGGAGAGGCCGGGTGGCGAAGGCGATGGCGTCGCGATGGAACGCGAGGTTCATCACGTGGCTCGCCTTCACGCTCACGGCCTCACTGCCCGCGAGGCCCTGCGCCAGACCGGGATAGATGGCGACGTCCGTGTTGCCCACGCTCAGCGACACGTCTGCGGTGACCACGTAGGTCTGGTCGTGCCCGGCGAAGGTGAGGATGTCACCGTCCTTGAGGGTCATCGCATTGGTAGCCTTGGCGAGGCTGACGGTCTTGGCTCCTGCGGCGTGCGCGCCGTTGGCGGTCAGCGCACCGGCGGTAACCGTGGAGGCCGTGAAGCCAGGCACCTGCTGGTCCATGGCCCAGTCGAAACCGAGCCGACGCCCGATGGTGCCGTCGATGGCCACGGTGCTGTTGCCTGCCTGATTCACGTTCTGGAAGGCGGCCAGATTCAGGGCATTGGCCTCGGCATCGGGGTCGAGCACGATGCGGCGGTCGGTCAGGGGCGCAAGCTGCCGGTTCAGAATCTTACGCACTGCGGTGGCGTCGTTGGCGTTGGAGGCGAAGGGCGTGGTCCCCGGCGTGCCGTGGAAGCCGTAGAACTTCCGGCCGAGGGCCAGCAGGTAGCTGTTGACGTTTTCGGCCAGCGCCTTGATGGCCTCCGAGGCCTGCATGGGAATGACACCCCGCTCGACCTTCAGAAAGTCGTTGTCGGTCATGTAGAAGGGCGCCTCGAACCACTGGTCCAGAGGAATCTGCACCGTGGTCGGCCCGATGTCGGCGGTTTCGGGCGGGGTGGAACCGGGGCTGACGGCCTGCGCCGCGATGGCCGAGGGCACGGGGACGTCGATGGTCGCGCCCTTCTGCTTGGCCTCCGTGGAATAGTCCGCATTGACCAGCCGGGGCATGACGCACGCGCCGCGAAGGGCCAAGAGTCCCTGCGCAAGCAGTTGGGGAATGATGTCCGTGAGACGGTTCGCCATGGTCGTTCTCTCCTGTTGCTAGACGGCCCGAACCTTGCCGGATGCGATGTCCTCAAGGTGCGCGCCGAAGGCATCCATGTCGTGCCGGTTGATGGTTCCGCCGGAGTGTGCGCCGCCGGATGGCCGCGCGCCGGACCCGGCCCCGCCGGAGCCCTTGAGGATGGTGTCCTTGTACGGATAGGAGTCCACGAGCATCTCCAAAGCCTCGTCGAACCCGGCCGGTTCGCCGGGCTTCTCACGGCTGTAGAGCGTATTGCCGCTGGCATCGACGGCCACAACGCGCCCGCCGTCGATCTTGAAGCTCTTGCCGAAGCGCGCCTCCACGAGGTCGTGGGGGATGGCGAGTCGCTCGGCGATGAACTTGGAGCGGGCGAAGCTGCCACCGATCATCTCGGAGACAAGAGCCGTCTCCTTCTGCTTGAGCTGCCCGGCAAGCTCGTCGATCTTCGCCTGCATGGACCGCGCGACCTCGGCCTTCACCTTCTCGGCCTCCCCGGCGTCGATGAGCTTCTTGGCGTCGAGATTCTTCACCGTCTCCATCGCCTTGCGCGCCGCGGGGACGAACCCGGCGATGTCGTCGATGCCGTCGAGCAGGGCAAGCGTCTCCTGCGACTTGCGCAGCTCGCGCTTGCGGGTTGCGGATTCGCTGTTGAGCGACTCGATCTTGGACAACGCGGCATCGGCATCGAAAGGACTTTCCTTGCCGTCGCCGTAGACCCAAATCGGTTTGCCGTCCTGCGTCGCGATACGGTCGCCGTCCATCTTCCAGGGCATGGGGACTCCCTTGCGCCTCAACTGGCGCGGTCTTCTGGTGGTTGTGCGGCTTCCGCCGCAGGCTGTGGGCTGGACCGCCCGCAAAAACGGATGGATGCGGAAGAAATCCCGCTTCATGGGTGGGAATGCTAAGCAGAAAAAAAGGACACCCTTAAGGCAAAGGATGTCCTGCGCGGAAAATGAAACAACATTAATCAGTGTGCTAATGAATAACAAATATTGCAAAACAAATTCTGCAAGAATAGAGTCCCACAGACATCAACAATCTAACTCTATAGGAGAACACTATGGAATACAGGAAGAAGCACGGCAGTGACACTTGGCACTTCTGCAAAAACTGCGCAAATTGGCCGACTTCTGGTTATGACTCCAAGACCACGAAGCCGACCAGCGGCGAACTTTGCAACCAGTGCCAGGCCAAGAAAAGCGCAGGTAACTGCAAGTAAATACTGCCGCCCCGCTCTTCTTTGAAGGGCGGGGCACCTTTTTATCTGTTAACACTCCTCTCGAACACAATGTCGTTGCCCTGATCGGGCCATGGTGCACGATGCGCATCATCGCCGAGCCAGATCGCGTCCGGGATGCCGTTCGGAAACGCACGGCACCTGCGTTTGGAATGATCGGTGATATGCGCGCAAAGGCTGCACACGTCGCTAAACGGCGGCGTGTCGTCGAGAATGATCATCCCCGTCTCCGGGTCCTGGTATAGCTCATCCATGGCAGTTCCTTGGCGATGTGGGACCAGATGCGATGCCACATCATGATATTCGCCTCTCGACGGTTCAGAGTTCCGGATTCCAGCCTCGCCAGAATCTCCTTGACCACCTTCGGCTCGAAACGGTCCTTGAGCAGCATGATCTCCCGTTCCGCCCACGCCTCTCGCCCCGATTCTACCGCGAAACGCACCCGGTGCAAATGCTCCGCCGTCACCGCCCGCAACTCCCGCACGCCATACCGGATGGCAGTCTTCATATCTGCGGGCGAAAACGAGGATCCGCCCGGATGGTTATGCGTGAGGTATGCGCCGCGAAACGCCTTGGCCTCGGTCACTAGGAACCGCACGCTGTTGCGCCCGCCCACGCGCTCGAAAATCACGCGCCCGCCCTCGTCCACCACAACCATCTTCTCGGTTTTACGGGTGGCGATCTTCGCTTCCTCGCGGGCAAGGGTCTCGCGCACGCGGGCCGCCCCATTCGTCGGCGACGTCGGACGGGTCACCCGATGGTGATGCCGTCCGCCCAGCTCCTCAATGGTCCGCAGTCGCCCGGTCTGGGGATCCACGAGGTCCTTGAACCCCACTTCCCCCCGACGCAGAAGGTCCAGACGCCCCGGCCCCACCACGTTCTCCTTGAAAGTGTGCGACTGCTTCCCGAACCAGCTTGCGTAGTCGCCCTGGTGCCGCCCCACCTCCTCGATGGTCCTGCGGCCACCGGCACCGATATTCGTGTTCCCATGCATGGCGTAGGGGCGGTAGACTTCGGCGACCTCGTCCATGTCCAGCCCAAGCTCCCGCCACGTTCTGGTCTTTGGCAGCAGCACGCACCGGCAGCGGGGATGCAGGGGGCATTCCGGACGCTGGTCGTCCATGCCCCACTCCTGCCCGTCCAGCGCGGCACAGCGCAGGCAGGTCCCGCGCCCGGTGTCGATGTAGCCGTCCTCCAGCGCCGCGCACCAGCGCACGCCGTTCACGATGTCCCGGTTGGCCTCGTACACGGCTTCCATGGCCCCGACGTTGGCGCTCTGGACGTAGGTCCGGGCGAGGGTCACGGCGTCGTCCCGCACGAGACCGAAGCCGTCCTCGATCCTGCGCACCAGCTTCCGGTAGCCCTCCCCGCGCAGACTCCCGGTAAGCACCTCCCGCCGGATGTCCGTCTGCACGCGAGTCTCGAAGCTGTCCTCCACCCACTGCCGCAGAAGCCGCCCACCCACGGGCGTCTCCGTCACGAGGGACCGGAGCTGCTCGGCGGACAGGCTGACCGTGTTGAAGCCCTTCACCCGACCGCCGAAGGACAAGATGTCCGCGTGCAGGGGCAGGGATTCCTGCGTGACGATGGTCGCGATGTCTGCGATGAAGCGCGTCTCCTGCGCCCGCAGCCCCACTGTCAGATCACGCAGTTCGTCCAGCAGTTCCAGGGCGCGCCGTTCGGACCACGTCCCGCTCTCACGTCCTCGCGCATCGAGGTACTGGCCGATCTCCCGCCGGGCCTGATTCACCGCCGTGAGGATGTCGCCGATGGCGGCCTTCTCGAATTGGTCCAGTTTGTAGCGCCATTCCACGTGCCGGGCGAGGGCGATCAGGTCTTTCAGTTGATCGCCGGTCATGCTAAAATCGCCCCATGGCAAAGAACAACGACGAAGACAAAATCCGGCTCGTCAAGACGGCAGAGCGGCGCGAGAAGATCGCCCTAGGCTTGTGGCTCATGCTTTCGAAGCTCCCGAATCTGGACGATCCCCCCGCAGGAAGGTCCCAGCCAAAGCGGCCAGCCCCAGACCCGGCCGATTCTGAAACGACGCCTCAATCTCCCTCCACTCCCACGAATCCGCCAGAAGACCCCGACGCTTGAACTCCTCGAAGACGACCTGAGTCGAAATCACGCCCTGCTGCTCGGCCTTGAGCAGGAGATCGGCGTCCAGCCCGTCCTGCATGCGGAACTCGGTGTTGACCTCGCACGAGCCACCGCCCTCCTGCCCTAGCCAGCGCGCGGTGAAATGCAGGGCCTGCTCCAGCGCGTCCCGGAACTGCAACGCCCACGACTTGAGGGTGGAATCCGACTCGGCCGAATCCAGCGCCTTCTCCGTGGCCGTGATGTTGCCGGTGCGCGGCATGAGCAGTTGCAACCCGTAGAGCGCCATGGCCTCCTCAAGGTCCTTGAGGTCGCGCCGCCCGGCCTCAATGGCCGCCCCGCCGTGCTCCACGCTCTTCAGATCGGCGTTTTCGCTGTCCGAATGGATGAGTCGATTGGGGCCAACCACGATGTCCCCGGCCTCGTCTCTGGTGAGACACTTGCCGAACAGGAGCGGCACCCGGCAGAAATGCAGAATGTTGCGCTGGTCGCTGGACGACTGCCAATGCGCGAGGTTGAGATAGGCGAGATCCTCAAGGGCGGGCCGTGCGGTCATGGCGCTCTCGCGGTCGCCCGGCATGAAGGTGACCAACGGAATCTCGTCCAGGGTGGTCACCCCCTCCTCGATGCGCGCCCACGTCTCGTCCCCGCCCTTCCCCTTGCGCTTCTCCCAAAGCTCATAGCGCCCCGGCTCCAGCAGACGGATGCGTTCCACGCGCCGCACGCCGTATTCGCCATCCGGCTCGCTGACGCTCTCGCGAATGCGCACCTGCGTCAGCCGCGACCGTCCGCCCTCCACCTCACTCCGCCAGCCAATGACATGTTCACCACGCACAAGCACCCAATAGGGCCTGCGCCGCTGCTCGCGCTCCTCGGCGCGGGTGAGTTCCCGCGTCCGCCCCTGCGCGTCGCGAGGCGCAGGAGGCATATCCACGAGGATGTGCGCGACGCCATGATCCACACCGGCCCGGAAAACTTCCTCGGCGAAGATGGACAGCGCATTCCCGGCGTTGTCCACGTTCTCGGCGAACTCCACGGCCGCCTCCGGAACGTCTTCGCCAAGCACCACGTCCCGCGCGAAGACCTGCCCAGTGAGATAGGCCACAGTGCGGCGATAGGCGTTGTGAAGCACTGTGCGGTCCCGCCGCGCACGGTAGGCGGCTGCCGACTCCGCAGGCTCCTGCGGCAGGAAGGCCCTGTCAGCGTCGCGCATGGCCTGCGTTCCACCCATGAGGGCCACGGGCAGACGCAGACGGACGACATAGTCCTCGTGCTCCTGCAACGGATTGGCCACGGGGTGCTTTTGCTCGATGCTCGTCATAGTCCAAGCTCCTGACTGGTGGTGGTCGTGACGCGCGCCGTGGCGCGGTATCTCGTCTCGTCGTAGATGTGATCCTCGGCCTCGGTCTCCACGTCGTCGGGGTCGCGCTCGGAACGCGGCAGCACCGGAACGGTGCGGATGAAATGCGTACACGTGTCGAAGACGAACAGCCCCGGATGCTCCATTGGGCGCTCAAGCCCGGCCTTGAGGAGCTTGCGCACCTTCTCCAACCCGTTGCGACGGCTACCGGGGCGCTTGTCGGCCCGTTCCCAGCGCACGCCGCGCTTGCCCATATCGTCGGCAATACACACGCCGTTCTCGGCATCGAAAATGGAGGCGTCCGCCGGACCGGGCAGCACCCTGCGTCCCTTGAGTGCCGGATGCTCGGCCTCGCGCCTACGGATGCCTTCGGCGATCTCCACGGCCAGCATGCGGCATCCCTCGTTGGGCTGGCCGTTCCAGCCGTACCACTCGGCAACACGCACGAGCGTCCCGCGCGGCAGGCAGCGCATCCGGCCATCGGCCATGCGGACCTCGGTGCCGTCGGACTCAGCCCACCACCCCACGGAGAAGGGACGCGAGCTGCCCCAGTCGAAGGAGCGGTCGATGCGCCACGAGTGCGGAATCTCGAAGGGCCGCAGCACATGCGACTCGCGGTCCCACACGTCGTCCACGGCTCCACCCGCCACAATGTCCCAATCCCCATAGAGCCAAGCCCTGCGGCGATTGACGTTGGTGTCCGCCTCAAGGCTCTTCAGGTAGTCGGGGTCTGCGGCGAGGAGGATGCGATTCTCGCGGATGGATCCGTGCAGGCGCACGCGGATGCGTCCGTTTCCGTCACGGATGGGCACGCCGGGCGGGGCTGGGTCGATGAAACGGTGCTTGACCCAGTTGTGCCCCTTACCGAAGGGGTTGCAGGTCGCGCGGTACTTGCGGGGAACGCGCGGGTCCGAGGAACGGCAGCAGGCCTTCATGGCGTCGTAGCAGTCCGGCCCGGCCCAGTTGGTCAGTTCCTCCCACCCGATCCATGGGTACTCGTGCCCGTGGTAGTTCCAGTAGTCGTCGGGCCGATTCATGTACCGCAGGAGCAGCTCCTCCCCGCCCGGCCACCGCCAGCCCATGTCGGACTCGTTGAAGCGCGCGCCGGGGAAGATGCGCCGGAACCACTTCTTCGTCTTGACCACGACGTCCGAGAGCTGCTTGTACGTCTCGCGAAAAAGAATGCCGCGCCACGACAGGCCGAAGCCAAGGCCCACGTGCTGCGCGAAGTCCATGATCAGGGCATCGGTCTTCCCCGGTCCGCGTGTGCCCTCGTACAAGCATTCGAAATGCGGACACGAGAGGAAGAGGCTCTGGCTGCCCGGCTGCGGGGTCCAGACCACATCAGCCATCGTCCCCGCTCTTCTGGCCCGCCCCGTGCCCGGCGGCGGCCTTGTCCCATGCGGCGGGATCAGCGGTGCCGGGCACCATAAGCACCCCGCCCTTGACCTCTCCGGAATGGTCGAGATTCAGCCTGTCACCGTACTTCTTCGGCAGCAGCTTCGCGGCCAGCCACTTGCGCGTGTCCACCCGCAGCTTCGAGCGCTGGATCCACTCCACATCAGGCCCGTCATACTCATCACCGCCGCGTGTGGTGCGGGTCACGGTGTCGCGGGTTGCGTCGTCGGCGATGTCCAGCATCTCCTCCACCAGCCGCTCCACCTGCACTTCCTTCGCGCGCGCGTACTGCTCCCGAAACCCCTCCCGCTCCGCGAGCCAGCGGAACACCGTCGACATGGCGGGCATGTCCGCCTCGGCACAGATGGCGCGCACGGAGTCCCCCTCGGCGATGCGGCTGCAGATGGTCTCCGCAAGGCGGGCACTGAACCGCGACGGCCTGCCCATGCCTCACTCCCTGCCCCGTCCGTCGGCCAGGGCCTCGGCTCCGGCGCTGTCGGGCCGCTCGCGGTGGGTGTCGCGGCTGCGCTGCCACCACTGTTCCTCGATGCGCCGAAGCACGCCGTCCATCCGTTCAAGGATGGTCTCCATGCGCTCAAGCCGGGGCTGCGCCTGCTCGCGAAAGGCGGTGTTGGCCTCCACGTCGCGCCGGATGCCGCCGATCCACACGGCGGCACCGATGAGCGCGACAAGCAGCGTCCAGATTACGGCGCACCACGCCGGACGAAGCTCGCCGTTATCCTCCCGCTTGACCATGCCCGCCTACTCCCTGCGGAACTCGCGCACGAGGCGCGCGATGTCGCGGACGATGGCGGCCAGTTCCGTACGCCGCGCCAGCAGTTCCCCTGCGCACTCAGGTTCGGGACCGGCGGCGTAGAGTTCGGCGGCATGGCGTAGCAGCGGCAACAGCGCGTCGGCCTTCTCGATGATCGGGCCGACCTTGGCCGCGAGCTTTGCGGCCTCCTCGGCGTTGAGTTCCGACAGCAGCAATTCGTATCCCGCGATGGCCGTCTCGTATGCGGCCTCGGCCTGCGCAACGTGAAGCATGATTTCCTCGGGCGTGGGCGTGTCGGGTGCGCCGTCGCCCTGCCTGCCGGAGCAGCCGGGCACGAGGACCAGAGCGACGAGCAGCACGAAGGCCAGCATCAGCGACATGCAGACCTTCGGGAGTTTCCCGAGGGCCTTGAGCACGGCCTTGAGGCTGGTGAGGATGAGATCGTCGTATTTGGTGGGGCTGAGCGCGACGGCCTTGTCAGCCACGATCAGCGCGGTGGGAATGAGCCAGTCGGCGTTCGCCGCGAGCCATGCGAGAACGGCTTCCATGATGCGCACCTCTCAAGCGTCGGGGTCATTGTGGAGCCGCCAGCGGTAGTGCCGCATGGCCCATGTCCGCACCGTGGCCGAACGGCGGGGGTCGTCGTCGGGCAGTGGGCGGGCAGGAACGGGATCGGGCGGTGCCGCGGGTCGGCTAACGGCGGGGGAGGATGCGGCGGTAGATGTGGCGCTCGTAGAAGGCCGAGAACGTTCGCGCCCAGCCGCGCAGGCCGAAGCCGCGCAACCGGCAGTAGACGTGGAGGGGGTTGAGGTGATGTTCGAGGAATCGCCGCACATATCGCCCCGCATGTCCGATGGTTTCAGAACATGGCGGGAGCGTTAGCCGCGATGCGGGACATTTGTGAGGAAAAGGATGTCACTCCGGCGAGGAAAGAAGCCGCCGGATATGCCGGGGGGACCGGCCAATGGAAGCGGCGATGGCCTCGATGCGCACGCCTCGCGAGTGCATCTCGCACGCGTCGCGCCGCACCGTGCGCGGCAGCCGGGGCAGATACACTCGGCTCCCGCCCGCATACCGCGCCAACAACCGCGCAGCCTCTTCGCCGATCACGTCACAGAGTTCGTCGAATGTCATGAGGGCCTCCATCGTCAGGCTGTACCCCAAAATCTGTCCGAGGACTAACCTAGTAGCTAAACTTATTCAGATCCATAATGCATCTCCAACATTTTAAAAAATAAATTAATATTACAAACAGCGTCAACTGCGCAACACTCCACAATCTTTCCACTCATCTAAAGCACGTCTTAATTCCATTAACAAAACTTCATCGAGACCATCCTTCTCTGCTAAAGCGTTCCATCCATCTTTATCCATTAAAATTTTCAGATCACTTACTTCAAAATAAGGCCAATTCATTTTTTTTGTGTCATGCCACCCCCAGCGGGCCATTCCGAGCAAGAATTCGTTAGGTTGGTCAGCTATGAATCTATCTCTAATCGCAGACGACTCGCTCGGCCAAAGAAGAAACAAATGCCGAATGTATACATCATCAGCTAGATTATATTGCCCAGAATCGATTTGGGCTTGCAAAGTAACCCAAGCCTCCTTTTTTAATGCGATCAACCTCTCTTCTTCTAGTCCATGTCTTTCCTGCAAAGCAAAAATAAACCGTGGCACCAAATCAATCACATTGGCACATTCAACTGCATACTCCAGCAAATATACCTGCTCTTCATATCTAAAACTCTCCCATATTGTGCACAAAAGTTGTTCGAGAATCGACCTGTTAAACCGGTCTCTAGTTTTATTTTGCGGATACATGTTCATCAAGACAACGAACAAATTTTCTACTTTATATTCCAGGAATTGATGCCAAGTTCGCAATAGCTGTCCAACAAGTTTGGGATACAGAGATAAAAATTCAGTTATTTTATAGGTAAGACTTTCGAGCGAATGAGAACTCTTAGCCAACGAGTCAACCACATACTGTGGCGCCACACCTTCTGTCAGCTGATAATAAAAGTACGTGTCAAAATTAATCTGCGACTGAATGCCCAGTGGTATCTTACCTTCATTTTCCTTTACATTAAAGATCTTCATTATCTGATCAGATTTTGAAAGCTTCGCATAAAATAAAAACGACACTGCTTTTTCAACCGCATCCCTATTTGTACTTGACGAATATTCCATTAAGCGTTCTTTCCAAATATCTTCATCGGAAAGCTTGTCTGCATTTACATCATGGCACACCCCCGTCTTCGTAAGAAACAACTTTTCCTTATATATATACAAATACACTTCGGGTTCGAACAGTCTTAACACTTCAATTATGATAAAATCGACAGGAACAACCTCGATTTTTCCACCAACGACGAGCGTTTCCAGCGGCAATACCATTGAATTAATTAGCCGCTTAACATCCCTTTGTGATTTTATAAATGGCGCAACGACATCAACATAATGTTCATCATTATGTCGCAAGCAAATTTCTATACCATGTGCACCAAAGAGCTTTTCAAGCTCACTCACAAAAAAATTCATAACACAATGCGCCTGCGGACGGGGAATGGGATAAACAACCTGCACAATCTTATCGAGATAAGATACACCGCTACGGCTCTTTCCAAGCGCATCGTCAACAATTTTTCTATCGAATAAAAGCAAAAAAACAAAGTTATTAATATCAGCCTGGCACTTCACAAACTGGATTATACATCGTATTTTTTCATTATTAAGCCTATCTACATCATCAATAACCACTAAAACTTTATCAACACCCGACTTTATTAAGGCTTCGGAGATACCTCGCTTGCGCTCTTCAAGACTTAGGTCAGATCGAAAAAATGCTGACAAAAGATGCAAAAACGCAAACTTTAGCATATTGAATAACAACAAAGATCCAACTAACACCATAGCGATTATAGACAACACCCCTTCAACTGCGGCCTGTTCACACACCCCAGCCGACACAAGAGACGTCGCGACAACAGCGCCCCACACCCCAAACTCGTCCCAAGCTGCTTTCAGACTATACCGACCAGTCATCGCATGCATGGCTTTCCTAACTTTTCCGCCACCTTTGCAATGAAATTTCTGGGCAAGCTCCTCAAAAAACAACTTCGTCAGCGACTCAGCATCCGAAAAATTCCATGGACAAAACTCCACTATCCTTAAACCATCATCTGGTTTTTTCCTTATATATTCCAGAACCATATTCTTCATTGATGTCTTGCCTGCGCCCCAAGGCCCATCAAACGCAATCACCAACGGGTCGTTTTCTTTATACCTTATAATCTCGCAGGCCGCGCGATGAGCAATTTCTTTTCTATCGAACGCATCTTCCTTCACACTCTGAATCGCACGGTCTGGGTTAATCACATACATCTATTGTCTCCATCCATCTAACATCTTTTACAATCGTAAAATCGTCCGTTTCGAAATTTCCTTACCCACCAATACAACACGCAAGCAATCCATACCAAACCCAATCAACCGTAATTGCGATATCATTTTCCTCACGATCCTTCTCGGAACGTAGCCAGATTTCTTCCCACGTGGCGATGGCGCGTTCCTCGTTCATCGCACGCCCTCCCGCACGGCGATGGTTCGGTTGAGCCAGCCGAGGAGAAAGGTTCGTGCCCAGTCGCGGGCGGCAAGGCGGGTGTAGTGGCTCACGCGGCGCATGACTAGGGAATCGAGGATGCCCAGCCCATAGCCCTCCCTGTTCGCCCTGCCGAGCACCGACAGTGTGTTGGGACCGATGTTGCCATCCACGCGCAGGACCGCCCGCAGAGAAGAGCGCCGTTCGTTTAGCGCCTCCTGGAGCCATACCGCCGTGCGCCTGCGCCCCACGTTCACCGCGGTATCGAACAGCACCGGGGCCAACTGCCACGACTGCGCCAACACATCGTCCAGCCGAAGGCGATCCCAGAAGTAGCGCCGGTAGATGTCCGCCGCCTGCGCAGCGTCCATCGCCGCCACGTCCTGCCACGTCACGGTGCCGTCGCGATTCAGATCCGCATCGCGCAGGGGCAGTTCCCGCAGGAACCGGAAGCTGACGCCGTATTTCGTCGCCCCGCCTGGGTCGCTCGGGTCGTTGGTGAATCGCTCGCCGCCTTCCCACCGCAGCACGAATTCAAGAGCCTTCTCGAACGCCGCCATTGCGCGTTGCCTCCAGTTCCAGATTGAGTCTTCCGAGTTCCTCGGACAGTTCCCGATTCCGTTTCTTCAACGCTTCGACCTCATTCTCCAGTTGCCGCTGCCGCCGCACGTGGGCGTCCACCGCCCGCAGGTGCGCCGCCACCGGCATGCCGTCCGTCGGCACCTTGCGTTCACGCATCGCCCTGCCCTCCACCGAGGTAATCGACCAGCGCCGCGATGGCCTGTCGCGCACCATGGCAGACCTCCACCCGATGCCCCTCCGCCCGCAGCCGCACCACGATGGCCTCCTGCCGCGCTGTGAGGGTGTTGCGACCGACCTTCATTTCGATCCACAGGCCATGGTGGGCACCGCGTGCGACGGGCAGATGCACGTCCGGCACTCCGGCCCGCACGCCCTCGGCCTTCAGCTTCACGGCCACGCCGCGATGCCGATGCCCGCCGTTGGGAATGGCGTAGAGCAATGCCAACTCCGGCATGGCGGATTCCATGCTCCGCGCCCACGCGAAGAGCGCCACCTGTTCCTCGTGCTCGCTCGCTGCGACTGCGGGCATGGTCACCCGCTGAGCGGACCGCGAAACGTCCGGCGAACGCCGCCGCAGGGGAAGTCTGCCAGTGCGGAAGTATTCCTGCGCCTCCTGCGCGGTCCATCGTTCACTCATCGCCCACCCCGGCAGCGCGCAGGGCATCGAGGGCGTCCGAGGCGATGGAAAAGACCACCGTGTTCGACGCCGCGCCGTCCAGCGCCAGCATCCGCAGCGCCCGAAACTGCCGCAGGCACTGCGCGAGAAGCTGCGCGGCTTCCAGTTCCCGTGCCGCGCAGCCAAGCGTAGAGCCGCTGATCCCCACCGCGTCCAGATGTCCCATGCCGTCGCTCATGATGCCTCCCTGTCGAAACCCCGCCCGGCCAGCACCCGTGCGCCCCACAGCCGGACATGCCTGTTGCCGCACACGCAGCGGCCGCTTGTGTCGCCCCAGCGGTAGCGCTGACGCGGCACGGTCCCACCCCGATGGCGGAGCATCCGCACGATGTTCTCGACCGCGCGCGGGGCAAGGCCTTCGCGCTTGGCCTCGCGGTTGAAGGCCTCCACGAATTCGCGCAACAGCACCCGGCGATGCGCGTCCCACGGTGCGGATTCGAGGGTTCGGGCAAGGACGATCTCCACGGGTACGGCGGGTGGCGAAGGTGGCGGAGGCGGCAAGGTTCGGGGCTTGCGCGGCTTGAGATTCCGCGAGCCGCGCGGGCGTCCCATGGGCCGCCGTTCCGGAGCGGTCGCGACGGCCCCGGCCTCGGCCTGCCGCCACGCGGTGCAGGTCATGCACTCGTGGGGCCGGGGCATGCCCATGGCCCAGCTAAACGACAACGGGCGCTCTCGGATGGAGCGGCACGCATCCGGGGTCAGGTTCATGCGCAGCGCCTCGCAACGGAAGGTATGCCGCGCCAGCCATTCCCGCTGGTCATGCTCGGAGAGGCGGCTAGAAGGGCACATCGTCCATCCCCGAGGCTTCGGAAGGAAACGCGGGCCCGAGGTCCTCCTCGCCCCAGCTCTCCGGGGTACCATGCGAACCGCCCTGCCGCGCGCAGGCTTGCCGTCCGCCGTCGGCAGCGTTCTGCTCACGCTTGCGTGGGGAATCGAGGAACTGCACCCGCTGCGCGCGAATCTCCGTGGTGTAGCGGTCGGAACCGTCCTGCGCCTGCCACTTGCTGGTGTTCAGGCTGCCTTCGACGTAGACGAGGCTGCCCTTGCTCAAGTGGTTCGCGCAGGGTTCGGCCTGCCGCCCGAAGATCGTGACGCGGTGCCACTGCGTGCGCTCGACGCGCTCGCCGTGCTGGTTGGTGTACGAATCGTCCGTGGCCACGCTGAGGGTGGTCACGGGCTGGCCGTCGCGGGTGTAGCGCAACTCGGGGTCACGCCCCAGACGGCCGATGATGGACGCCCTGTTCAGGCTCGGCATACCCGGTCCTCCGGTCTGGCGGTCGGGATGGCTCCTGACCGCACGGGTTTCACGTTCTCCGGCCCTTGCGGCCAGACTCGGCCTCGCGCAGACGGATGACCTGCATCCGCGCCCGAATGCCCTCCTCGTCCCACTCGCAGCACCCGTCGATGACCTCGCCGAAGCAGTCGCCGAAGTACGGCCGATTTGCGCAGCAATACTTGCAGGCCAGCGGATACCGACGGCGCACCTCGGCGGGATCCATGCCGCGCGCTATCGGTTCCACGGCAGGCTCCCAACGGTCTCCGGCGTGCGAAGCGGACCTTCGCCCCGCCACTGCGGCATGCTGCCCTGAAACTCCCAGCCCTGCGCCTGAAGCTGCGACGCCGTGGCCATCGGAATGATCGACACCGGCGCGCCGTTGCATGTCGCACAGCGGAAGACGGCGGTCTGGATGCGTTCGTACTCGCGGCCATCCGGTCCGATGTAGGGCCGATAAATCCCGTCACGCCCCACAAGCGGACGCTGCACGTAGAGCAGCCCGCCCAGACACTCGCCGCAGGACCGCCCGACCTCCTCCCGGCGACTGGCGACGCGCTCGGGATGCTCGCGCAGCCACTCGTCCCACAGTTGGCGGACGTTCCGGGGCAGGTTGCGCGGAAAGAAGTCCTGCCCCTGCTGGATGCGGGCCTCAATCCATCCGAGCGGCTCGGCGGGAATCTCCGCGACATGGCGATACCAGAGCTTCAACTGGTCGCGTCCCGCCTCGCTCTCGATGTCGAAGGGCCGCCCGAAGTAGCGGCAAAGACTTTTCACGAACTCGGCGAAATCCTGCCGCGTCATGGCGCACCTCGCACGGGCTCGGCGTCATCGGCGGCGTCGGCCTCGCGCGCCCACTCGTCGATGGCCTCCTCGACGCTCCGCTGCGCAGCACGCGGCGGTCGGTCCTTCCAGCGCCCACTGGTGAGCCACTTTGCCGGGAGCGGGATGTACCGCCCACCGTCCCGCCGCCAGTCGTCGCCCTCGCCCTGCTCGTGTAGCGCGTGCAGCAACGTGGCCAGCCCCGGAAAGTCCATGCGCCCACAGACGGCAGTCCACGCGCGCCAAGCGTCATCCTGCCCGACCTGCTTCGGGTAGGCGTCCCAGAATTGCAGGAACTCGATGGTGTAATCCGGAGCACGCGCACACGCACTTTCCGGGGGTGGTGCCGGAGGCCGATCGCTCGGCGTCTTGAGAGAGGGGGGTAAGGGGGGAGTGTGTGTCTTTCTTTCTTCTTGGATAGGAGAAGGAGAAGGAGCCAGCGGCGCGCTGGCGGTTGCGAGGCGATCGCTGGCGATCGCTGGCGAATCGCCGGAAGTTCGCGGGGGGATCGCCGAGGGACTGCTGGGCCCTCGTCCCGCGACCACGGAGCGAAAAGCCTTCCATCGGGCGTATTCGCTAGGCGATAGCCGATCAATTCCACGGCGAAGGCACTCGTCAAACCCTTCTTTGTTTACCTGTCTTAATCTCGACAGCCGCGCCTTATCGCTACGCTCTTCGGCTTCCGAGGCCCAAAGGTTGTGCTCTTGCCAATCATGAATACGATACGTCCCGTCCTCGTCACGCTCGACGAACCCGGTTTCGCACAACGAGCGCACGAACTCATCCGGATCGCCGAGCCAATCGACAGAAACGGCGATGTCCTCCGCATCCATCCCGCGCAGTGAACCATCGGGCCGATACTGAGCCGCATAGGTCCAGAGTTTCAGAAGGTGGACAATGCCATCCGGGCCAAGGCGGCGAAGCAGCTTCTTCGTCTTGTGATGGCTGAAGAATGTGGTCGAAATCCGAATGTCGGCGTTCATCTCCTGCGCCCCTTCGTCTGAGGCCCCCCTCCCCGCTCCACCCCGCACCACGCCGTGACCACCACTCCGGCCCGGCTGATAATGACGTTCATGTCCCCGAGCCGATACAGGAAGCGTCCGCCCCGCTGCGGATAGCCGCGGCCCCGAGAGAGCACGTTGCCCACCTGCTGACGGGTGATGCCGCGCTCCCGCATCCGTTCCCGCGCATGGTCACTCATCCAGACTATCATCCGACCTCCTCCGCGCCCGGAACCAGCGGCCCCGGACGGTATTTCTCGCGCTCGTGGAAGGCCTGCGTTTCCTCGATCTCCTGACAGGCCTTCCGGGCAAGCGCCCGCGTTTCATCGGGGGAAGCTCCGCACTCGATGGCGCGGCAGAATTCGGCGTGTGCGAGGTGATCGTGAACCATCTCCTCGTGCAGGGAATGACCGTCCGGAACAGGGCATCCGGCGGGAACAGCCCGCATGCCATAGCGCTCGCACAGCGCTTCCAGCACGGGTGCGGGGTCGAGGGAATCAAGCAGGATGAGGAACTGGCGCAGGTTGAGCTGGCGCTCGTCGTAGGGATTGAGCTTGGAATAGAGGGAACTCGCGGATATGCCGACACGGTCGGCCAATGCCTCGACCGAAAGCCGGTCCTGCCCGATGACCATCCGATGCACGGCGCTCAGCACCGGCATAGTGTTGCGCTGCCGCATGGGAAAACCTCCGATGCGATTGTCCTTGCGAGGCAGGGGCAGGCGGCTAAAATAGGCATCATCGAAATCCCCGCTACCGCCCATCTGCCGATGGTCTGCTGCTTACCTGCCTGTTCCTATCCGAGGCCGATCCGAATTCATCCCGGCGCTGGTTCGGAAGGCCCATCAAAAATGTCCGGCCGCAACACATGAGCAGGAATGCCGAAGGCTCTTTCGTATCGCTTCGCAGCGGACGGGCTAACCCTCCGCAACCCTTGACAATGACGCCAAACTGAGGGAGGTCCAAGCCCCACCATACTGGCCATAGCCTCGTACGTGAGGTGATGCGCCTTCCGGAAACGCTCAAGTGTATTCATGAGCAATAAATTACCAGTTGGAAATATTTTTGACAAGAGGCATTGCCCTATGGAAACTAAAACCCACGTAAGCGATGAGGGTATGAGATATTTCGCTGAATACCCCCGCATTGTCGAACTCATCATCGAGCGCATCGAAGCCCTGAAAGACAAGGGGCAAAGCTACGCTGCGACCGCAAAGCTCATCGGCGTAAAGCCCCCAACCATCACCCGCTGGCTCAAGGGGGATCGGTCGAAATTGTCCCTCGACATCTTCCTCCGCTGCATGGACGCGCTTCAGATTCAACCCCACGATGTCTTTTCAGGTATCACGCCAGACCTCCAGGAGTACGACTTCATCCCGAAGGTAACCGCCAAGCTTGGCTGCGGCAGCGGCTCCCTTCAGGTGGAAAGCGACGTCCAAGGCCTCTACGCCTTCCGCTCGGACTTCCTCGAAATGTGGCACTTCCACAAAAGCAGGCTTGTCATGTTCGAAGCCACGGGCGACAGCATGAGTCCCACCATTGAGGATGGCGACAACATACTCATCTCCACAGGCACCGACATGGCACCGCGCACGGGAGAACTCTGGGCTATCGGCATCGACGAAGAGCTTCTCATCAAACGTATTGAGCGCCGCCCCGGTGTTCTCGTTCTGAAATCCGACAACTTGTCGTACAAACCAATCGAAGTCCCTCTTAATGATCACGCCAACATCCGCTTGATTGGCAAAGCCCTTTGGCTTGCCAGAATTCTCTAACTTCCCACCCCACAAAAATTTTTTCACTTTTTGTTACCAATTGTCAGCGTTTTGTTGACCTAAAAATTACCTCTTGGTAATATCTGTTTCCAAGAGGAAAACACCACCCCGATACGCCCCGAAGCCACGCGAGCCTCGGCCGCAGAAGTAGGGAGACGCAGGAGTGGGGGTTCCAAAGCCACGAGTCCCGAGCACGGCAAGCCGCAAGCCACAAGGCGGGAAAGCACGCGACGGCAGGGACGACGGCACAAATTCCGAAACGTCGGGGTTTGCGGAGAGAGAGCCGCGAAGGAAGTCGAGGAGAGGACTTTCGCCAAGGGGATCCTTCCCCCGCCCACCACTCTTCACGATTCAGCGGTGACTCCTGGCCGGGCGCAAGGACATGTGACCCGGCCCCTCCCCAAGCCCCGACACACCACCGGAGGTCGCCATGGAATGGGTTTACGACAGCGCGTCGCACCGTCTCATGACGTTCGTGAAGACCCGGTCCGGCCGCATCATGCAGCTCACGGCGGACGATCTCGGCTCGCTGCGGGCAATGTACGAAGCCATCGTGCGCAAGGCGGTGGCAGCATGACCAGCGGCATCCGTAGCGCTTCGCCCCTGCGTCACGGCCTCACTCTTATTCTCACCATCGTAGCCGACGCCCTGCAATTCTGGATTCTCGCGGTCCTCTTCATCCTCGCCCTCGGCGCTCTCTGGAAGCTGGGCAACGTCCTCGAAGCCTCGCTCAACTAGGCGAACCCCCCTCGGCGTCTGCCACGCGGACGCGCCCGGCCTCGCCGGGAAGGAGAGAACCATGATCATCGTCGATCCGACGCACACCATCACCGGCAGGCTCTGCCCGAAATGCCTCGAACTGATCGGGCGCTGCGAGCGGCTCCACAAGGCTCCAGACGGCACCCTCGAATGCCGGGTCGCGGGCTGCGGATTCCGCGCCACGCCGGAGGAGCGCGACGAACAGATGCGCGCCCTCATCTACGAATCGTGCCTGCGCACGGGCTGCCCCTGCCCCGACGCCATGCGCCCCAGCTGGGCGCGGTCGGACAACGCCCTCAAGGAGGCCACATCGTGACCAGCATGCGAAACAACACCGCCGTCGTCCCGGCAACGCGACCCGCGGCACAGGTCCCGGCCATGCCCGCGCCCGTCGAGCAGTTCGCCATGCAGGCCGACGAGCTCAAGGCGCAGGTCACGCTCATCCAGAACGTGATGAACGCCGTCATGAAGCCGGGCGAGCACTACGGCACCATCCCCGGCTGCGGCGACAAGCCCGCCCTGCTCAAGCCCGGCGCAGAAAAGCTGGCCATGACCTTCCGCCTCGCCCCCTCCTACGAGATTGAACGCATCGACCTGCCGAACGGGCACCGCGAGTATCAGGTCACCGCCACACTCACCTCCGTCATGACCGGGTCCTACCTCGGGCAGGGTGTGGGCGCGTGCTCCACCCGCGAAGGCAAGTACCGCTACCGCTCCGAAGACACAGGCCGCGCCGTGCCCAAGGAATATTGGGACACGCGGGACCGGCAGCTCCTCGGCGGCCCCCAGTTCACGCCGCGCAAGAGCAAAGGGGAATGGTGCATCGTCGAGCGCGTCGAACACGACAATCCCGCCGACTACTACAACACGTGTCTCAAGATGGCGAAGAAACGGGCGCTGGTGGACGCGGTCCTCACCGCCACGGCGGCCAGCGACATCTTCACGCAGGACGTCGAGGACGATCCGAGCCTGTACGGCGGCAAGCCCGCCCAGACGGCGCAGCCCGGACAGCGGCAGGCCGCCCCGACACAGGGCGCGGCACCCCGACGCAACGGCGGCGGACGCGCCAGCGCCAAGCAGCTCACGGCCATCGGCAGGATGATAGACGGACGGCTCGGCTGGGACGAACGCACCACGCTGGCCGCCGTGAACGGCTTCCTCGGCGCGGAGGTGGACACGCTGGCCGATCTGACCATGGCGCAGGCCTCGGCCATCATCGACGCCCTTGGCAACGGCACGCTCGCGGCTCCGGACTCCATGAGCCGCATGGACGACGCACCGTTCTAGAAGGAGGCCCATCATGCTCAGGATCCACGACACGGAGCAGGCAATCCATGATCTGTTCGACGCAGCCGAGGAAATGGCATCCCGGCCCGAGGACTTCACCGACGAGGAACGCGCTGAAATCCAGCGTGCGCTGGAAGAACAAGCCGATCTCCTCGCCAGCGAGGAGGCGGAACACGCGGACCGCTACGCCTTCGTGATTCGCAAGCGTCTCGACGAGGCGAGCTTTCTCCGCGAGGAGGCCCAGCGACTCCACGAGAGGGCGCGCGCCGTCGAGAACAACGTGGCGCGATTCAAGACCACGCTGATCGACGCCTTCAGACGGCACGGCATCCAGAAGATCAAGGGCGCGAAGTACACGGTGTTCCTGCGCACGGCCGAATCCGTGACCCTCGACGTCGATCCCGAGAACCTGCCGTCCGAATTCAGGAACGAGGTGATCGAGTACAAGCCGCGCAAGGCCGACATCAAGGCCGCAATCAAGGCGGGCGGCACCGTGCCCGGAGCGCGGATCGTGGAGAATGTCAGCCTCACCATCCGCTAACCCGGACGAGGCTCACGATACTTGCGAACAGTCCCCTTCCCTCCAACCGTCCCCGGCCCGACACCCCCCTTCGCTGGGCCGGGGGCACAGGAGAGCGCCATGCATAACGCAAACGCAACCGGCATCGTCTTCGGCGTGGTCAAGGCACGCGCCCTGCTCCGGTCCCTCGTGATCGGACCGGGACCGAAGCTCCCCCCGCGCGAGGACGCCATGCTCTGGGAAGCCTATCAGGCCCTGAATCAGGCCGAGGGAGCCATCGAAAACGCCATCGGCCTGCGCGGCGAACTTGCCGACCACGAGGCCCTGCGACAGGTCGCCGACCGCATTGAGACGGACGAGGCCATCCAGGACGCCCGCGAATCCGCAACCGCCCCCATGTCCGCAGCCCTGCGCCGCGAACAGGCCGGATGCGAGGAATCCCACCGCCGCCGCGACGAAGCCGCGGCGTGACGGGGACGAAGATCATGCGCAACCGCAACAGCAACGGCTCCATCCACACTCCCCTTCCGGGCGTGTTCCCCGAGATACGGCGCGGGGAACGCGTCCGGGTAAGGACCAGCGCAGGCGACCACAGAAAGAGCTTCGCCATGTCCGGCGTCGAATATGATCGCCAGCTCGGCTGGGGCCTGCGCGTGGCAGGCGAAGGCTTCGTGAAGGTCCACGACCTGCTGGGGATTCTGCCGTGAGCACCCCAAGGGAACGAAGACAAAACCGTGACGCTCACAACAATCGAACATCGCACGTTCCGGAACACATCTCTGCTAAGACGCTGCCCCCCCCCACGCATCGCCTAACCCCACCCCTTCCCCTGCCCGGAACGTTCTGTTCCGGGCGCGGATAAGGGATGGAGAGATAGGAGGAATCCGAATGACCGTCCTCTATAGACCAGGCCTGTGCGAACTGTGCGAGAACAATGTCGAGAACAGGGGAAAGGTTTGTGTGCTCGAAAGAAAGCACATCCGCGTCAACGCAAAGACGGGCGAGCCCTACATCTACCGAACGGACACTGTCTTTCACCCCATCATCCGGCGCAACGCTGGCATTCCGGGCTGGCACAACATCGAAGGGCCGTATCCTGCGAAATGTGGAAACTTCCGCAAACGCAAGGACGCACTTGACCATGTTAGTACAGACAAACCGAACACATGACCACCGCCCAGCCAACACCGGCACCGACCGTCGGGGAACTCTTCGCAGGGATCGGCGGAATGAGCCTCGGCCTCGCATGGGCGGGATTCAATGTTCGATGGCAGGTAGAAATAGATGAATGGTGCAGACGCATACTCGAAAGCCACTGGCCAGACGCCATACGCTTCGACGACATCCGAACTCTCGACCCAGACAGTCTGGCTCCCGTTGATCTCATCTGCGGAGGCTACCCCTGCCAACCATTTTCCAACGCCGGAAAGCGAAAGGGCTCGCGCGATGACCGCCACCTCTGGCCGGAGGTTGTTCGCATCCTTCGCCATCTCCGAAGGATGGAACGACACCCCGCTTGGTGCCTGTTTGAAAACGTTGATGGCCACGTCTCAATGGGCCTCGACAGCGTGCTTTCTGACCTGGAGGGAATCGGCTACACCTGCTGGCCGCTCATTGTTCCAGCTTGTGCCGTCGGGGCACGACACCAAAGAAATCGAGTCTGGATTGTGGCCAACGCCAAACGCGACTTGTTTCAAGGGCGGCCGGCTCTCGCCTCGAAAGGATGTGGCCAATCCACTCAAGAACAACTGGCAGGACTTCTGTTCCCTTGTCCTTGGCCATCGCTATCCGTCGCCAGAGCTTTCCGAGCTGGTGATGGGTTTTCCCGACAAGTGGACAGAAACAGGGCCATCGGAAATGCCGTCGTCCCACAGGTTGCATACATGATGGGCATGGCAATCCGGACCGCGCACGAGATCCACAATCTCCCCTACGCAGGAGACCCCACATGACCAAACCCACCGCCGAAGCCCTCCGCCTCACCCTGCTCCACCGCGGCCCGCTTCCGCGGGACTTCGGCATCTGGTGAATCGCAATCGTAAACCTCAGAGTGAGGAGCGACATGCCCCGCCACAAAGGCTCTGCCACAATCCGACAGGAATACCTGTCCCGCCCGCAGGCAGCGAGATTCTGCGGAGTCAGCCCCCGAACGTTCCGGCGGTGGGAAGAGTCCTACGCAATCCCGGCGAAAGGACCCGAACGAAATCGGTTTCTTATCGCTGACCTCTCCGCATTCATGGACAACCCTGAAGAATTCCTCGCAACGAGACGAGGAAGCGCCCGACGCCCTGCAACTGGCTTCACTCCGGTTGTCGTGCGTTGAAAATTACGGCATGACCGTGGACATGAAACCTGTAACGGCAAGAGCCACAACGGATGGACGATGGTTCGTGTCCTATCGTGTGCAGGGCAAGAAGAGCCCTGTTCGCGAATACTTCGGACGCGGAAAGACTGGGGAACAGACGGCGAAAATCCGTGCTGCAGAGCTTAACCTGTCCAAGACCAAGGGAGAAACCCTTGGGCGGACATCAACGGACATCTATCTGGATGAACTGGCACAAGTATACTTGGACGACGCTAAACGGCGCGGAGTCTCCGAGTATTGGCGCAAGGAATTCACCGCGCTCCTCAACACCACGATTCTCCCGGCACTCTCTTCGCGTCCCGTCGATCAGATTTCCTTCGCGGACATCGTGCGCATGGCCGACGGCTGGGGCAAATCCGTTGCCACAACCAACCGCTATCTGGGATACCTGCGCGCTGTGTTCCGCTTCGGGCTGGACCAGGACATCACCACCGTCAACCCTCTTCGGAAATGGCGAAAGGCCAAGGAGACAACCAAGCGCGACTTCCGGCTGACCATGGAAGACTTCGAACGGATCCGCGCGAAGGCAATGCCCCACCTCGCCATTGCCATGGAGATCGAACTAATGACATGGGCTCGCCCCGGTCCGACGGAACTCTTCAAGCTCCACAAGCGCGACATCGACCCGGAAGCCAAGACCATCCGCATTCGCGGAACCAAGACGCCAACATCGGATCGCCTCATGCATCTTGATGGCGACGAAGTCTGCAGGCTGCTGGAAATCACAAGCCTCTCGAAATCGGGATACCTGATCGAATACGCAGGCGCACCGGTCAAGCAGATTGCCAGATCGTGGGCGGCTGCCGTCGAAGCTGCGGGCATCACCTACCATGTCACACCCTATGACATCCGCCACCTCGGCATATCCGAAGCCCTCAGAGCCGGGGCTGATCTCGCCGCCGTCTCCCAGATGGCGGGGCACGCCGACATCTCCACCACCCAACGCAAATACTACCACTGCCTCAAGGGTGAGAAGGCCAGAGCGGCCACCCTCAAGGCCAAGGCAGCCCGCCCAAAGGCTGGCAAAGTCGTCAACTTCCCACGATGATTTCTGGTACACACCTTGGTACACACGCACGCCGTTTTTGGTACACAATCGCCCATTTTTGTGTACCAAATCAAAAAAATCTTCAATTATTCCAGCATATGCTCTGACGCATCCTTCTTTGGGAGCAGGATGCCGGGGGTTCAAATCCCTCCGCCCCGACCACTCGACCGAAAACGGGTCGCGAGTAATGCTCGCGACCCGTTTTTTCGTTTTATAAGGTCCGCTGACAATCGCCCCTGTACGCGCACGGATGAATCGGCATCTGGTTGCGGTTGGTTTGGCACTCGAATCAGGCCTGTCATCCCCCAAAGAAAACGCCCGCCCCTCCTGAACACATGGTAACCTCCTCACCACGGACGACCAAATCCCAAGGAGGATCCCAATGCCAGACTCCCCAAAAGCCTCCCCCGCCGCTCATCTGGAGAAAAACGACCTTTTTTTTAAAACAAGCCCGTATCTTCCCCACTGGCCAACCTGTCCGAAGGATGGGGACCTCCTCTTGAACGCGAGAATGGACAGGGAGCGTAAATCGCATTTAAAAGTTCACTCCATGGCCACCAATTACAACCGCATTTACGATGCCATAGTCAAGCTTACATCAGATATTCCGTGTGCCCCTGCAGCGTGGATATTGCGAACAACCCCAAAATTTCCCGTAACGCCCTGAACGTTGCCGCATCAAAGAGCCACAACACGGGCAGGTGGGGGTGCTAGATGTGGCAATTGTTTGAGGTGGTGTAGGTGCTGTGGTGTGGGATATTGGGGAAGGTGGCGGCGTGAAACGGATCGGTGGTGTCATCATCAGTGAGACAGTTGATGCTGGAATCGATGCACCCAACGCGCGCAGGTCTTGTTCTGCTTGGGCGCGAACAGCAATCGCGTCGGTCAGCGCCCCGTCGCTTCTGGCCCTCGTGGGCAATGCGTCAAGCCGGGCTTTGGCGTTTCTCAGGGTCCCCAGCCCGTTGCGGATCGTGGATTCCAGCTTCGCCTTTTCTGCCGCAAATCGTCCACGCAACGCCCTTTCGTCGGCAATGTCCTGAGCGTTCGGCGTCCGGTCATACCTAAACCGGGACTCATGTCCCCGCCGCCACGCCATCAGCTTGCCGGTCATCACGTCACCAAAACCCGGCACTCGCAGCACGGCGGAATGGTTCACATCAGCGGCGGTCTCGATTCCGAAGGATATCAGTGTTGCCGTTTTCGCCGGGCCGATACCGGAGATATTCGCGCGCCGGACGGAGAAACGGTCAAGATAGGCCTGTCGCTGGCGCGACTCCCGGTTGGACTTCATCTCCATGAGTTCGCGGGCAAGCGCATCGTCATGGCCCTTGTAGACGCCGATTGCGGCGTCCAAATCGGCGCGCACCTTCATAACCTCAGTCATGCCGTTACGTTTGACAAAGGCATTCAACTCTCGCTGCACACTTTCATCGGCATTTTTGAAGGCCTGTTGAAACGGGCCGGGGTCAACTTCACGGTTGGAGAAGATGAGCCACCCCCAGATTGCTAGCCCGATCCACACAAACCACGCCGGGGCGACGGAGATGAAACCAGCGACTGCGCCGCCCATCATCAACAAGCCCATGAAAGCACTCCCGCGCTTCCCGCTCCTAGCTTGATTCAGTGCATTGCTGGCACCGCGCGGCGTAGCCGCAGCGGGAAGCAAGTCCGCGACCGTTGGGAAGCGAAATGCCAGAATCTCGCGGATTGCCTGTTCTGTGCCCCGCACATCGGTTGGGATATTCGATTCCACGGCGGTCAGGTCCGGGAACATGTCAAAACCGCTGTTGGCGATCAGCTTGCACCAGATACACCCACCGGCGGCGCTGGGGTAGTAGTGTGTCTTGACCTTGCTACACTGGTTCAGTGAGCCTTTCAGAGCCTTGAGGGCGTAAATCCAGTCCATCGCGCTCGGACGCGCGCCCGGTGTCAGGCCGAATGCGTTCTCGAATGCACGGGAGACAGCATCCGGGAACATATCGAGTGTCAGCGCGCCGGGTGGCGGCGTTGTCCGTGTTGCCGCTTGCCGGGTGAGCGAAAAGGCAAACCGGTTCTGGGCAATGGCTTCGCCCATGGAAATGTCCGGTCCCTTGTAGCACCCAGCGTAGGGGTGACGGCCCATGAAAAGAAGGTGGAAGATCGCAACCGCCAGCCCGAAGTTGTCGTGCTCTATAGTGCGCTCCACGTTTTCGAAGCGAATTCCGTGTAGTTCTGGCGGAGTGAATTCAGGAACGCCAACAACACAGGGGTAGGTCTTGCCATTCCGCCGAAACTGAAAGCTGTCGGCATCAATGATGGCAACTGTGGCGTCCTGCGCCACAAGCACGCCAGAATGGTTTAGATCGCCGATGACACATCCCGTCTGGTGCACCTCCCCAACGGCGCGCGCGACGTTCAATGCAGCGTGAACGAGAAACCGATAATCCGACTTCGGGAAATGGTGCTGGCGGGATTTGGGGCTATAGAGCTCATGTAGTTCACGGTGTGTTGGCACCAGCCGCATAGCGAACCCAAGGAATTCCCCCGTCGACGATGTTGCTACCTCCACAGGATACGTTACCAGAGTCGTCGCTTGACCAAGCCCCTCGGCGACCATGGCCCGTATTTTACCCTCACGGCTACCTCTGTTGTTCGGCTTGTAGAGCTTGACCGCCAGATCGGACTTCCCACTCAGGCGAAAAACGTCACCTTCGTTTCCACCCCCCAGTTTCTCCCCAACAGTGCACCGTTCCTTTCCTATTACTACGCTCGGCACGGTCAGCCCCCGGATATGAGGATGAGCGTCTTGTCGTCATCGGTGCGTTCGCAGACCGATGAACCGGCGAGATATGTGGCGAGCTTCGCCGATAGTTCGACAAGGCGGCCCTCACCCGATGCGACATCCACCGGTCGAAGCATGGGATCGAAGAACCGGGCGTGCGCGCTCTGTTCCAGATGCGACAACCCCAGATCTCCGACACCATCGGAAAACAGTGCAAATGCATCGTGTTTGCGTGGGTGGCGGGTGATGTTCAGACGCGGTTCGGGATCATCGGTTACAAAGTAGGTGGTGGACGCATATTCGCCGTTCTCAGGCCAGCACAGCACCTCCCACTCGGTGTTTTTCCGGCCGACAACGGCGCTATCGCCGATGTGGAGCGTTACAGCCTCATTCGGAGTGACAACGATTGCCGCCAGCGTCGCGGCGAATTGCCGGGGTGTAGATTCTCGCCGGGTAGCTATTGCCGATATTCGGTCCCGCAGTTCAGCAATCCAGTCCGCCAATATTTCATTGGGCGGCATGTCTGGATTGATGCGAACCCATTCCCGGAATCGAACCGAAAGGAAGCGGCAAGTAAGCCATGCGCCGTATGCACCAAATTTGGCGCTGCCTGCGCCATCCGAAACAACAGCGAAAATGCCGCCGTTTTCGAATGCGGCAACAGCGTAGGCATCTTGCAGCCTACCATCATTCTGAATGTGCGACGTTCCGATTACGGACGCGGACGCCCACCGCCAAGCCACAATTTCACCCTGCAACAGCCCAGCCATCCGGGGCGGCCGGGTTTTCGAGTGGGACGGCATCACCCGGGTTGGACTGAGAGACAGCGCTTAGGGAGCTGGACAGCCACTGGAATAGCTCCCTGAAGGCCAAGCCTTTCAGCTTGAGCGGCTGGCGTGTGGCGATCTGTCCAAGAACGTTCATATCCGCCTGTTCCACACCTACAGCATAGAACATGAATTCCTTGCTCTCTTCGCCTTGGTGCACCCGTCGCTTAGCCTCTTCCCAACTATCGGTCGGGGCGCCATCGGTAATAAGGAACACCCACGGGCGGTAATATTTAACACCATTCTCACGGTACCGATCTTTACGCTGACGGAGCATATTGAGCCCAGTCACAACCGCTTCGCCCATCGGCGTTGCATTGTCCGCCACCAGTGTTTCGGGATAAAAGTGATCCACTGTAGTAAAGTCGGATTTGATCTCGACTGGCCCAAAAGTGACCATAGCTAATTCCACGCGCTTTGCGGCCACTGCGTCGTTCATGAGTTCTTGGCGCAAAGTAGCTAATCCTTCATTTAATTCCGAAATTGGCTTACCGCTCATGGAATAGGATGTATCTAATAGGAGTATTACAGGGCATCTCTGCTCTGGGTTTTCCGCGAATTCCGCATCGCTGAATGGTTGTTGATCAAATTCACTCATGGAAATTACGCCCCCTTCACCCCGTTAATTTTTGTGTTGTGTTGCAGTGTCAATTTCGCAGTAGTTTCAGACACTCCTGTTTTAGTCTGCCCTTTGCCGCTACCCTCGTCAATCGTAACCGTCCGGAGAAATGACCTCTCCTCACATTTTCTGTTTTCTCCTGTTTGCCAGACACTTCATCAACACACTGATACCGTCATCTTTTCTTCGACGTACATTCGTTTGAGCAGTTGATTCTCGCGCTAAGCTCTTTCATGCGTGCCAGCGAGGCGTTCATGGCACCGTACTTGGATTGCCACTTGTAAAATGTGGTGCTGCTCATGGCGTGTTCTCGGCAAAGCTGGGCGACGGAATTTCCATTCTCGGCCTGCTTTAATATATTCAGGATCTATGCGTCGCTGTACCGTGATTTCTTCATGTAGAATCTCCTCCAATTGGGTTAGTGGAAATTTTACTTTTCAGAGCAACTATTTTGCTGGGGGATTACCTCACGCCCCCCCCCTCTCCGCCAGAGTGGATTGCTAATACAAAATGAGTATTGCCGTGATCACCTCTCCGTGGCGACGGACGTGTCCGCCGACAGCCGCGGCACACCCGCCACAAGGTTCTGGGTGAGGTTCAGCGCGCGGTCTTGAGATTCCCGGCGAGGTACTTAAGGAACATGAGGGACTTCACGTCCTGCACCAGCTGGTCCACGCGGTCGGAGTTACGCAGCATGTCCTGCACGTAGCGTGCGGCGTATCCGTAGAGCCTCGGCTGGCTGGTGGCGTCAATCTCGTACAGCGCATCGATGAATCCCCGCGCCGCGTCCATCTTGGAAAGCCATCCGTACAGCCCGCTCTTGTGCTCCCAAAGGATGCGCTCAATGTCCTCGGTCTCGAAGCCCGGAACGTCCTTGCGCTTGATGGCGTGGCGCATCCACCCCCGCGTCTTGAGCACGTCTGACACGGACTGGTGAAGCAGCGTCCTCAAAGCGCCCTGCGCCTTGTCGTCCGCGCCGGTGCGCGCCACCGCCGCGTTGATGACCTGCTCCATGGCGTCCACGGGAATGGCGTGGTCGTACACGTCCTCGGGCAGGCCCTGCACCTTGCCATACTCCCACCGCGCGCTGGGATACTGCGGCTTCAGCTCGCGCATCATGCGGGCGGCCCGAAGGTCTCCGGCCACGCCACCGTAGAAGTGCCGCCGATACAGGGTCTCGCCGGTTTTCTGATCCAACGCGCGGACATAGTGCGTGCCCCGCCGGACGTGGGGAAAATAGTTGTACACCCGGCCCATCGCGGACCGGTACTTCTCGATGGCACCGGGATTGTCGCGCATCTCGCGCATGCCCCGCAGGCGGTCGTAGACGGCGCGGACTCGACATGAAAGACGAAGTCCGGAGCCGTGGTCGCGCGGGAGAAGCGGGAGTCCGGGGCATGCGGCTTGACCACGCCCTTTTCGGTGAGTATCTTGTTTTTACTCCGAAGCTCGAAGGCCCTGGGCAATTGCAGCCCAGACATGCGTTGGGTTTCGGAGTACTTTGTTTTGTTCCAATAAAGCAGTCGCTTATTCGCAGCTTCCCGATTTATCCATTCTGCCGCTTTGCTCCTGCCATAGACACTTGCTATATCGTGGGCTTCAGTCTTGCCATCTCGAACGTTCAGATGAACAGCTGCAATGATAGGCAGCCCTGCATGCTCCATTTCCGTGAGCACGACCAAACTGTCCGCCATCGTGGCTGATTTGAAAATCATCAGCGGATCCGCAAGCTGCCTGGGCAAGTCCCGCAAGGCATCAAGCGCAATGCCATGCTTGAGCTTCGTGATCTTCTTCAGCACGCCCTGACGCATGGTCATAGCGAGATCACGCGCCCCCACGGCCCGCAGAACATCCGGGGTCCGGCACACGGTCAGCACGCGGCGAGGATGGATCCGGCCAGCCTCGAAGCGGATGGCGTCGACCACGCTGGATATATTCAAACGGGAAATCATCGGCGGCTCAACGACTGACTATCGATATGCGTACGACGAGGACGGAAGACTTTCCCGGGTGTTCGCCAACGGCGCGCTCACCGAAGCATACGAATACGACGCCGACGGTATCAGAATATCCGATCTGAACGCATACAGACGCGGCAAGAGCAAGACCTACCGATATGACGGGCATGGACAGCTCAAACAGGCAGGGGAAACGTATTTCGAACACGACGATGCTGGACGTCTGAGTTCTCGCTCTTTCCGCGGCTCTTCAACGGAATACCTGTACAACGACCGCGATTTCATCACGGACATCCTCATTCGAAACAATGGCGATCTTTCCCAAAGGATTCATTACACATACGACGCCAAGAATCGCCGCACCAGCATCTCGCTAAACGGTACGCTCACGACAACACTTGAATGGGACGGCTTGCGACTCAAACGCATGTTCGACGGTTCATGGTGGTCATTCGAATATGAAAACGACTGCATCCTCCCAACTCGCAGTGAAAGGAATTGCGAAAAATTCGCCTTGTCCTACGACCACGTCGGAAGTCTGCGATGCGCAACTGATGAACGTGGACATATCGTATTTGAAACTTTATACGACAGCTTTGGGAACACGATACAGATTTCAAACCCGGACTTCGGCATTCCTTTCGCTTTTGCGGGGGGATTGCATGACTACGAGACAGGGCTCATCCACTTCCTCTATCGCGATTACGCTCCAGATGTCGCCCGGTGGACGACCAAGGATCCTCTTGGATATGCGGCAGGCGACAAAGACCTCTACGGTTACTGCCTTGATGACCCGATCAACCTCAAGGATTTCACAGGAACAAAGGCTACGGCTGGTGATATATTCTTCGGAGCTGGAAGCGGATTTTACAAGGGTGCGCAAACTGGCGCAACGTTCTCAACTGGAGCCGGACTCGGACCTATACCCGGAGCGATAGCTGGGGGTTTTTTGGGATCTGCGCTTGGCATGCTCAGTACGATATTCGTATGTAAGGCAGTTGATGGCATCAATTCAACCATAGCGGTGTCACATAAGGACGACCTCGAAAATACCAAAAACAAAAAATACAGCCCCCGAATTGGCGGGAGATAATCAAGGGACAAAGGTCCACGCCGCATGAATCACAAAGCAATCGCAAACGGATTAGCCAAAAAGCTTCTCTCCACCTATCTGATATTTATGGCTTTCAGATATCTCGGCTTTTTTGAACTAGGATCCATCTGTCCAAGCATCGTGTGCGATCTTAGCTTTCTCTGGACCCTGATTTACATCCGAATTTATAGCGAGGATTAAGAGAAACAGAAAAAGAGCGAGCCCCTCACAACTCCCCCCGCTCCACCTTCAGGCGCACCCAGGCCTGAACGCGGGATGGCCATGCCATGACGACGGGGCGGCGGGCGCGGCCTACGCGGAGCTTGAAGAGGCAACCGGTCTCGAAGAGTTCCTGCGCGTGCTTGGTGCGAAGGGTGGTGAGGGAGAAGTAGGGGTGGGGGCCGTTGCGATGTTCGTAGTGAAACAGGCGTAGCCAGATTTCTTTCCACGTGGCGATGGCGCGTTCCTCGTTCATCGCACGCCCTCCCGCACGGCGATGGTTCGGTTGAGCCAGCCGAGGAGAAAGGTTCGTGCCCAGTCGCGGGCGGCAAGGCGGGTGTAGTGGCTCACGCGGCGCATGAGTAGGGAATCGAGGATGCCCAGCCCATGACCATCCCTGTTCGCCCTGCCGAGCACCGACAGCGTGTTGGGACCGATGTCGCCGTCCACGCGCAGGACCGCCCGCAGAGAAGAGCGCCGCTCGTTCAGCGCCACCTGAAGCCACACAGCGGTGCGCCTGCGCCCCACGTTCACCGCGGTATCGAACAGCACCGGTGCCAACTGCCACGACTGCGCCACCACATCGTCCAGACGAAGGCGGTACCAGAAGTAGCGCCGGTAGATGTCCGCCGCCTGCGCAGCGTCCATCGCTGCCACGTTCTGCCACGTCACGGTGCCGTCGCGATTCAGAACAGCATCCCGCAGGGCCGGTACGTGGACAGGCGGTTAACCAATGTTTTAAGGTGGTCAAACCAACGCATCATACTTTTGGAGCACGATGCCGGGGGTTCAAATCCCTCCGCCCCGACCACTCGACCGAAAACGGGTCGCGAGTAATGCTCGCGACCCGTTTTTTCGTTTTATAAGGTCCGCTGACAATCGCCTCTCCTCCCCCCCTGCCGTGCCGCCTCAAATTCAGCTGATAGGTCCATCGGTCAGGCGCTTCCTCACCTGTACCGATCAGGACAAAAGCCAGCCACGCATTGCGCTCCGCGCATACACTCCAAGTTATATAACGAACCACACCCGCAACAGGTTATTCCAACGCAGTACATCCCGTTTGGGATATCGTCCATTCGCGATTTTGCCCATCAGGCAATACAAAAAACCGCTTTTGGCGCATGCTCTAAAAAAACTCGTCAAATTAATGTTTATCACGTACAGCTTAAAGCAACATTGCATCGTTATTTACATAAAAATCTATTTACTCAGCTGCAAGAAGACTATCCCCAGTTCAAAATACTTTGTCATGCAGCGATGTCAAGCCGCAGCAGTTCGACGGAGTGATCGGCAAACAGCCTAAACGTAGCCGCAGGGGAAACGAGGTCAAGCCGCAACTTCAAGATCGGTGCTCCAGTCTCGAAACTCGTACATCACCTCATCAATGGTTATCGCAGTACGAGGAAGACAAGTATACGGCGATAAACATTTTGGCACCAAACCCAAACAAGTGAGGTAGTAAAGTGCTCCCTTCAAACAAAAGCAGTGTGAAACTCCCCGGAAATGGAATCGCGACGGAATTCGATTTCGATTTCATCGTCTGGGATGTTTCGCAACTAGCGGTGTTCATTGAGGATATAGTAGGAAACGTGACACAAATCACCTCGAACTGGTCCGCAGTACTAAACGCAGACCAGGAGACGAACCCCGGGGGGACGATCACATATCCACTTACCGGGACGCCACTTGCAAACGGGTATTTCATCACCACGCTTCGCGATATGCCCTTTACGCAGGACGTGGACCTGTCCACGTTCGACCCCACCGTGATCGAAACCGCGCTGGACATCGCGACGGCGGAACGCCAACAGCTTCAGGAGGCTGTTGGCCGCGCCGTACTCGCTAAGCCCGGGCAGACCCCAGGAAACTACCTTGAGCAGTGCGAAGCAGCACAGCTCGCAGCGGAAAACGCACAGACCGGATCCGAATCCGCTCGCGATGCGTCTGTGGTCGCACAGGGCGCAGCTGAAGCGGCACAGACCGCCGCAGAGGCCGCCGTGGCTAACGCAGGCCTCCCGTCCATCTCCGCAGCAGACGCGGGCCGCAGTCTCGTGGTCAAACCCGACGGCTCTGGGTATACGTTGTTCGACATGCTGCCCTGCTTCAACGTCACGAACTACGGGGCTGTCGGCGACGGCGTGACAGATGATACAGCGGCGGTGCAAGCAGCCCTCAACGCAGCTCACGCCGCTGGGGGCGGAACGGTCTATGTTCCGAATGGAACATTCGGACTGACCGGGCAACTCGAAATCTACGACAACACCACGCTTCTCGGGTCCGGTTGGGGGTCGGTGCTTAAGGCCATCGCCGTGTACGATTACGTGATCCACCCGGCTCTAAACGGGATGCTTCACAACGGAGGGCTTCTGTCCGCGCTCAACTATGACATACACGTCGAGAATATATGTTTCGACGGCGGATCAAACGGGAATGTTCAAAATGGAATTTGGTACGATGAGGTCCGTCGGGCGTCTGTACGTGGGGTACAAATCCGCAATATCGGGGCCACCGGGGGAAATGCATGTATCGTTGCCGCGATGTCCGATGCAATAATCAGCGGCTGCTTGATTACCTCCAGCTTCGGACTTGTGAGCGGCATGTGGATCACCAACTCAAAAGGGCACGACGTTGTAGTCAGCGGGAATATCGTCCACGGATGCCATTGTGGTATTTTCACCGATGACGGCGTGTATCGTCTTTCGATCACCGGAAACATTGTCACGTCATGCCGCGCCAGCGGAATTTCAATGATTGACGCCAATGATATTGTTATTTCTGGGAATATGATACGCGAATCAGCAGGGCACGGGATTGAATTCTCATGCGGAACACCGACCCGTTTCGGCGGAGTAATCTCCGGAAACAATGTACATGGCGTGGGAAGTCACGGTATCCGTTGTTACAAAACTACCGACATTACGGTATCTGGCAACATCCTCACCAGTGTGGCAGCTACACATTCTTGCATTGAGCTGCACACGACACAACATGCCGCAGTATCAGGGAACCAGTGTAGATCAGGTGTATATGGCATTCAGCTCGTTGACGCCGCATATACGAAACTCGGTGACGATAACGCGTGTTTCGAAAATACCTCTGGGTCAATTAACTTTATCGGGAGCACCACCAGAGCCACGCGACCGCAGGCATTTCAGCTTTGGATCAAGAACGATGGTGGAACTATCAAGCACGCGCTCGGGGCGGCCGGATCTCCAGCGATCAATGCGGAAGGATTCGTTGAGCGCATCAATGGTGCCATTAATACACTACAAGTAACACCAATTGGAGCGGATTCTACGACTCCGTTTGCATACGGCGGGAAAATTGCAAATGATCACGCGAAATTTATTTTTGACATAAAGGCTTCAACACTTCCACAGTCAATGTGCGTGACGTGTATTCCGTTGTACAATACGACCGGTGTAGCAATCACAGTAAACACCATTATTGCAGCCGAAAACGTCAATGGTGTGCAAAAAAATCGCTTGAAACTGGGCTTTGCTAATGCTGCGTCCGGGGCAGGGGTGTCTCTGTCTACGATCCCCATAGGATCGGAAATCAGAGTACTCATTACGGGGGATTTCGAATGATGAAGATAGAACTCATCCACGTCGAGAAAAATCCGGAGCACGGCACGTTCGGCGGACTTCGGATCAATGACAGCCCATCTGCGCACCCTTGAGCCGCCGGACCGCGACTACGCGCCCACATGCCCAGTATCCCCTAGGCCCGGTACGTGAACCGGCGGATAACCAATGTTTCAAGGTGGTCAAACCAACGCATCATACTTTGGGAGCACGATTCCGGGGGGCGAATCCCTTCGTCCCGACCACAAGAAATCGAACGGGTCGCGAGCTTTGCTCGCGACCCGTTTTTCCGTTTGCGCCATGTGATTATCGATAAGCCACAAACCTGTCCGAAGGATGGAGACCACCTCTCGTTAACATGTCACAGCCTCATCTTATAATCCGTACGAGATTGAGCTCTTCAAGTGTAGAGTCCAAAGGATTCTTATCAAAGTGCTCAAGTTCGACTGCGACGAGACGTAACGTCTTTGGCGCGACATCAATATTGATCGTTATCAACGACGGAATTGGCGTTGGGAGATAAAGTGCTTTAAAATTAGCAACATTCTGTTTTACATCGTAACACAGACACGGCAAACAAGAATTAAATGTCGCAAAAACAGTGACAGTATCATGCGCACCATCTGGTGAGGTGAACGTCAGTCGCGGCACATAATATCCTACCGCGTAGGAGAATGCATTCACCGCAAATTTTGTATACTGTTCATGCTTATTAACAATAAAGTCCTCAGTGAAAAACGTTTGTCCATAGAGTAATGCAGGAAGAATAGCGTCTGTTTGCCCATGGAAATGATGCAAGACATGCGGTGGTGAGACCCCACGAACCCCACAGGCGTCGTCAACCAGCACCTTATCAGAAGAAAACTGAGAGAGATCTAAGTATGGGCGTGCGATCTTTTTGCTTGGTTTCAGTTGAAAGGCCGTTTCGACGGGGACTCGCCAGACATATCCCGGCGCATTGAAGGTCATGAATCCTTGTACGATCACGAAGCACGCAATCGTGGCTGTAACAATCCGCGATACAGATGGCGGTGTGTAGTCGTACAGAATATTTGTGGACGCCCCCAAAATGAGCACTATAAGGGTCGAGAATATAGCGAGAGTGTGGTTTCCCCATTCATGAAAAGTATTGACCATAAACAGCCCGACGAAAAACACAAGCGTTATGGAGAGCGACCGTGGCATAGCCTTTGGCGAGCAAAATTGCTTTGGTGCGCGGATTACTGCAGCAATCGAGAGGAAAAGCAATGGGTAGACAGGTATCGGAGTATGCCAGATCAGCCGGAGTATCCATTGGAACTCTCTGAGGACACTCCAGTTGACGTGTATCAATGGAGCACCAGCCTTCGGATTGCTTAACCACGGGAATTCGATGAACAGGTGCGATCCCGCGAGACTAACGACGTTGCGGTACGATCGCTCGTCATCAAGACCGAGATATGATCCAAATAGAATGCGCGACTTGACTTCAGAAAAATCAGAGTTCCACTGTTGCGGGTTGGTCGCGTACAGGACTAGTGACGATAGGGTCACAAGCACCATCGTGTATATCAAAACCCGCTTGATGCTTTTTGTCTCTAGATAAAACATAACTGTTCTAGCAAAAATCATAGCATAAGCGTAGCTCGTAGAGCCTAACATCAATCCTATAAACAACACCTCGCCACAGACTGACTTTACCGATGTCTCGCGAGTATCAATGTACAACACATACAACAGCATAATCATTATCATAAAATTATATGTGTTAACTGCGCGAGAATAAGCAATCGATATCGGATCACACGCAAGAATAAATGCAACAAAAATGGCGACACTTTGGTGCCGCCCTCGGCCAAGTATTTTATAGACAAGATACACTGAGATTGTTGAGAACAGTACCGAAAGGAGGCGCAATGTTTGCAGTTCACTTCCGGTAAAATTATGGGGGATCCTCATGTCTATCCCAAAAATCATACCCCATAAGATGTAAATATATTTGAACAGTAGCCCGTGATACATCCAATCGACCTGAAGCCATGATTCACTGAATAACTCCCCGCTTCCCAGTAGGTTTGCGATGCCGAATAAAGAATCGAGATCAAAAGTCTCGTCACTAAGATATGGCTGGCGTATATAAGCAAATCGAAACCAAAAGGCCAAAACAACGACAAGCGCTACAGCGATACGCATAAAAATTGCTTTGTGCGCATCATGAAAGTGTACGATTCGCAAAACGAGGAGTTCAGCCTTTGACATTTACATTTCCCCATTCTTAAGCCAAACTTTCACAGTTAGCATGTGCGATTTTATCAGATCAATCTCTACATGGTGCAATCATTACAAATATATTTACCGCGCAATACGCCCAGTTACACACCTGCGCACCACACATCCACTACATCATTAAGAGATATTTTTTACGCTCATTTAATCATATGAAGCCATTTTGTAGACGCTTAACGTCTGTACATTTAACGCTTTTTTTGACAATCATCACCCACCATTAATTTTAGATGGGGCGACAAAACGACACCAATCGAGCAGCTAGTCGCGCGATGAATCTGTAGACACAATGCATTCCAATCATAAAATATGGAAACGTCATCACAGAGAATGGTCCCATTATTGCTACTGAAACGAGCCTGACGCAGTCTGTAATTATAACGATTTCACTATATGCATTATTAACCCCATTCCATTTCTCTTGTCAGTTATTTTTTGCAACCATGCCCACCGGTAAGGAAAAGGCTCAAATCCAAAATATCGGCCGGAAGGAAATCATAGCTGACGACCTGGATTCCTCTGTCGCTGCGGACAGGAGGCCCGGCGACGGTCTTCTTCGCAAGAGTCTTGTGAAACGCCCTGATTGCCGAATGTCTTTCGAGCGAATCGCTCAAGCTCCCCCCCAGTAATGCGTGAGAACAGGTCAATGAAGACCGTGAGATCATGCCTTTTCCGGCCGATCTTGAAATAGGAGATGTCTGTAACCAAAGCGGTGTAGGTCTGACAGCGCAACACAAGCTGCCGCGTGTGACGAGCACCCCGCGGTCGACTCTCATGCCGAAATTCGGTCTCGGCACGCAGATCGGCAGTGATCATTGGACTGCCGACACATCCTGAATACTTTTCGTAGAGTTTAGGAATTCGATGGATAAGCCGTAGGTCGTCTCGGCGGCCCGCCGGGACGACCTACGGCTTATCCATGCTGAATACTCGCCCTTGGAAACACTGAGGGCACGGTGCATCTCCTTCGCCGAGAAATGCGAACGGTGGCCCCTAATGGACCAGACTCTCATTTCGGCATCTTGCTGAAGATGTCCAATGCGTTTTTGAAAATATCCCGGCCAAGCTCGGCATCCTTGAGTTACTTTTCCAACTTCCAAATCCTGCGCCGCTCATTCATGATGACCTCTTTGCCCTGCCCCGGAAATGCGATGTACCCTTGGCAAGCATTTCAGGTCGTCAACGCGAGACGTAATCCACTCCTATCCCGAGGCGCTTCGCAACCTCGGACACCGCCCATCCCAATTTTCTCGACAATCCGAACAGCATCCCACTTGAATTCCGCGTCGTACCCTCTGCGATTCCGGCTCATCCACATCTCCTGTGTGCTCGTCGAGATAGTGGCGTAACTCCGTGACCCCACCTCTGTAGCGGGATCAAAGCTGTTGGTGATTTCATCGGCTGGGCGTTATGTTCTAGATTTAACCTTGACCAAAGGCCTGCCGAATATTTATGTGTTTTCGGTTTGTTCGAAATGTAACTGTAGCCACGCCCCTTAAAATACAATCACCTATACGTGCCACAAATAAAAATCCAAGTGCGGCGGTATGGAGGCTACGGATATCAAATGTCTCAAGGAGTTTGAGGAGGAGAATCGTAAGCTCAAGCGCATGTTCGCCAACTTCAGCCTTGAGCGCGAGGTATTGAAGGACATCATCGCAAAAAAACTCTGAGGCCAGCCTAGAAGCAGGAGATCGTCGACTACGCTCGCGATGAGTTCGGGCTGAGCGGACCAGGGCATGCGCCATCGTGCTCATTAGCCGGACGCTGTACGCCTACGCTGCGTGACGGCACAACGTTATCGCGACGCTCATCCGGTTGGCTGACAGCTATCCCCGATACGGATTTGGCAAGCCCGTTTAGCCTGCTACGACGGCAAGGGTACCAGTGGAACCACAAACGATTCATCGTATCGACCGTCAACTAAAGCTCCTTCTGCGCCGCAAAGGGAAGAAGCGACGATCCGCACCGCAGTCCTTGGCCGTCCCGCCACAGGCCAACTGCTGGTCCGGGGACTCATACATGACTCGCGCTCAAACGGACTGCGGTTCCGCACATTTAGCGTAGTTGCTGATTACAGCCGCGAATGCCTCGCCATTGAGGTGGACACCAGCCTCTCCGCAGCCGGACTGTGGGTTCTGGACAAGGTGGCGATGGCGTAGATTTGGATTTTATCCAGCCGGGCGAGCACACCCAAAATCGTATGTGGAACGGTTTAACAGGACGTATCAGACTGAGGCTCTGGAAATCAATTCACCTCAGAATGTCTCTACTGTCGGATGATACTAACTTGGGGAGGTTTATTCTGCCACCTCAAAGTCAGGTTTCATTTTGAATGAGTTCAATCGAAACAAACATCCAGAAGAAAATTATATGAAAGATCGAAAGATTGTCCTTGATTCTCAACCACCGGAAAATCGAGAGTTTTTTTTAGGCAAGACCTTCATCAACAAGGTTGGAAGCAATGATGCATGCGTCACAACCCAGGAAGGCATCCCGTACGACAGCAGCTTCTATTATGACCAGGCTGAAAAAAGTCTTAGATCGGCCAGAATTGTCCTTGATGTTCTCGAAGAATACCTGGCCCCCAAAAAAGTTATTGATTTGGGCTGCGGCCTGGGAACTTGGCTTTTCCCATTCCATGAAAAGGGCATTGATGTGGTTGGCGTCGACGGGGACTCTGTTCCACAGAGCCGGCTTTATATCCCATCAAATAAATTTGTAAACTGGGATTTGGCTCAAGGTGCAGAAGTGCCGGTTGATGGTCCCTTCGACTTGGCAATATCCTTGGATGTGGCCGAACATCTTCCAGAGGACAAAGCGTCTTTTCTTGTCGATCAATTAACTAGGCTGTCCGATTGCGTCCTTTTCTGCGCGGGCATTCCCGGGCAAGGCGGTGCGGGGCATATCAATGAGCAATGGCAGTCGTATTGGAAAGAGCGATTCGCAAAAAAACAATATACTTGTTTCGATTTGATACGCCCGAAGATTTGGCAAAACGAGAAGGTGAACTATAGGTATAGGCAGGGTGCGCTCTTGTATATCAAAAAAAAGGCAGCCAAGACGATCCTTGGCGAAGACTTTGGGTCTTTCCAGCCTGAATTCATAAATTTAGTCCATCCCGCTGGATACCAGCTTGAAGTAAAGAGGTATGCGCAGGCCGCAGAGCGATGCTCAAGCATAGAGGAAAAGCTGGTAAAGTTCGGACTCCTTGAAGAGCAGCTTAAACCGCTTGAGCAGGAAAAGCGTAGCGAAAAACTAGGCAAAGACTTGGAACAGTCCCACGTGGAACTGGAACGGTTGAATGGTCTCGCAAATCAACGCGAAGTGCACAAGCAAAAAGAAGACATAGGGAGTGTCGAGCACAGTAGCGTGGCCACGAAAAGCGAGGCTCTTTGCAAAATCAAAGAGGTCGAAAAGAAACTCCTCAAGGTGCAGCAGGAACTGGTCAGGCAAAAGGACGAGTTTGCATCATTGGAACAGCAGTTTGTTTCAAGAATTGAAGGCTACAGGCGTCGTACGAGCCAGTTAGAACACTCTGTTTTCGACTTGCGAAAGTCGGTTTCCTATCGGATCGGCCAAGCTTTTGTGGATATTGCCATTCGCCCAATAACCGGCAGCATCAAGCTCTTTCCCCGGTTGTTCAATATCGTCTGGTCGCAGGCAACCAAGAAAAACGACACCGTGGCAAGCCGCCTGCAGCCTGAAACTATACCAATCGAAGCAAATGCTCCTGCCTCCCCCTCCCCTTACAAGTTGGACAAAAGGCCCAGACTGGTCTTCGCTATCACAACCTATAACAGACTTGATTACCTGAAAGATTGTGTTGAATCGTTCCTTGCGACCTGCAACAAAAATTATGATTGGCTGGTCATCGTCGCCGACGACGGCTCTGATGAGTCCGTCGCGCAGTATCTCGACCAAATCGATTCGCCGTTTGACATTTATTTCATCAGAAATAAGAGACGGTATTGCGTCGGACAGACCAATACCATTTTTGCACTTTCCCAGCTGCTGGGTTTCGATATAGGCTTCAAGGTGGATGATGATGTCTTGTTTACCCGCAAAGGGTGGGATGACCTCTACTTGAACGCAATGGAAAAGAGTAATTATCAGCATCTCTGCTATATGAACTATAATCATTTCTTGTGGAACAGGAAGCGTGAAGACCCTGACTACACAATGCCGGGAAAGGTGGCCGATGAATCCGGAGCATGCGAGGCAATTTGCAACGCATATAAGTGTATGGGTGCATTTTTTACGTTTACACCTGACTTAATAGATAAAGTTGGGTCTTGTGACGAATCCAACTTCCCCATTCGTGGACAGTGGCACATTGATTTATCAATCAGATGCTGTAGGGCTGGATTCAATAGGTTCGATACGTTTTTTGATGCAAAGGGGAGCAACGATTACATCGAACTTCAGAACAATGTAGTTGATGATTATCGCTGCAGCATCCCGTGGAACAGCGAATACGCCAGCACCAAGGATCCAAAGGAATTGCAGAAAAGGTATGCTCTGATAGATGACACATCGCGCGTGCACCTTCCTTTCGATCCATCCTCAGTTTTGACGCCAGTCTCAATCAACGAATTCTTCGACAAGATATTCGTGCTCAACCTCGAACGTCGTTCCGATCGATGGACTTCTGCCATGCAACGTGCGGAACAATGCGGTATGAAAGTTGATCGATTCGATGCCGTAGACGGTAAGGAGGAGCCCTTCGTCTCTCAATGGCAGGAATACTACGACAAGGGGACGTGCCCGAGGCAAAGCGGTGTTCGGGAGATTGCGTGCAGCAAGGATTACTATCTCAATTACGAAGACGATGCCGCAAGAATCCATTTCATCGAAAAGCGAACAGGTAAGAAAGCCATATCGAGTCCTGGTGCCTGGGGATACCTCAAGACGATGGAGAGGATGCTCGAGCACGCGATCAAAAATGATTATGCCTCCATCCTGGTCTTGGATGATGACTTTATCTGTCACAATGACTTTCAAAAGCAGTTTACGTTATTCGCGCATCAGGTGCCCATGGACTGGCTTGTTCTAAAGCTCGGCGCCATACAGTATGAATGGGGGGAGGATTGGATCCAATTCCACAGCAAAAACGCTTATCGTTGCAACGGGTCCAGTGTGGCCTCGCATGCGGTAGGCCTTCGTCGGCCAGCATATGAAGAACTCTTGGATTATACCCGACGACTGCTGCTCCCTTATGACGAGGGAGCTCTCCACAAACTCATGCATAATCACTCGGAGCAGTGCTTCGTAGCGTACCCCAATCTTTTCATCCAAGACGTGTCCGAAAGCGACATTAACGGCGGGGTACAGAAAGAGATCGGCGCCAAACGTGACAACATCTATCGCTGGAACCTTGATGACTATTCCCGCATCCTTTCCTGCGACACGAAAAAGCCCTCGGCCAGCATAACCACAGATGAAACCGAGGCGGGACGGCGGGCACAGGATATACTGAACAATGACAAGGCCGACTTGCTTGTTGTCAAGCCTTCCGGCATCGGCAACATGCTCATGTTCATGCCCGCGATGCAGGCACTGAGGGAAAAATATCCCGCCGCGAACATCTCAGCCGCCTGCTTCAGTCCGGAAGCAGCCATCATAGAGCGGTTGGTGGATGAAGTTATTGTGATAAAAAGCCTCCGAGACAAAACCGCCGCCTTGGTCCAGGCTCTTGATGGTCGGACCTTTGACGTCGCTATATACCCACCCTTTACTGATGTGGGCAAAATGTCCGATGCTTTGAAGCCTATTGCCAAAGTCCACGTTTTTCACCCCCATGTTGATTTCTCAAAAAAGCACGAGGTTGAACACAATAACGACATCGCGAGAATGCTGGGCATCACCGGCACGATTCCTCCTTACCGCCACCATAGTGAAGACTGTGCCTTACTCGATCAATTCAAAAATACTGACTTCATTTGTATTCATATCGGGGCCTGCGGTTCGGAACAAATGCAAAAGAAGAAATGGCCTTTAGAGTATTGGAGTCAGTTATTGCCGATGGTTAGTGACAAGTATGAGGTGCTTATTTTGGGTGGCCAGGGAGAGCTAAAAGACGCAAAAATCCTTTTCTCAATGCTGCCAAAAAGCATGAAGGATCGGGTTCACGTGCTCTCCGGCAAGCTGACCCTAGCCCAGACGGCACGAGCCATCGAAATGTGCAAGACGTTAATTAGTACAGATTCCGGCGTTATGCACCTGGGCGCATTTGTTGGCGCCAAGATAGTTGCCATTTTTGGCCCGACGACCCCTAAAAAAAATGCTCCATGGGGCAATCCGGCAAACTTCAGAATCGTTACGCCCCCTGACACTGTAACGTGTGCCCCATGCTTCCTCAACTGCGGGACACAATTGTTGAGTTGCAAGGACCAAAAGTGCCTACATCAAATCACGCCGTCCATGATCAATGAAGCGATAGTGTCATTAACTTGCGATTAATGCTCTGATTTGTGTGAATGACTGCTATAAAATCATGAGGTGCCGAGTGTCTAATTTATTCAACGAAGCTAAAGTCTTGCAAGATAATGGCCTTTTCAAAGAGTCAATCCCTGTGCTGGAGAAATTCATATCGTCCTTTCCAGATAATGCATCTGGACACTTTCGGTTGGGGATAGCCCACAGAAGATGCAGTGACCAGGATATGGCTTTACGCATGTTCACACGAGCCTCGAAATTAGCACCCCGCAACATTCGCTATCTGAGCTTCATCTTTATTACATTGTCCAAACTCCAGAGATATGACGAGGCATGTAAGGTCGCGTATAAGGCTTGTAAACTGATTAATTGGGGCCAGCCGGAGGAGAACGGGTACCGATTTTACAAAGAATGCGTGTTCCCTGAAAGGGCGAAGGAACTAAGAGAGTGGGTCGCGCCCTTTGTCGGTAAGGCTGACGTCTGCTTCGGTGAAATCGGATGTTTTGAAGGTCTGTCCACCTGTTGGTGGCTGGATAACGTTTTGACTCATCCAACTAGCAGTCTTGTGTGCTTTGATCCTTTATTCCAGCAAAATTATTGGCACAACATCAAGGCTAGCGGCTCGCAGGATAAGGTGACGGCGAACGAGATCGAGTCACAACTCGGGCTGCCGGGACTACAGCCTGATTCTTTAAGTTTGCTTTATATCGACGGCCTCCATATTGCTTGGGCTGTTTTATTCGATTTTCTAATGAGTCTTCCGGCTGTAAAAACTGGTGGGCTTTTTATTTTTGATGATTACGATCATGCCGACCAAAGTGGTGTTGGGCAGACCGTAAAACAAGGCGTTGACTTCATTATGAGCATTTTACCCCCCGCCGCCATCAAGGTTGAGCACTCTATATCACCTGTGATTTTCCGGAAGATTTCTTCTGATATTGAGCCGGGATTTCTAAATAAAATCTTGACATTCTTTGACAAGGTGTACGCTATTGACATAGCACCGTGTGCCGGTATGAAATATCAAGAAATTATGAAATACTGCCATAACGAGGTCGTCAAGGCCCCGCTCGTGCGGTGGGATTCACAGGTGCTCAATGAAATTGGAACAAGAGGCTAATAAAGAATCAACGATACGTTTTTTAGCCTGCCACTTCTTTTGGAATTGACGCTTCCTTGGTTTTCGATTTCCCATGTATAGGCTAACACCGAGTTGTCATTTACTTTATTAATTGGATAAAAATTTTATTATAATTATGAAACCAAAAAACATCGTCATGGGTGGAAGCGGCAGGAGCGGGACAACAATTTTCGGAGATATTGTCCGAGCAGCTGGAAAACACGCAGTGTTGTATGAGCCAAGGCTGATGATGGGTAATGTATGCCTGTGCTCTTTGCTGAACAACACACGAAGCATTAACGACGCGATAAATAGCGCCCAAGACATTAGCGTAAAAGTACTCAACAGCCTTTACTACGCACACGCCAAGTGCGAATTGGCTCAGAAGCTTTCAAAACAGCGCATTGAGCAGCTTGCAGTTGACATCCTTGGATCTGATGCTGCCGATGCGGGAAAGGCACCCAAAGAATTCGTCCAATCTATTTTGGGGATTGCTCAGGATCACCTCGCCGTTGATGCATGGTGTGAAAAAACACCACATAACATCAAGGTTGCCGACACCGTATTGAGGACCTTTGACGATGCTGTTTTTATTCATATAATTCGCGAACCGGTAGAGGTGTACTGGTCTATTAAGAAATTTGATTGGGGTCCGAAGACGCCAAAGGATTTCGTAAAATGGTATATCGACTGCATGGGGCACGGAAAACGCGCCTATGAAAGGGCTGATCACAAGAGATACCTGACCATCAGCCTTGAATCCCTTGGCCAGACCCCTCGCTCGATCATCAACCACGCACTACAGTTTGTCGACGTGGACCTCCCGGAAGACTCGCTGTCAAAAGTCGCCGATATCGTTGCGCCGGAGAAGTGTATCAGGGATAAAGCGAAGCGTTCGCTACCCACGGCCGAGTTGGACTACATTGAATCGAGTTGCCAAGACTTGTATGATTTTTGGCTCAGTCTGGCTGCGAAGGTATGATGACCGGGCTTGAGTACATAGTTCGCGCCCGCCAAGCGTATGACAAGGGGGACTTCCAAACCGCTATCGCTTATCTTAAGCGTTATGCAGCGGTTCGAAATGTCGATGCATTACCTGGATCGGACGATCGCAATCAGATGACTCCCGCCGTTTCTGTCATCATCGTCACAAACAGTATGGATGACCGTTTGCGGGCATGCCTCAAGTCACTTCAGGAACAGAGCTGCAAAGATTACGAATTGATCATCGTTGACAACGGAGTAGACAGGGACGCTCAAGACTGGTTCACCAATGATTCCATTCTGCACTTACGATTGCCGGTCAATGTCGGCTTGAGTGAAGGGCGCAACATAGGTGCAGACTGCGCCCGCGGCAATATACTCTTGTTTCTGGATGATGACGGCATCGCAGATTCGAATCTCATCGAACAGACAAGAGCTGCTTTTGATGAATTTGACTTTCTTGCTGTCAGGGGGCGTGTCTTGGCTTTTGATAGCAACTCCCGACGCAACAATAAACACCCGGGAAACTACGATTCCGGGTGTTACCCGTTGCCAGCCGTTCTCAATACTGAATGCGTGATCGCCGTGCGCCGTGAAATATGGATGGCGGCTTCTGGGATGGACCCGTTAATGCTGCATGGCGAGGGAGAAGAGTTTTCTCGGCGTATATTGGATCAAAACCCAGGGAAGGATATCTACTATTGGCCAAAGATGATCTTGTACCATGATTACGGGGCAGGCAAGAAACTTTATAACAAGATGAAACGTGAAGAAATATTGAAAGCATATTTGGCTTTCAAAAAATCTGAAGCCTCCGGCATCGGCCTGAACTATGGAAGATGGTACCATCAGCATCCATCCGGCACAATCATTGTAGACAACAGGTCTTTGCTTACTCGATTGCTAGCACAGGCACGAACGTCAATCCTCAGATTCCGCATCAGGCGGCAAGCCAAACGCAGCTTAATCAAGCGCTAGGCTAGGATGGCAAACGGATAATCGTCGATTTCGACTTTTAATTTGGAGCTGTACCAGACTTAATTCACTGTTCCAATTATTCAAACAGGCGCTGTAGATTTGTGTTGGTCAAACGCCACTCATACTCCTTCAAAAGGATGTAAAATTTTCTTATGTTGTGCTTGGCTTGGTTCCAAATAATCTTCTATAAACTGATTCTAAATAATATTTCGAAAGAAATTCACATACTGACAACGACTTATAATGGTTGCAAAAAAGAAATGAGTGACAAGCGGTACATTAAAATACATACAGGCGAAATATCCAGACCCGACAGAGAAAAAAAGAATGGACACAAAGGTCACGTCTTCTGGTTTACCGGATTATCCGGTTCAGGAAAGTCTACCATTGCTCATCATGTTGAAACACATCTTCATCATCATGGCATTCGGTCATATGTACTTGATGGAGACAATGTCCGTCACGGTCTGTGTTCGGATCTGAGTTTTTCTCCCGAGGCACGGAGTGAGAACGTTCGACGGATTGGTGAAGTTTCCAAGCTGTTCGTAGACGCAGGGATCGTATGCCTGTGTGCTTTTATCACCCCGCTGAAAGCAGACCGCGATCTCCTTCGACAAATTTTGGGCACGAATTTCAGCGAAATTTTTGTTTCATGTCCGCTGTGTGTCTGCGAGTCACGGGATGTAAAAGGGTATTACAAACTAGCTCGAGAGGGGAAAATCAAAAACTACACGGGCATATCTGCTCCGTACAAAATACCAGAGCAGCCTGATCTCCGCCTAGAAACAGCCAGTCTTTCTATTGAAAGATGTGTGGAAAACACTCTGAATTATGTCATGGATACAATTCTGTAATTGAGTATTTTCGTAAAATTTCAATAACACACTGTGATCCTGCCACACAAAAGTAGACCACCCGTTAAGCCACGTCCTTCATAACGTGTTGTTTCTCGAATTCGCCAGGCGACATCCAGCCATTTGAGGAGAGGTGGCCCCCAAACTCGGACAGGTGTATAAGGTGGAGCCGAGACAAAAAGAGGGGCATGTCCGAAGACAAAAGAAATCGTTACTCGGCGAAATTCAAGGCCAAGGTTGCCAAAGAAGCCTTGAAGGGTGAATTTACCTACACCGATGCGCGATAAATATCGTCTTTCGCCACAAATCTGAACATGAAGTTGAGTAATACATCCCCGCGAAGCGGACGCATCGCCACCGAACTACTCAATCTCTAGCACATGATAAATCTGATTACAGGATGACGACGAATAATTTCATCAGCCTCGCGTTCTACAAGGTTGGCGCGAATCTTCGGGCGGAAGTGACCCGCTACTACATGAACTACCTGTGGTGGGTTTTGGAGCCTTTGTTCAGCATGGGCATCTATTATGTCGTGTTTGGAATATTCATGCATAGAGGGACGCCTAACTTCATCTGGTTCCTGCTCGTTGGACTGACTTCGTGGCTATGGTTCGCCAAGGCCGTGGGGCATTGCTCGGCAAGCATATTCAATGCGCGAAGTCTATTGATGCAAATCCAACTGACAAAGACATTCTTTCCCCTCGTGACCTGTATCCAGGACACGGTCAAACAGCTCTTCGTGCTGACGCTTCTGCTGCCGGGGCTTGCGATTGTCGGCGGAAGCGTGACCTGGTGCTGGTCAGCACTTCCTCTTCTCCTCATCATCCAGTTCCTGCTGATCCTTGGCTGTGGATTTCTGGCCGCAGCCATTGTTCCCTTTTTCCCCGATCTCAAGTTTATCATCGGTACGGGTCTGCAGCTTCTTTTCTTTGCCACGGGTGTCTTCTACGACATCGAAAAGTTTGTCTTGCCCCAGCACCGGCCGATTCTCTATCTGAACCCCATGGCTGGACTCATAAAAAACTACCGGACAGTGCTGCTTGATGGCGCATGGCCGGACTGGGAGTATCTGGGCTGTGTGCTTCTGGCTTCCATCGTCCTCATCGCGGTGGCCACGGCCATGATTCGCAGGCTGGACCATGTATATCCGAGGATTTGCCAGTGAGCATTCAAGACCCCAACACGCTTGTCGCCTTCGATCACGTGGGCTACCGCTTTCGCATCAGGCAGGGGCTGTTTCGCTCGAAGAGCTACCCCGCCCTGCGTGACGTGAGCTTCGATGTGCGACGCGGCGAGACGCTGGCTCTTGTCGGGCGCAACGGCGCAGGAAAGTCCACGCTCCTGCGTCTTATCTGCGGAATATACAGACCCGATACGGGCACGATATCCAGCAGGCCAGGACTGTGCATCTCGCTTTTGAGTCTTTCCGCTGGGTTCGACAACGAACTGTCCGGGCGGATCAACGCCGTGCTAAATGGCATGCTTCTGGGATTCAGCCGTCAGGAAATGGAGTCTCGCCTCGATGACATCATCGCATTTTCCGAACTCGAAGATGCCATCGACGACCCTTTGAAGACCTATTCTTCAGGCATGCGGGCACGGCTGGGGTTTGCGGTGGGGCTGGAACTGTCGCCGGACATCCTGCTCGTTGACGAAGTCCTTGGCGTCGGAGACATCAATTTCCGCAAGAAAGCCGTTACGGCCATGAAGGCCAAAATGGCCTCGCAGCAGACCGTGGTGTTTGTCTCGCATGACATGTCCACCGTCAGCACGCTGTGCGACCGTGCGGTGTGGATCGAGGAAGGGGTTACGAGGAACATCGGCCCCGCGAAGGATATCGTGGAGGAATACACTGCACACATGAACGGCAGGCAGCGCTGACCGCGTCTGCCTGCCGTTTCGAATTTTTATCCACCCAACCGTCACATGTTTGCGGCGGTTACCAGGCACCACGCCTTTATCTGCAAAACGCCTTGTCCCGTGAGCTCTGTCGGATTCTCATCGGTTCACTGGCGTGAATCGCAAGAGATCGAGAATCTCTTTCTCTACGACAAACCCCAATCAACTTACAGGCTGATTGGGGTTTGTCGTCACAAGGACTGGAGGGAAGGGGTTGTCTCATGCGCGCGAGGCTCCGCGCGCTTTTCGATTTCATCCATGAGCTGGCTGCACATGTGCGACCAATCAGCCTGCCGAGCGTATTCCTTTTCAATGGCATGGCTCTGTTTTTCCAGCTCGACGAGTTTCAACATCTCCACGCATTCGTTGGGAGTTGAAAAAAGTTTTGCAGGGCTTTTCATTCTTTCAACCTCCGGCCAGCGAGCGCAAACGACAGGCAAACCGCTAGCCATGTATTCCAATAGCTTGAGTGGACGAACTCCGGATAAGCGTTCCTTGGCCCGATGAATATCAAACGGGATGAAACCGATATCGGCCTGATGCAGGATGGCGGGCAAATCCGCGTGCGGAACGGAACCATGAAAGATCACGTTGTCCGGGAAGCCGTCAGGACTAAATCCTTCACTTTGCGGACCAAAGAATTCAAAGGAATATTGTGGAAGCGCTGCTGCAACGTATTTTACCAATCCCACGTCAATTCTGTCGTCCAGCGTACCGGAGTAGGCCACAACCGGCCTGTTCCTCTTCGCAAATGAAGAGTCAGGAGCCCCCACCTGCCGAAAAAACTCGTAATCCACACCGTTGGGAACCAGAAAGGACTCCTGTGCGCCAAGCTCCTTCACATAGGCTTCAAGCCCCCGCGCCGAATACACGGTCAGGTCGCACTTTTCGGAAACCTCCCGGGCCAGTTGCTTGGCGTTCGATGCCCACCCCGGAAACTGGTCGTGTCGATCCATCACCCTCATCACGGAGGTGCGGTACTGCACCTTGTCGAGCAGCCAGCCCAGGAAGATGTTGTCAATATAGACCACATCGAAAGGCTGCGCCTTGAGTACTGTCGAAATGGAATGCGCAATCACAAAACGGGACCAATTGCGAAGCACAGCCATTTTATTCAGCGGAAAGACTCCACACGGTGCAAAAAGAGCGAGCGGAATGCTTTCAGTCAATCGCCCATTAAGATGAGTGACGCCCTCTCTGGCGATACGATACCGTGTCTTCAAATCCTGTGTCTGTCGCTCCAACAAATGCAGCGGGGTCAAAGGTGCGGATAGATAATGCACCTCATTCCCTTCTCGACAAAAATTCCGCGCAATATGCTGACTCCCAACCTGCCTATCGGATCCAAAATGGTGAGTGCAGCACATGAGTATTTTCATAATGACTGGACCTTCAAATTGACATCGAACTATAGAAAAGCTTTGCCGCTCCAGTAACCGACAGAGCTATACACATCAATGTCAAACAAGTCAAAGAAGCAAACCAATGCAGGCTGACAGCGTTTCACGAAACCATTCGGCGCGTCGAATGTACAACCGGCTTTTTACCTATTCATAACAGGGGCAAAAGCATCCTACACTGCGCTGCGCAGCCGTGGTCGGAAAGATGCGGCTCTGTTCGTCGGGTTGCGGGTCCGAGGTTGGCGAGATCAAGGACGGCGGCCGCGCAGAGGTGCGTGCCCGCCGGTGTGGTGATCGCCGGAATCCACAATCATCTCCACATATGCGGCTTCAGATTTGTCCAACGACAACGTCTGATCTTTGCGATGTCAATTGCTATACATAGGCAATATGTATTCAAAATATTATACGGCAACCTCTAAAACACGTTATACGTTCAGACCGACGCTTGGCTTTCTTTTCACCCTTGCCGTGATTGTTGTCCTCCCAAGCCCAGACTTCTAGATGATGCACAATCCGTATCAATTTATTCTGATTGGCTTATACAAGGACGACAAGAATGTCCAAGACAAAGATACAGACGCGAACTTAAAAACAGACAACAATGATTCAAACAATTTCACAATCATAAATCACAAAATTTTCGCAAAAACGATTAGCAAAGCCCCTCATTCCCGCCAATATTGTCTTTACAGTCATCAGATACACTGGATTCTTGTGGATAGATTCCTTCAATCCAAATATCGTATGTGTTATTCACTTGCTTTGGATTTTGATATGTATTCGTGTTTACGATATAGATTGAAACGATGGCAAAAAAAGACAAATCATTCCCCACCACGTGGCATAACAAGCTGGTGCGCCTAGAGTAGCGCCATCCACAAGGCGTACTTCTCCTCAAGGTACCCCCGGAACGGTTGAGCCCGCTCCGAAATCGCCTTCTTCACCGTAGCCGGAGTGATATAGTGCGGAATATGGCCATCCTGGCCACCTATTGCACTACTCGTTTCGCTGACAACGAACGCCTTTTCCCTGCGGCTCTGTTCATACATCCAATCAAGCCGCTCACGACTCACCGGCAAACCAAACGCCTCAAGACAATGCCGCACCTTCTCTCTATCGCCCACCAAGTCGGCAAAAGAAAGAGAAACGACCTGCGCATCGCTGTACAGCGGCAACTTCTTCCATGAGAAATAATGCTCCGGCCACGAACCATAACCGTACAGGCTACTCGTCGGGCTCAGGTTGAATGCGGAAAAATATCTGAAGTAGTTCATAAAATGCGCATCAAGTAGCTTTTCATCATGACATACCGAATAGTATTCCGACGCGATGAAATCGGACACGGCGACCTCAAAGGGATTTCTGAACAGATGGATGGCTCCGAAGGTCCGGTCCACGAACTGCGCCATGGCATTGCACATGAAGTGGGATTTAATAAACACGACGCGCGTTCCCTGAATTTCCGCCTCGGGCAGGGCCTGTACATGCTCCAAGGTAAAGCGCGCATGCAAATCCAGAGTCGCGGTTCTATAATCAGCCATATCCGTCGCCCTCGGATTGAGCGCAAAATACAGCAAGGCGCGGAGCATTCCGTTGCCGGAGCGAGGATACGATGCAAGCCATACGATCTTCGCGCCCTTCTCCTCAAGCGCGCGCTCCAGAACATTGACCCTTTCACGGAATTCCTCCGCCTGTAAGAACGGCGGCTGGACAAACTCATTCACTTTCATGACGACCCCTTGAAATAACATTGACTCCCGAAACTTCTCAATTGAGCACAGTGCCTTTCAAGGCTTATGAATTCCACACAATCCTGTCCACAGGAAACCTCCCCCCCCGCCGCTTCGCCCCCTCCCGTCCGCATTTCGTTTTTTTTCAAATTTTCACTTGCCAAGCCCGGCCGAATTCTCTAATTACCGCCTTCGCCGGCGCGAGCGGGAGTAACTCAGTGGTAGAGTGCAACCTTGCCAAGGTTGAAGTCGCGGGTTCAAATCCCGTCTCCCGCTCCAAAATGGAGCATCATGAAGGGCTGTGAACAAATGTTCACGGCCCTTCTTCTTTGCCCCAGAACGTCCTTCCGCAAACGACGTGCCCGTCATCCCGCCCATCCCCCTCGACGCACCGCGCAATCTGTGCTTTCATGGAAACTTGCGATCAACGCGCCATGGCTGGTCCATCTCCGCCTCCCCAAACAGACCGCACGGAGCCGATGCATGTCCCGCATTCTTCTGGCCGCGCTATCCACCTATGTCCTGTGCGCCCTCACGCTGGCGCACCTGCTCGACCGCCCCGGCGACGGCACTCCGCCCTCGCTGACATGGACGCTGGCGCTCCTTTTTGTCGCATCCATCGCCGCGCAAATCGCGAGTAAGCCCCGGCGCGATGCCCTCGCTCTCGTCGCCTGTTCCACGTTCGTGTGCCTTCTCGCCGCAGAAGCCGCCCTGCACGCGCTGATGCCATCCCGCCTGCCAATTCCCGAGGACTGCGCCTCCTGCGACCGACGTTCCAAATACGAAGTCGTCCGCGATCTGCGCAACGACGGCATCGACGCGTTCCCCACCATCCACTCGGTGCACTGGCTCGGCGTGGAGCAAACACGCGCCGCATGGCCGGAACCGCTGCTGCCACTGGCAGGAATCGCGCGCAGGCCCACGGTCTACTGCAACGAAACCGGCCAGTGGCTCGTCTACGACAGCGACGAATACGGCTTCAACAACCCAGTCGGCACCCTTACGGCTCCCGTGGACATTCTCGTCGTCGGCGATTCCTTCGCCCATGGCGCATGCGTTCCCGTGGACCAAAACATCGCGGCCCAACTTCGCGCGCTGGGCCAACGCGCGGCGAGCATCGGCTACGGCGGAACAGGTCCGCTCACGGAGCTTGCCACCCTGCGCGAATACGCTGCGCCGCTCCGGCCCGGCATCATCCTGTGGCTGTACTACGAGGGCAACGACCTCACGAATCTCAAGCGCGAGATGCAATCACCGCAACTCATCAACTATCTCCAGCCGGACTACTCGCAGGGCCTGTCCCACCAGCAGGACAAGGTGGACGCCATCATCCGCCGCCACGTGGACGCCGAATTACGCGCAGCCGAAATCGCCGCCCGCGTAAACGCCCTGCCGCTCGACCTGCTCGCCCTACGCGAACTGCGCACGCGCCTCGGCATCCTCGCGCGCACAGCCGGTCTCATGGAACGCGGCTCCGGAACGCGCTGGCAGGGCAAACCCATCTCTCCAGCCATTCTTGAGGATATGCTGTCGCGCATCCTCACCCTTGCCGATACCGAGACGAAAGAATGGGGCGGGCGGCTGATCTTCGTCTATCTCCCGGCCTTCCAGCGCATCGCCACGCCTCAGGCGGCGCATCACGAACTCAAACGCCACATCGCCGATGCGGCGGCGCGCAGAGCGAACGTCCCATTTCTCGACGCTGTGCAACTCTTCGCGACGCATCCCGATCCGCTTTCGCTCTTCGCCAACAGGGTCAACGCGCACTACAGCCCGGAGGGATACGCGCTACTCGCCCGCGCCGCCCTCGCCTTCACGCAAGACACAAACGGCGAAATTCCCGCCCGACAGGCCGACGCAGCGTCCGACGTCCCCACGCCGTGACCAGTCCCCTTGCCCCACGCGCCCAAATGCGATACCCGCAATCCGCAATGCCCACACTCCAGCATCTCCCCATCGACGACATTCTGCCTGACCTGCGCGCCTGCTTGGCAAGCGGACAATGCGCCGTGCTGCACGCCCCGCCAGGAGCGGGCAAGACCACCCGCGTTCCGCTGGCCCTGCGCCACGAGCCGTGGCTCTACGGCAAACGCATCGTCATGCTCGAACCGCGCAGGCTGGCCGCGCGTTCGGCTGCGCGGTTCATGGCCCGTCAGCTCGGGGAACGCATCGGCGAGACCGTGGGCTACCGCATGCGCATGGACACGCGCATCGGTCCCGGCACGCGCATCGAGGTCGTCACCGAGGGCGTTTTGACGCGCATGCTTCAGGCGGACCCGGAGTTGACGGGCATCGGCTGCATCATCTTCGACGAATTTCACGAACGCAGCCTGCACGCGGACCTCGGCCTCGCGCTGGCCATCGAATGCCGCGACGCCCTGCGCGACGACCTACGGCTGGTGGTCATGTCCGCAACGCTCGACAGCGCCCCCGTGGCCGCCCTACTTGGCGGCTGCCCCATCCTGACCTCGCAGGGCCGCAGCTTCCCGGTGGAAACGGTCTTCCTGCCGCCCGTCCGAAAAGACGCGGACGTGGCGGAGCACGTCGCGCTGGCCGTACGTCGCGCGCTGGCAGAAGAGGACGGTAGCATCCTCGCCTTCCTGCCGGGGGCCGCCGAAATCCGCCGCACGGGCATGCTCCTGTCCGACATTCCCGCCGAGGTGGCGAGCGTGCATCAGCTTTACGGCACTCTCGCCCAGTCCGCACAGGACGCGGCCATCGCCCCCGCAGCGCCGGGCACGCGCAAGGTCGTGCTCGCCAGCGCCATCGCGGAGACGAGCCTGACCATTGAGGGTATCCGAGTGGTCGTGGACGGCGGACTGGCCCGCGTTCCGCGCTTCGACCCCGGCAGCGGCATGACGCGCCTGACCACGGAACGCGTTTCGCGCGCATCGGCGGACCAGCGCCGCGGACGCGCGGGCCGACTGGGACCGGGCGTGTGCTACCGCCTGTGGAGTGCTGGCGAAGACAGCCTGCTCAAGGCCTTTCCCGCCCCCGAGATACAGGAGGCGGACCTCGCCCCGCTGGCCCTCGAACTGGCGCTATGGGGCGTGACGGACCCGGCCGCAATGGCATGGCTCGACACCCCGCCCGCCGGCAACATGGGGCAAGCCCGCGACCTGTTGCGTAGCCTCGGCGCACTCGACACCGCAGACGCGGTGACGCCGCGTGGTCGGGCCATGGCCGCCCTCCCGCTGCACCCCCGCCTGTCGCACATGGTGCTCACCGCACGGCAAATCGGGCACGGCCGCACGGCCTGCATGATGGCCGCGCTACTCACCGAGCGCGACGCCACCCCCGGCGGAGCGGACCTGCGCCGTCGCATGGGCAACGCCGTAGCCGCAGCCAGAACACCCGCCAACGCTCCCCAGTGGCGCACCATCCTCGAATCCGCCGCGAGAATCGCGCGCATGACGGGCGTCAATCCGCGTGAACGCATCGACGCCGAAGCCTCGGGCATGGTGCTGGGCCTCGCCTATCCGGACCGGATTGCCCAGCGCACGGGTGCCGGAACCTTCCGCCTGTCCTGCGGCCGCGCCGCGTGGCTGCCCGAGGACGATCCCCTCGCCCACGAGGAATTTCTCTGCGTGGCCGATCTGGACGGCAACGCCTCGCGCGCCCGCATCTGGCGCGCCGCACCCGTACTGCGCGATGAACTGGAAAGCATCTTCGAGGGCGACATCGTGGACGACACCTTCGTGGTATGGGACGCACGCACCGAAGCCGTCAGCGCCCGCCGCCAGCGACAGCTGCGCAAACTCGTGCTGGCGGACGCCCCGCTTCAGAGCGCGGCCCTCGGCGACGTGTCCGCCGCAGTGGTCGAGGGCATCCGCTCCATCGGCCTGCACTGCCTGCCGTGGGACGACGCCACGCGCGACTGGCGCGCCCGCGTGAACTTCCTGCGCGGTCTCGACACTCCGGACGAAAGCCCGTGGCCCGACGTCTCGGACGCCGCCCTTCTTGCAGGGTTGGAGGATTGGCTCGCCCCATTCCTTACGGGCATCACCCGCCGCAGCCATTTCAAACGCATGGACCTCGCCGCCGCCCTGCGCTCCCTTCTGCCGTGGGACATGCAAAGACGCCTCGACCGCGAGGCTCCCGCCCACCTTACGCTGCCCTCGGGCTGGCGGGCGCGCATCGACTACGCGCCGGAAAGCGGCCCGGTGCTGCTGGTAAAGCTCCAGAAGATGTTCGGCGTGCTCGCCACCCCCACCATCGCGAACGGACGCTATGCGCTAACGGTGCACCTGCTGTCTCCGGCGGGCCGCCCGCTCCAAATCACGCGCGACCTCGAAGGCTTCTGGAAAAACGGCTACCGCGCCGTAAAGGCCGAGATGAAGGGCCGCTATCCCAAGCACCCCTGGCCGGACGATCCGCTCGCCTAGCTGACCGAACGCGACATTCCTCCATCATCACAAGCCATTCCGCACCGAGCGGAATTTTTTCTCCACGGCATTTGACAAAGTGTCCACTCTTTGCGGAAACTCACTCTTCCGCAAAGGAGCCGCGCAGCCGCAACGTTGCGAAACGCATGCACATTGCCATTCCCCATGCTGGCACGCTCCTTGAACACTCGTGCGCATTTCCACAATCTGCACAGGAGCACTCACATGTCCGTCACCGCATCGTCCGGAACCGCCGGATATCGCAATATCGGCCAGCACACCTTCGAGGAATTCATCGAGATGGCCCGCCTATTCCACAACTACCCCGCCCCCGGCCTGCTCATCGGCGGATACATGGTGGAAGAGGCCCGACGCCTCATGCCAGAGGGCACGCTGTACGAGGCCATCTCCGAGACCTCGTGGTGCCTGCCCGACGCCATCCAGATGCTCACCCCCTGCACCACCGGCAATGGCTGGATGCGCATCATGAATTTCGGCCTCTACGCCATGAGCCTGTACGACAAGTACACCGCGAGGGATTCCGCGTCCGCCTCGACGTGGACAAGATGCCCGAAGGCTCGGAGCTGCGCGTGTGGTTTCTCAAAGAGAAGCCTAAGCAGGAGCAGGATTCGGCACGCCTGCGCGAGGAGATCGGCACCCTCGGGCCGGACATCCTCAGCGTGGAGCCCATCCGCGTGCGCCGCGACATGCTCGTCAAGCGCTCGAAGGGCGGCATCGCCATCTGCCCCATGTGCCACGAGGCCTACCCCGCCGTGCACGGCCCCATGTGCCGCTCGTGCCGTGGCGAATCGCCCTACGTAAAGCATGACGAGGACTCCGCCTGTGTCGTATTCCCCGTGCCCGAGGCCGTGCATGCCGTGCCCGTAGACCACGCGCTGGGCGAGCAGGCCGTGCACGACATGACGCGCATCGTCCCCGGCGAGAGCAAGGGCGCGGCCTTCCGCAAGGGCCAGACCTTCGAGGCAGGCGACCTGTGCCGCCTCCAACAGATGGGCCGCAACAACGTCTACGTCACCGAAGCCGCCGTGGGCGAGGACTGGGTGCACGAGAACGACTGCGCCAAGGCCTTCGCCGCCGCGCTGGCGGGCGACGGCGTGATCCCCGGTGGCGAGCCGCACGAGGGCAAGGTGGGCCTCAAGGCCGACCGCGACGGTCTGCTGTGCGTGAACACCGACCGCCTCTACTCTTTCAACATGGCCCCCGGCGTCATGGCCGCCAGCCGCAGCGGCTGGACCATCGTCAACAAGGGTGCCGACATCGCCGGAACCCGCGCCATCCCGCTCTACCTCAAGCGCAATCTCTTCGAGCGCGCCATGGCCGCGCTGACCGACGGCCCGGTGTTCTCGGTACTGCCGCTTCGCGCCGCGCGGGCGGGCGTGCTCGTCACCGGCGACGAAGTCTTCAGCGGCAAGATCGAGGACCGCTTCGAGGGCATCATCCGCGCGAAGCTCACGGCCCTCGGCTCCAACGTGAACCGCTCGGCCATCGTCCCCGACGACAGGGAGCAGATTCGCGACCACGTGAAGCAGTTCATCGCCGACGGCTGCGACCTCATCATCACCACCGCAGGCCTGTCCGTGGACCCGGACGACGTAACGCGCCACGGCCTCGTGGACGCTGGCGCGACGGACCTCGTCTACGGCGCGCCCATCCTGCCCGGTGCCATGACGCTGGTGGGCCGCATCGGCGAGGCACAGTTGTTGGGCGTTCCGGCCTGCGCGCTGTTCTTCGCCCGCACCAGCCTCGACCTGCTGCTGCCGCGCCTTCTGGCGGGCCTGTCCATCACCCGCGAGGATCTCGCCCGCATGGGTGAGGGCGGCATGTGCCTCGGCTGCGCCAATTGCAGCTTCCCCAAGTGCCCCTTCGGCAAGTAGCATCCACCGACCATAATGCACGCGGTTCCCGCCCCGTCCGCACAGGACGGGGCGGACCGCGCGCATTCAGGAAAATTTCGTTCGCATGACCATCCGCCCCGTCCACGCCCTCATCCTGCTCGTCGCACTCGTCCTGTGCGCCTGCGACAGCCGCTCCGCGCAGGACCCGTTCACCCCCGAGGAACGCCGCTTCATCGCCGAGCACTCCGACGGCCTGACCGTGGGCGTAAGCCTGCACTACCCGCCCTACGAGACCTACCACCTCGACGGCGGATTCGAAGGCCTCGGCGCGGACTACCTCGCCCTCATCGGCCGCAAGGTGGGCCTGCGCTTCAATCCGGTACGCTTCCCCAACCGCGACGACCTGCTGCAAAGCGCCATGGCGGGCGGAGTGGACATCGTCACCGCCCTCGAAATGACCGACGACCGACAACGGCACCTCGACTTCACGCAGGCCTACGTCAGCGTCCCTGCGGCCATCATCACCCGCAAGGAATTCCGGGACGACCTTACCATCGACCGCCTCGCCGGGATGCGCATCGGCGTCACGGTCTCGCCGGACTTCATGGACTACCTGAAGAAGCGCATCCGCGAGGACTGCACGCTGGTGCCGACCACCGGCGGATATATCGGCGGGCTGCGCGCCCTCGCCGTGGGCGACATCGACGCCCTCATCTGCGACATGGCGTTGGCCTCGCACTACATCGCCAACGCCCGCATCAGCAATCTGCGCATCGCGGGGCTGACCAACTACTCCATCGACCTGCGCATGGCCTCGCGCAACGACATGCCGGAACTGAAGAACATCCTGCGCAAGGGCCTCGCGCTCATCCTCCCGCACGAGCGCAAGGCCATCGAGGAAAAGTGGCTGTCCCTGCAGTACGAGCCGTTCTGGATGAGCCGCACCTTCTGGTTCGCCGTGCTCGGCGCGGTGGGCGTGGTCCTCGGCGGGGTGATGCTCATCCTCACGTGGAACCGCAGCCTCAAGAAACAGGTCGCCCAGCGCACCGCCGCGCTCAGTTCCATCAACCGTGTTCTGCTCGGCTCGCTGGAATGTCGCACGGAGCGCGAGGTCATGCTCCATTGCCTCGACGAGGCGCGCGGCATCGCCAATAGCGACTATGCGGCGTGGGCACGGGTCAACGAGGACGGCACCATCACCGAACTTCTCGGCACCAGCGCCGGAGACGGCCCGGCATGGGATCAGAGTCTGCTCCCCTCCGCTCTGCTTGGGACAGGGCAACTCGGAGATTTGGCGGCCGGGCATGTCATTAAGGCCACAGGACGCGCCACAGACGGCGACGGGGCCAACCGCGCGGACCTGCACATCGTGGCCGTGCCGTTGCAGGGCGAGGGCGACAAGCGCCCGCACATCATCGCAGCGGCGCGCATGCGCTTTCCCCACACCCCCGGCGAGGTGATGCTGCTTTCGGAAATGCTCTTCGCCTTCGAGGAGGCCCTGCATCGCAAGCGCGCGGAAATTTCCCTGCACGACAAGGAACGCCAACTCCAGCGCGCCCAACGCATGGAGGCCATCGGCACGCTGGCGGGCGGCATAGCCCACGATTTCAACAACATCCTCGGCGTCATCATCGCCAACGGCGAACTCGTCGAGATGTTCCACTGCGACGGCGACGAGGCCCTGCAAGGCAAAATCAGCAACGTGCTGGCCGCGGCGGACCGGGGACGCGAACTAGTCAGCCAGATACTGACCTTCGCCCGCAAGGGCGGCGAGGAAACCGCCCTGCTGCGCGTCAGCCCCATCGTGAAGGAGACGGTGAAATTCCTCGAAGCCTCGCTTCCGGCGTCCATCGTCATCGAGCATTCCATCCGCACGCCGGAACCCCACGTGCTGGCGGAGCCGACACAGGTCCATCAGGTGCTCATGAACCTGTGCACCAACGCGGCCCACGCCATGCGCGGCGAAGGCGGCAGGCTGTCCATCGTCCTCGACACGGTGCGCATTGCCCCCGGAGACGACGCCACGAGCGCCGAGGGCCTCAAACCCGGCGCATACCTGTCCATCGCCGTTTCCGACACAGGCATGGGCATGTGTCCGGAGCTTGTGGAACGCATCTTCGAGCCGTTCTTCACCACCAAGGGCACCGGCGAGGGCACGGGACTCGGCCTGTCCGTGGTGGACGGCATCGTGAAGTCATGGGGCGGCACGGTGCGCGTGACCAGCGAACCCGGACGCGGCAGCCGCTTCACGGTGCTACTGCCCGCGCGCGAACCGGCAGCCGAAACAGAAGCGCAAGCCCAGACCACCGCGCCGCCCTGCGGCGGCACCGGCAGCATCCTCTTCGTGGATGACGAACGCGAACTCACGGACTCCTACCGCGACTTCCTCGACAGGCTCGGCTACCGGGTGCTGGCCGTCACCGACAGCCGCGAGGCGCTGACCATTTTCCGGCGCGACCCCTGCGCGGTGGACCTCGTCATCACGGACTACAACATGCCCGACCTGCGCGGAGACCGGCTGGCGCGAGAGATTCTCGCCCTGCGCCCCGACGTCCCGGTCATCCTGTGCACTGGCTTCAGCCACAGTTTCAGCGAGGCCGACGCCTCGACCATCGGCATCAGCGACTACCTGCGCAAGCCGATAAGCCTTCAGGATCTCGCGGTGACCGTGCGGCGCTACCTGCGCCCCACGGTGTAACGCGGTCCGCAGAACCTACGGAGCAACGCATTCATGGCGAAAGTACTCATCATCGACGACAACCAGCCCACCTGCGAGGCCCTTGCCGAACTGGTGCGCAACATCGGCCACGAAGGCAGCTACGCCCTCTCGCTCGCCGACGGTCTAAACCGCGCCCTCGGCGGTGATTTCGACGTGGTCTTTCTCGACGTGCGCATGCCCGATGGCAACGGGCTGGACATCCTGCCCCGGCTCAAGGCGCTCCCCATGCCACCCGAGGTCATCATCATGACCGGACTGGGCGACCCGGACGGCGCGGAACTGGCCATCAGAAACGGCGCGTGGGACTACCTCCAGAAGCCGCTGTCGCCCAAGAAGATTCTCCTGCCGCTCACCCGCGTGCTCAAGTATCGCGACAACCTGCGCGAACTGACCACCCCGCCGCCCATGAAGCGCTGCGGCATCGTCGGGCACAGCGCCGCCATCCGCGCCACCATGGACCGGCTGGCCGTTGCCGCTCGCGGCAACGCCAACGTTCTCATCACCGGCGAGACGGGCACCGGCAAGGAGCTGTTTGCCCGCGCCCTGCACGAAAACAGTGCCCGTGCGGACCGCCCCTTCGTGGTGGTGGACTGCGCGGCCATCCCAGCCAACCTGCTCGAAAGCACGCTCTTCGGCCACGTTCGCGGAGCCTTCACCGGTGCGGACGCGCCGCGCACGGGCCTTGTGAAGGAGGCCGACGGCGGCACGCTGTTCCTCGACGAGGTGGGCGAACTCTCGCCCGATCTCCAGAAAAAGTTCCTGCGCGTGCTTCAGGAAAAGCGCTTCCGCCCCGTGGGCGCACAGCACGAGCTGACCAGCGATTTCCGCCTCGTGGCCGCCACCAACCGCGACCTCGAAGACATGTCCCGCCGGGGCGAATTCCGCGAGGACCTGCTCTACCGGCTGTGCTCGGTGGCCATCCACCTGCCACCGCTTCGCGAACGCGCCGAGGACATCGACGAGCTGGCACAGGAGTTGGCCGCGCGCATCTCGCGCAAGAACGGCATCGCACCGAAGACCTTCGCCCCGGACTTCATCGACACGCTTCGCGCCTACGGCTGGCCCGGCAACATCCGCGAGCTGTCGAACACCCTTGAAAGCGCCATCGTGGGCGCGTATTTCGAGCCGGAGCTGTTCGCCACGCACCTGCCGGAGCGCATACGCATCTCGACGCTCAAGAGCGCCATCGCGGACGCATCCGCCGTGACGCCGAACGCCGCCGCCCCATGCCCAAACGAAACCGGAAACCGCGACGGCCTCGTGTACGGCTTCGACACGCGCCCCGAGCATTTCCCGGAGTACAAGGACTTCCGCAACGACGTGCTGGACGCCGCGGACAGGGAATACTTCACGCGGCTCATGGAAGCGGCGGACTGGAAGGTCAGCCGGGCCTGCGACCTCTCCGGCCTCGGCAAGAGCCGCCTCTACGTGCAGCTTCGAAAGTACGGAATAGACAGATAGAAACGCCACGGAACACGGAATGGACCGCCGCAAATTCCTGAAATGGAGCGCCGCGCTTGGCGGCATGACCGCCCTGACCGGTGGGGGGCTTCTCCACTGCGTCGGTTCGCGCACGGCACAACCGCCCCTTCGCGAGCGCGATGTCTGGACCTCGTGCAACGTGAACTGCGGCGGACGCTGCGCCCTGCGCGCCCACGTGGTGGATGGCGTGGTGCGCGCCATAGACTCCGAGGCCGACACCGCAGGCCACGCCGCCACGGCCTGCCTGCGCGGACGGGCCATGCGCCACCGGCTCTACGCGCCGGACCGCCTCAAGTACCCGATGCTGCGCGTCGGTGCGCGCGGGGAAGGAAAATTCCGCCGCGCTAGCTGGGACGAAGCCCTCGACCTCCTCGCCGCACGCCTGCGCGAGGCCATCGACACCTGGGGCAACGAATCCGTGTATCTGAACGTGGGCACGGGCAACTGGGGAGCCGTGCTCTCCAACTCCTGCTCGTCCGGCGCGCCGACCATCTCGCGGCTCATGAACTGCCTCGGCGGGCATCTGCGCTCCTACGGCACCTACAGCTACGCCATGCTCGAAGCGGCCCTGCCCTACACCTACGGCGGCGCTTGGGTCGATGGAAATCCCATCACGGACGTGGCCCACAGCGAACTGGCCGTGTTCTTCGGCAACAATCCCGCAACCACGCGCATGGGCGGACTGGGAGTAAGCCACGACCTCGCCCGCGCCCTGCGCCGCTCCGGCACGCGGCTCATCGTCATCGACCCCCGCCACTCCGACACGGCGGCCACCTTCGCCGACGAATGGATTCCCATCCGACCGGGCACGGACGCGGCGCTGGTCAGCGCCCTGGCCCATGTGCTCATCACCGAGAATCTCGTGGACCACGACTTCCTCGCCACCCACACCATCGGCTACGACGAGGATTCCATGCCGGACGGCGTGCCCGCCGGACAGTCCTACCGCTCCCACATCCTCGGTCTCGGGCCGGACCGCACGGCCAAGACGCCGGGCTGGGCCGAGGCCATCACCGGCATCCCGGCCGAGCGCATCGTGCGCCTCGCCCGCGAAATCGGCGCTGCCAAGCCCTGCTACATAGCGCAGGGCTGGTCCCTCCAGCGGCAGGCCAACGGCGAGCAGAACTGCCGCGCCGTGTGCATGCTGCCCATCCTCACCGGCAACGTGGGCATCCGCGGCGGCAACACCGGCGCGCGCGAAGGCTTCTTCACCATGCCCTTCGCGGGCTTCCCCACCCTCGACAATCCCGTGGCCGCGTCCATTCCCTGCTTCATGTGGACCGAAGCCGTCCGGCGCGGGCACGAGATGACCGCCACGACAGACGGCGTGCGCGGCGTGGACAAACTGCCGTCCGACATCCGATTCATATGGAATTTCGCAGGGAACTGCCTGATCAACCAGCACTCGGACGCCAACCGCACCGCGCGCATCCTCGTCGATGAAACGAAATGCCGCACCATCGTGGTCATCGACAACGTCATGACCGCCAGTGCGCGCTTCGCGGACATCCTGCTGCCCGGCGTGACCAATCTGGAAGAGGACGACTTCGCGCTGAGCGACTACGCCACGGACATCGGTTATGTCATCTTTGCCCGCAAGGCCGTGGAACCGCTGTTCGAGTCCCGCTCCATCTACGACATCTGCGCCGCCGTCGCCAAACGCCTCGGCGTGGGCGAAGCCTACACCGAGGGCCGCGACAGGGCGGGCTGGCTCGCCCATCTCTACGAGGAATCCCGCAGGCTTCTCCCGGGCCTGCCCGAACGCATGGACGACGCCTTCGACACTGGCATCTTCCGCATGCGCGATCCCGAGGCCCCGCGCGTTCCGTACGCGGCGTTCAGGCGCGATCCGGTGGCGAACCCGCTAGACACGCCATCCGGCCGCATCGAAATCTTCTCCAAGCGACTGTGGGACCTCGGAAAGACGTGGCAACTCGGTCCCGACGAGCGCATCCCCGGCCTGCCCGAATACGTCCCCGCATGGGAGGGCGTAGAGGACCCGCTGCGGCGCACCTATCCGCTCCAGCTCATCGGCCATCACCCCCGCCAGCGCACGCACTCCACCGGCGACAACGTGGACTGGCTGCGACGCATCGAGCGTCAGGAACTGTGGATGAACCCCGCAGACGCAGCCCTGCGCGGCATCGCGCAGGGCGACATGGTTCGCGTGTTCAACGCGCGCGGTGCGGTGCTCATACCGGCGAGGGTCACGCCGCGCATCGCGCCGGGCGTGCTCAGCCTGCCAGAGGGCGCATGGTACGCCCCCGCGCAGGACGGCGCGGACACCGGCGGCTGCATCAACGTGCTCACCACACAACGCCCCTCGCCGCTGGCCAAGGGCAATCCCCAGCACACCAACCTCGTTCAGGTCGAGAAGGCCTAGGAGACCGCAGATGCTCAAGCGCCCGGCCTTCCACGTGGACATGCAAGCCTGCACCGGTTGCCGGACCTGCGTCATGGCCTGCATCGACCGGAACGATCTGCCCGAGGGCATCCTCTACCGCCGTGTCGTCGAGTATTCCGGCGGTACCTGTAGCCGCAACGCGGACGGAACCTTTGCGCAGGACGTCTTCGCCTACCACCTGTCCATCGCCTGCAACCACTGCCAGAACCCCATCTGCGTCCGCTCCTGCCCCACGGGAGCCATGCGCAAGGACGAGCACGGCATCGTCAGCGTGGACGCGAAGCTCTGCGTGGGCTGCCGCTACTGCGAATGGGGCTGCCCCTACTGCGCCCCCCAGTTCGACGCCAAAGCGGGCCGCATGACCAAGTGCGACCTCTGCCGCGACCTGCTGGAGCAGGGCCAGCCCCCGGCCTGCGTTTCCGCGTGCCCCAACCGGGCGCTGCACTTCGGCGAATACGAGGACCTCGCGTCCATGTTCGGTGAATTCGAGGTGGTCGCTCCGCTGCCGGACAGAGCCATCACCCAGCCCAACCTGCTCGTGACCCCGGCCCGAAACGCCAGACCGTCCGGCTCGCGCAGCGGCTGCATCCGCGCGGCCGCGCACCCCGGCACACCACGGAACGACACCACATGACCACGCCCAGTACGGAAGCGCTGACCGGCTGTGCCCTCGCCCTCGCCTTTCTGGGGCGTAGCCTGTACTTCGAGCCGGACCACGACTTCCCGGCGGGACTCGACAACGGCCTGCTGTTCCGGGACTGGCCGCTGCCCGCAACCGATCCGGACACCCGCGAGGGCCTCGCCCTCATCGCGGCCTTCTTCGATGCCCACGGCACCGACGCGGCCCCCCTCGTGCGGACGGACTTCACGCAACTGTTCCTCGGCCCCGTGGCCCCCCTCGCGGCGTGGGAATCGGTGTGGACATCATCCGAGGGGCTGCTCTTCGACGAATCGACACAGGCCGTACGCGAAGCCTACGCGCACTACGGTCTCGAAACGCCAGACACGCGCCGCGAGCCGGACGACCATATCGGCCTCGAACTCGCGTTCCTCGCCCACGCGCTGCTTCTGGCTGCCTCCGCACAGGCCGACGGAAATGCCCGCGACGCGATGGAGCATATCGACGCGGCGCGCATCTTCCTCGCCAAGCACCCAGCCCGATGGGCGGCGTCTTTTCTCCATCGCATGGCCCAGCGTGCCGCCACGGACTACTACCGGGGCATCGCTCGCCTGTGCATCGGCACGCTGAACCACGTCTCGGACCTGCTCGACGCTGACTGGCACCACGCATGAAGGATTTCCACCCAAGCGCATAGGGAATGTTCCCATTCGATACAAACCGGCTTCCCGACCTCTCCCCCACTTAGCCCACAAATAGCAATCATCTCCTTGTAATCAAAAAACTTTTTTCGTAACAATCGCCCTAGGGCTCCCCCCTATACTTTTGGGATGGAACGACGTATACCTCAACGGTTTGCAGTGAACCTGATCGAAATCAAGATAACGATGAGGAACCGCCCACCGTTCGCGACGCTCCGGCCCAGCCGGAAATGACCCACGTCTTCCCGGCCGCGACGGAATGCGGAAACGGAAGACCACATGCCAACCAGCACGACTCTCAGACGTCCCGCGACGTCTTCCCGCAACGACAGCTACATCGCGGTCTCTCCGCTCATGATCTACCCCGGATGCATGGGACGCTTCAGCGTCTACCTCCGGCAGGCAGACGGCTACGTCCTCTATGCCTCCGGCGAGGAATGCTTCACGGAGCGCCACCGCCGCGCCCTGTACGATCACGGCGTCACGGAGGTCTTCATCCGCGCAAGCCAGGCCGGGCACTACCACGAATACGTCGAGCGCAACCTCGGCACGATTCTCATGAACGAGACCGTCCCGCTTCCGGAACGCGCCAAGCTCTTCCACGGCGTCTCGCTCGACATCGTGAAGGAAGCCTTCGAGACCCGCCTGCCCGACTCTGTCGCACGCAAGGAGAGCTTCAACAGGATCATCGATTTCGTGAATCAGGGCATCCAGTTCCTGACGCTGGAGAACTCCTTCAAGGCCGTGGCCCAACTTGTGGAACACGACTACAAGACCTACGCCCACTGCATGCACGTGTTCCTGTACTCGACCGCCATTCTCCAGAGTTACGGCTTCGACGAGGAACTGCTGGTCCAATGCGGGCTGGGGGCCATGCTCCACGACATCGGCAAGACCGTCATCCCCGAGAACATCCTCAACAAGCCCGGGGCGCTCTCCAGCGAGGAACGCACAATCGTCAACACCCATCCGGTACAGGGCATCGGCCTGTGCGCCCAACTGCCCCTTTCGCAGACGACCTACAACTGCATCCTCTTCCATCACGAGCGCATGGACGGTAGTGGCTACCCCGGCGGCATCCGTGGCTACGACATTCCCATCGAAGCCCGCGCCGTGGCCATCGCCGACGTCTACGACGCCCTGACCTCGGACCGCCCCTACGCCAAGGCCATGAATCCCTTCCAGGTGCTGCGCCTCATGCGCGACCAGATGTCCAACGAAATCGACCTTGAAATGTACAAGCGTTTCGTACAGATACTTTCCGGCGCAGACGTACTCTGATCCGCACCACACACCGATTTTCGAAGGCCGCACGCCGCTGGCGCGCGGCCTTTTTTTCACCACGCGCCATCCGGGGCGGCAACTCCGGCGTTGACGCCCCGCGCCTCCGGCTGTAGTAGTACCAAAAGGAACTACTACAGCCGGAGCAGCCATGGACCCCATCGACGCCCTCAAGAGTTTCGGATTCACGCGGCAGGAAGCCACCGTCTACCTGACGCTGCTCACCCACGGGGAGCAGAGCGGATACGAAGCCGCCAAGAACGCGGGCATTTCGCGTTCCAACGCCTACGCCGCGCTGGCGGGGCTGGCGGAAAAGGGCGCGGCCATGCAGGGCGGCGGGGAAACCCGCACCTACAGCGCCACCCCTGCGGCGGAGTTGGTGGGCAACCTGCGCCGCCAGTGCATGAAGACCCTCGATGCCCTCGAAAGCGCCCTGCCCGCCCGGCGCGAAACCGAAGCGCCCTACCTCGCCGTGACCGGAAGCGACAACGTGCGCGACAAGATCGTCAACGTGCTCGATGCGGCGACGAGGCGGGTCTACGTCTCCCTGCACGGGGACGATCTGGCGGGTCAGATCGCCGAGGCGCTTCGCCGCGCGGCGGACAGGGGGCTGAAGACCGTAATCCTGTGCGACGCCGACCCCGGCATCCCCGGTGCGGCCTTCCACCACACCCAGCGCATGCCCGGCCAGTTCAACATCATCGCCGACACCGAGGCCGTGCTCACCGGGAGCCTGCGTCCCGATGCCACGGCCCAATGCCTCTATTCCAGAAACTCCAACCTCGTGCGCCTGATGCGCGAGGCCTTCGTCAACGAGCTGGAACTTGTACGCCAGCGCGAGGAAACTTCCCGATGAGCCAGACCATCCAGATTCACGGCGGCCACACCACGCGCACCGCCTTCTTCGGTTCCGCAACCCCCTTCGAGCTGACCAGCCGCTACGGCAGCCCGCTCTACGTCTACAACGAAACGATCCTGCGCCAGCGTTGCCGCGAAATCGCGCACCTCGTGGACTACGAACGCTTCAGCGTGAACTTCTCCGCCAAGTCCAACAGCAACCCGGCGCTACTGCGCATCGTGCGCTCCGAGGGCCTCAAGGCCGACGCCATGAGCCCCGGCGAAATCTGCATGGACCTCGCGGCGGGCTTCACCCCGGACGACATCTTCTTCATCTCCAACAACGTCAGTGCGCAGGAATTCGAATTCGCGGCGGACAGGGGAGTTCGCGTATCCGTGGACTCGCTCTCGCAGCTCGAACTCTTCGGTAGCGTGAATCCGGGCGGGAGCGTGGCTGTGCGCCTCAACCCCGGCGTGGGCGCGGGACATCACAAGAAGGTCGTGACTGGCGGCAAGGAGACGAAATTCGGCATCGCGCCGGAGGACGCAGAAACCATCGCCGACATCTGCGCCCGGCACAGGCTGACGCTTCGCGGCATCAACCAGCACATCGGCTCGCTGTTCATGGAGGGGGACGCCTACCTCGCGGCGGCGGCACGGCTGTTGGAACTCGCCGAGGGATTCGGCGAACTGGACTTCATCGATTTCGGCGGCGGCTTCGGCGTGCCCTACCGCAAGCTCGACGGACAGGGACGCCTCGATCTGGCGGAACTCGGACGCGGGCTGACGGCGCTCATCCGCGACTGGACCACGCGCACCGGCCGCAAGCCGGAAATCATGGTCGAACCGGGGCGCTATATCTCCGCCGAATGCGGCGTGCTGCTCGGCACGGTGCATGCCGTGAAGGCCAACGGCCCCACGCACTTCGCCGGAACGGACCTCGGCTTCAACGTCCTCGCGCGGCCGATGCTTTACGATTCGCACCACGACATCGAGCTGCACCGCCTCGGCGGAGAACCGCTCGCGGAGCCGACCCCGGTCACCGTCGTCGGCAACATCTGCGAATCCGGCGACATCATCGCGCGCGACCGCATGCTCCCCGCCCCCCGCGAGAACGACATCCTCGCGGTGCTCGACGCAGGAGCCTACGGCCACGCCATGAGCTCCAACTACAATCTGCGACTGCGCCCGGCGGAAGTACTCGTCGCCGCCGACGGCTCGCACAGCCTCATCCGCCGCAGAGACAGCCTCGACGATCTGCTGGCCCCCTACCGCATGGCCGTATAATCCAAGAATTTCCCGCATCGACCAATGCGGGATGGTTCAGTCCTCCACCTCCCGGAACTCCCGAGACGAAACCCACCGTCTCGGGAGTTCTCGGTTTCGGAGGCGAAACGCGAAAAGGGAGGCTACTTCGTGCGGATATGCACGTCGCGCTGGGGGAAGGGAATTTCGATGCCGTTATCGCGGAAGCGGTCCCAGATGCCGAGCAGCACGGCGCTTCGCACGTTGACGAGGCCGTTTTCCGGGTCCTGTATCCACAGTCGCAGTTCGAGGTCCACGGAGCTATCGCCGAAATTCACCAGATGGCAGACAGGTTCCGGATTCGACAGCACACGTGGCACTGCGCGCGCCGCGTCCAGCATCAGCTCGATGGCCTTGCGCGGGTCGCAGCCGTAAGCCACGCCCACGGGAATCTTCAGGCGCACGTTACGGTCGGTAAAGGACCAGTTCACCACCTGCGAGGTGATGAGGTCCTCGTTGGGGATGAGGATTTCCTTGCCGTCGCGGGTGACCACGGACACGAACCGCGCCCGCAGGTCGGTGATCCAGCCGTACACGCCGCCGACTTCCACCACGTCGCCGGGCTTGATGGAGCGATCCATGAGCAGGATGAAGCCGCTAATAAGATTGGCGGCCACCTTCTGCAGGCCGAAGCCGACGCCAACGCCGACGGCACCGGAAAACACCGCAAGCGCCGTCAGGTTGATACCCACGCTCGACAGCGCCGTCATCACCACCACGACGAGAATGAAAATCTTGAGCAGCTTGACCAGCAGCACCCGCACGGAAGGCGTCAATTCCGGCACGCGGGCGAGGCGTCCCTCAAGATGCGTGGCGAGCCACATGCCCAAGCGGTAGAGCAGCACCATGACCAGCCCGGCCTTGGCCAACGACAGCACCGAGAGCCGCGCGTCGCCCATGGTGAACCCCAGTCCGTCAAGAAACTTGAGCGCCGGGGACAGAAGCCCAACGATGTTCAGCGCGGCTGCGCCCCACGCCACGGCCGCGAACACCCGCCCCCAGAAGCGCGAAAGCAAAAGCGACGACACGAGGCGTATGGCTATCCACGCGCCGAGCAGGCTCTCCGCCAGATGCAGGAAGCGCCACGGCAGGTCCACCCGCCGCGCGACGACCACACACACCCACACCAGCACGAAGGCCAGCGCCACGGGGATGGTCCGCATCGCTGCGGACACGAAGCGGTCCAGCACCCCCTCACCACGAAAGCGCCCATCCAGCCGCGCTCGAAGCGTGCGGCGTATCGCCCCGGAAGCTATCCACGCCAGCGCGAGGATGCCAACGACAACGATGCCCTGGGCCAGCGTAGCCGGCACCAGCACCTCGGTACGCACCCAGCGCGCGAGCGACACCGCGAACGACTCGATGGTCGCCGCGTCAAGCAGGTCTGCCATGAATTCGAAATCTCCGAATGAAACCCGCGAATCCTACGCGGGGAAGCTGATACGGAAGGTTGTTCCGTTTCCACGATCAACAGCCATGAAGCCGCCAACCTGCGCCACGAGGCTACGCACGAGTTCGAAGCCAAGCGTCCCGGACGTTTCCGGGTTGAGCGATACCGGCAGGCCGCTGCCGTTGTCCGACACCTGCAATTCATACCCCGGACCGCTTCGGGCGAAGCCCACGCGCACCTCACCGGTTCGTCCGTCCTCGAAGGCATGACGCAGCGCGTTGGACACCAGTTCGTTGAGGATGAGCCCCATAGGCATGACCTTGTCCGGCTCAAGGTGGAATTCGCCGCAATCGAGGCGGACGTCAACCCTTCCGGCCACTGCGGTGGTGCGCGCCTGCGCATCGGCGATGCTCTGGAAATAGCCTGCGCAGTCGATGGTCTCGGCACTGTCCGCCGCGTGCAGGCGCTCGTGGATGCGGGCGATGGTCACCACCCGGCTGCGCACGGCCTGCAAGGCGTCCACACACTCCCGGCTGCGCGAATGCAGGGCCTGCAAGGCCAGAAGGGACGTGATCATGTTGAGATTGTTCCGGATGCGGTGATGAATCTCCTTGAGTTGCAGACGGCGATCCTCCGCCGTGTGCCGAAGTCCGGACACCATGCCATCAAGGTTGCGCTCCATGTCCTTCTTTTCGAGCACGATCTCGATGGTGGCCCGTATCTGGTCATTCTGGCTGGGCTTCAGGATGTATCCGTAGGGATGCACGGCCTTGGCGCGCGCCACGTGCCGCTCGTCCCCGTAGGCCGTCAGCAGGACGACCGGAATGTCCATCTCGCTCTGGATAATGCCGCAGGCGGTGATGCCGTCGATCTCTCCCGGCATGACGACGTCCATAAGCACGATGTCTGGATGCAGTTCCCGCGCAAGGCGCACCGCGTCGCTCCCGGCCGAGGCCTTGGCCACGACACGGTAGCCAAGGCTGTCGAGCATCTCTTCGAGCTGCGTGATGATGACGCCTTCGTCATCGACGACCATTATCGAATGATTGTGCATGTCTTCGCTATTCATTGGCACCTCCCTGCGGGGCAACGCCAAAGGTGATGGTGACGGCGGTTCCGTTGTCGGTTTTCATGTCCAGCGTACCGCCCAACTGAAATTCGACGATATTGCGCATGAGCCGCAGGCCGAGGCTGCTCGCGGTGGCGAAGTTCACCCCACCAGGAATGCCGGGCCCGTCGTCGACGACGCAAATGCGCACCCTGCCGTCATCGGTCCGGCCTATGCTCATGGCGAGCGAACCGTCCCGCTTCTCACGGTAGGCGTGCTTGAAAGCGTTGGACAGCGCCTCGCTCAGAACCAGCCCGCACGGGATGGCCAAATCGAGCGGCAGGTGGATCGTCTCCATGTCGAAGACGGGGGTCACCCACGCGGCATTGTACATCTGCCCGAGTTGCCACGTCAGCATCTGGGCGTAATCGCTAATGTCGATGCTGCCGTAGTTCCCAAGGCCGTAAAGCTGCATGTGGATCATACCCATGCTGTGGATCTTGGATTGCAGATCGCGAATGATCTCCGAGGCCTTGGCGTCGCAGATCCGCCGACCGGCCATATCGAGCAGGCTGGAAATGATCTGGAGATTGTTCTTGACCCGGTGGTGGATTTCCTGAAGCAACAGTTCCTTCACCCGCAGGGACTCGCGAAGGCTCGCGTCCACGAGCTTGAGTTCCGTGATGTCCGCGGTGATGCCCGCGATGAGCCGCCGCTCGCCCGTTTCCCCATGCACGAGGAAGGCCCGGTCCCTGAACCAGCGTTCCTCGCCGTCTATGCACTTCAGCCGATACTCCACCTCCCACTGCTCGCGGTCCGTCTCGTCGTACACGGCGCGAACGCGCTCCAGATCGTCCGCATTCACAGCATTGAGAAAGCGCGTCCGCGCAGCATCGGTCGTCTCGCAGTCCCCGAGCCAACGCGCCAGCGTAGGGCTGAAATAGTCCAGCACATGCCGCCCCGGCTCGGAAATCCAGAACACATCCTCCACCGTGCCCGCGATGAGCCGGAAACGGTGGTCGCTCTCGCGCATTGCACGTTCGACATTCCCGCGCAGCACGGCATTGCCGAGCATATCCGCAGCGACCACGAGGGATTCCAGCTCCACCGAATACCAGTCGCGGTCGTGGCGGCACTCGTCGACGCCAAGCGCCCCCCACCACTGCCCCCCCGCAAACACGGGCACAATAGCCACGGAGCGTATGTCCTGCGGTTCGAGGACAAGGCGGTCTGCTTCGGGCAGACACTGCGTATGGCCGAAAAACGCGTGGCGCGTGGCGAGGGTATCGCGCAGGTCATGCAGGTCCGCTCGGCTGAAGCTCAAAAATTGCAGATCCGGCGCATCCAGCTGCGACGCGATTCCCGGCGCGCACCACTCGTGCTCCAGCCGCATTCCCGTATCGCCGGACTCGTCCGTCACGAGCCGGAACACATAGGCGCGGCTAACGTCCGCCGATTCGCCAAGCAATTCGAGCACGTCATCGATATGCTCGTGCCAGTCCGTCGAACCGAGAAAACGCCGCGCGGCGAAGGCCACGGCCTCCAGCACGCTGTCGCGACGCATCAGCGCGTTCTCCATGCGCTTGCGCTGCGTGATGTCGCGCACCACGGACAGCGTGACCGGCCGCCCAGCCAACAGAAAGGCATGCGCCGCGATCTCGACCTGCAACTCGTCCCCCCCGCCCGAGCGGACCGTAGACTCGAAGGTCCGGACGCGGGTGGAACACCCGGCCTGCCCCACAAGCCACTGCGGATTCATGGACAGCAGTTCGTGGCGTTCTAAGCCAAGCATGGCGCAGGCCCTGTCGTTGCATTCGAGCATGCGCCAGCCCTGCCCATCCGGCGCGGCCGCATGCAGAAAAATGGCGTCCGAGGCGTTGTGGAACAGACGACGATACTTCTCCTCGCTGTCGCGCAGGGCCTGCTCCGCCAGCCGGCGCTCGGTGATGTCGGCCAGGATGCCGCCTATGGCCCACAAAACTCCGGCCTCATCGCACATGGGAAATTTGGTAATCAGAATGGCGCGTTCACCCGAAAGCAGTGGCATCACCACCTCGCGCTGGATGGGCTGCCCAGCGGCGATGACCTCACGATCCTGCGCCCTAAACGTGGCCTCAGTCTCCTTCGGCAGGATGTCATAGACGCTCACCCCCCGCAGGTCCCTATCCGGAGAAACGCCCATGAACTCCCGCCAACTGCGGTTGACGTGGATGATCCGCGATTCGACGTCCTTGAAGAATATGGCCGCTGAAGAATTATCCAGGAACGCGCGAAGCTGCTGGTTGGTCCGCTCCAGCTCCTCCTGGGCGCTGCGGCGAGACGTCACGTCCACAACCATCGCGCTGACGAGGCGCACCTCGCCCTTGCCATCGCGCACGGCCGATGCGGTCACCCGCACCCACACGTGCCGACCGTCGCGCCGCAGATAGCGCCGCTCGAAATCGTACAGGGGGCTTGTCCCTTCGACCAGTTGCGCATAGGCCGCCGCTCCGCTAGCCCGCTCGTCGGGATGCAACACATCGAAAACCTTCATTCCGAGGAGTTCCGCCCGCGTATAGCCCGTAATCGCGCAGTAGCGGTCATTCACCTTGAGGAAACGCCCGTCCGGAGCGCTGTGGACCATACCCACGGCCACCTGCTCGAAGGCGGCACGGTAGCGCCCCTCGCTCTCGAAGAGTTCCCGCGTGGCACGCATGCGGTCCTCCTCGGCGGCGATGGCCGTGGTCAGAAGGCCCATGAGCCACTCGTCCTCGTAGTCAGGATCGTAATCCGCCGCATAGACCGCGCACAGCGACCCCACGGCCTCTCCTCCGGACATGACGGCCATGCCCAGATAGGTTTGCAGCCCGTAGGCCAGCACGTTGGGATCACTCTTCGCGTAGGGCGTCTTTCCCAGATCGCGGATGACCAACAGCCGATCCAGTTCGCCGCGCTCGATGACGTCCGTGCAGATATGCCCCGGTGCGGTGTCGACGCGCGGCATATCCGGCGGCGCGTTCCACGATTCCCTCGAACAGAGCATGCCGCCTTCCAGGCGGTTGTAGACCGCGCAATCGGCGGCGAGCAGTTCACCGCACAGGGCGACCAGCGCGGCGATGTTCGCGGCGTGATCGCGCCCGAGTGACAAAAGCCCCCGGTTGAGTCGGCGCAGCCTGTCCCGCGTGCGGCGCTCCCATGTCACGTCGATGCCCACACCGAGGCATGCCCGGTGGCCATTCTCGCCCTCCATCGGGATGAAGGAGCACTGGACGATGCGATCCACGCCGGTTGCGTCGCGGAAAGGCAGGGCGGGTTCCGTACGCGGCTCACCAGTCAGGATGACCTTCCTGTCCTGCGCGAGAAACCGACACTTCCCGCCCTCGCAAGTGCAGTAGCGCTCATGCGGGGTGCCGATCATCTCCTCCACCGTCGTCCCGCAGGACTCGGCCATGGCGCGGTTGGCCATGATGTAGCGGCCACGCGCGTCCCGCGCAAAGATCATATGCGGCACGAGGTCCATGATGCGACGGAGCCTGCGCTCGCTGGCGGCCAGTGCCTCCCGCGCCACGACCGTATCCGTGACGTCTGAATAAAAGGTCATGACGGCGGGCAGGCCGTCCCACACGATGCGCACGTTGCTGCCGCTCACCCAGCGCACCGCCCCGTCGCGCGAGACGATACGGAAGGTGTAAGTCTCGGGAGCGTCCCCACCCTGTACACGCAGGGCGCGATTGGAAAGCACGGCGTCCCTGTCGTCGGGATGCAGCAAATCACCAAGAGGCATCGCGTGCAGTTCGTCCAGCGAATACCCCGTCAACGCGGCTGTACTGGCATTGGCGAACAGCACGCAGTCCTCGCCGACCACGGTCACGGCCTCGCGGGCGTTCTCCACCAAGAGCCCGTACTTTTCCTCGCTCATCCGCGCCGCATGCTGCGTGGCCCGCAGTTCGGACACATCCTGCACCGTGCCGACGATGTAGCGCAGCCCGCTCGCCGCATCGACATGGGGGCTCTTGAGACACAGGGCTTGTCGCTGCCCGCCGAGCCACGTCCTGCGCCCCTCGAAGAAGTGCGGACAGCCCTGCGCGAGGACTGTGTCGTCCTGCCGCCATATGTCGGCGGCCTCGTCAGGCGGGTAGAAATCCGTATCCGTACGCCCCAGCATCTCTTCCGGCGTCCGGCCGAACACGGCCCCGGCGGCCCGGTTGAGATAGACCCAGCGATGTTCCTCGTCCTTGACGAATACCGGAATATCCAGATTGTCGACGACGTGATGGAGCAAATCGCCTTCGACCGGTTGGCGCTCAGCCTCCAACTGACGCACTCGCTCGCGCAGCTCCTCGACTTCCCGTTCGAGTTCCGCCCTGCTCGGTTCCCAGTCCTTCTTCATGGCCCCCCGGCGCTGCGTCGCCAGACGCTGTTGGTACAGTGCAGCCACTGCTACACGGCATGGATTCTTCAGGATTCAAGGTCCATAGCACAGGCCGTCACACACTCACAAGAACATCGTTCACGTCATGAGTGCCTCGCCCTGGGGCAGCTCGGGCCAGGGCGTCGCGCCCCGAGCCGCCCGCGCCGCCTCTGGACGCCCGCCACGCGTTGTTGTATCCGTATCATGTTCCCGCCGCCCGCCAACCGTGGGCACATTACGGGAAACAAGGCAGGACCGGACATGAGGCACCTTATACATGTGCCAGACCTGGGACCGTGGAGACTCGTCCCCGGCGCTAACGACGCCAGAATCCGCTCGTTCGCGCCCCCGGCGACACAATGGGGCGCAGTCTGCCATGTCGTCGAGACACCGCAGACCATCATCGTGGTGGACCCCGGCCTCCCCGAGGACATGGCCGCGGAACTCCACGGTCTGCTCCTCGAACTGGTCCTCGACACACCACGCCCCGTCAGCGTCTTCATCACCCACGCCCATGCGGACATCTGCCGCGCGGCGGGTCCGCTTCTGGCGGACACGACTCTGCGCGCCACCGTCCTGTGCCACGGGCTGGCCGTGACGCCGCTGGCGTCCGGCGACGCGGAGGTGACCCTCGCGGACGACATGCACCTTGCACTACCGCACTTTCCCCGGCTGACGGGGCTGTTTCGCGGGCACGGCGCAATCGGCGTGTATCGCTCGCTGCTCACCCCCCACGGGGAGCTTGAGGCGCTGGCCCTGCCACTGACGAACGCCACGGCCCTTCAGGTGTACAACGCACCGGGCCATACGGTTGACAGCATCTGCCTGCGCGTGAAGGGCGCGCTGTTCACGGGCGACCTTCTGGCCTCGCTCGACGACGACACCGCGGCGCGCACCGCCCCCGGGCGCGTGGCGCAATGCCCGCAGACCCTCGCGACCACTGCTGGCAAGATGCTCTGGATCATGGACAATTCCGGGGTGAGCGACGTGTTTCAAAGCCACGGCCCCACACTGACGGCCACCGAGGCGACACGGCGTCTACGCACCCTGATGGCGACGCAATGATTTTCACGGAGACGGAAATGAACGACCAGTACGAAGACGAATTCGAAGAACCGGAACGAAAGAGCAAATCCCAGAAGAAGCGCGAGATGATCGCCCTGCAGGAAATGGGTGAGCGCCTGTGTTCCATGCCGCCGGACACCGTGCGCAGACTGCCCATTCCCAAACCGCTCATCGAGGCCGCGCTGGCCTACAAGGACGTGCGCAGCCACGAGGCGCGACGCAGGCACATGCAGTACATGGGCCGCCTCATGCGCGAGGCATCGGACCTCGAAGCCATCACCGAGGCGCTCGAAGGCTTCCAGACCGTCCAGCAGGCGGACAACCGCCACTTTCAGAAGCTCGAAAAATGGCGCGACGCGCTCATCTCCGGCGATGCCGACATGATCGAAACCATCGTTGCCGAACACCCCGCAGCGGACCGCCAGCGCCTGCGCCAGCTCGCGCGAAACGCCGCCCGCGAGGCCGAGGGCAACAAACCGCCCAAGTCCGCCCGCTTGCTCTTCCGCTACCTGCGGGAGCTTAGCGAGGAAGCCTAGCATCCAATCCGGCAAGGCTCCGCCCGGAGCCTTGCCGATTCGCCCATCCGCCCCTTCCGCTTCCGTTACCGCCACCTCGCCCATCCACACGCGACACAGTAGTCCAAGCCCCCCGGAATGCCTCGGGCTTCTAGTTTTTTGGGACTGGAACCGTTTTTTTCCTGTTGCTTTTCCTTTTCAAACGTGGAATGCACAATCAAGGGTTTTGCGCGCAACGCCATCCCGGCCGCGCCGCACTCCATCCAACAAAACCCTTGGAGATATGGAATGGTTTCCCAGACCGAAGAAAAGAATTTTGACGTCATCATCGTCGGCGGCGGTCCCGCCGGACTGTTCGCAGCCTATCATCTGGCCGAGAATTCCAACCTGAGCGTGCTCATCCTCGAAAAGGGCAAGGCCCCCCTGAGCCGCAAGTGTCCCATCGGCCACGGCGAGGAATGCATCCGCTGCAAGCCGTGCAACATCCTTTCCGGCATGGGCGGAGCTGGCCTGTTCTCCGACGGCAAGCTCAACTACATCCCCATCCTCGGCAAGACGGACCTCACCCAGTTCATGCCCCTTGCGCAGGCGCAGGCGCTCATCGACGAAACCGAGAGCATCTACAACGCCTACGGCATGGACGGACAGGTCTACCCCACCGACATGGCCGCCGCCCGCGAAATCCGCAAGAGCGCCATGAAGAACGGCGTGGACCTGCTCATCATCAAGCAGAAGCATCTGGGAAGCGACAAGCTGCCCCACCACATAAACGGCATGGTCGACGACCTGAAGAAGAAGGGCGTCGTGGTCCGCACCTCCGAAGAGGTCAAGGACATCATCGTCGACGGCGACCGCGTCACCGGCGTGCTGACCAAGCATGGCGGCTTTTACGCCCCCAACGTCATCCTCGCCCCGGGCCGCGTCGGCGCGGAGTGGGTGTCCCGCGTGGTGCAGAGCCACGGCCTCAGCGTGACCCAGCGTGGCATCGAAGTCGGCGTGCGCGTGGAAGTGCACAACGAAATCATGCGCGACCTGTGCAACATCGTCTACGACCCCACCTTCTTCATCCGCACGCCCAAGTACGACGACCAGACCCGCACGTTCTGCACGAACTTCGGCGGCTTCGTCGCCCTCGAAAACTATCAGGACTTCGTGTGCGTCAACGGCCACGCCAACATGGACCAGAAGTCCGAAAACACGAACTTCGCGTTCCTGTCCAAGGTCGTGCTCACCGAGCCGGTCACGGACAATCAGGCCTACGGCGAGTCCATCGGCAAGCTGGCCACCATCATCGGCGGCGGCAAGCCCATCCTCCAGCGCTTCGGCGACCTCAAGCGCGGACGCCGCAGCACTTGGACCCGCATCAACAATAGCTACGTCGAGCCGACCATGAAAAACGTCACCCCCGGCGACATCGCCATGGCGCTGCCCGAGCGCATCGTGACCAACCTCGTAGAAGGCCTCGAACAGTTGAACCTCGCCGTGCCCGGTGTGGCCAACGACGAAACCCTGCTCTACGCGCCCGAGATCAAGTTCTTCGCCACGCAGGTGGAGACCTCGAACATGCTGGAGACCCAAATCAAGGGCCTCTTCGTTGCGGGCGACGGTCCCGGCGTTGCTGGCAACATCGTTTCCGCCAGCGCCACCGGACTCATCCCCGCAAAGGAAATCGTCCGCAGGGGCGGCAAGGTCGAATAGACCACCACGCCCAGCGCTCGCTCTCCAAACGAGACGACAGGGGGAATTCCGCATGGAATTCCCCCTTTTTCGCGCCCGGGCCGCATCAGCCCCCGCGCCACAGCGCGACAGGCGCGGACATGTTGCCCACCCCGCGCCATCCTGCTACGATCATTCGTCATCCAGGCGAAGACGCGCGGCCGTGCGCGTCGTGCCCATGGACCACACACGCGGGAGGTGCGCATGATCATCTATGCCGTCGCCATTTTTCTCGTGCTTCTGCTGGCATGGCACTTCTTCCTGCACGGCCTGCTGACCGACGCGGTCCACCCGCGCCTCATCCGGACCCCGTTCGCCGTCCGGGTGCTGTCGCTGGTGTGCTTCATCGTCGCGCTGATCATCGTATGGACTCTGGCTGGCATTTCCGTGCTGACCTACCTCGCCGCCGTCCTCGGGTACGGCGGCGAATGAGCGCAGGCCGGCGCGAACGCCTCAACTGATCTCCGGCACAGCCGAAAGGAGCATGGATTCCACCCATGGCACAACCACGCACTCTCCCAGCACCAGCCCTCAAAACGCTCGTCGAGTCCACGGAGCAGGCGAAGGAAACGGCCCGCGAGGAAATCGCGGCACTGCGCAAGGACCTCGCAGCCCTCGAACGTCTCCTCTCCGGCAAACGTAAGAGCCAACCGGAGGACGTCTCCCTGCACGACATCGTCCACGGCGCTCTGGAAATTTTCCGCTGCGCGGCGCTGGCGCTGGAAAACGAGCGCCTGCTCGACGACATGCACGACGCCGTCGAACGCGCACTGGCCGAGGACTTTCTCCATGCCAACGGAGCAACCCTCCTGCGCGAGCCGGAAGGCTGGCACTGGATTTCGCCAAAGGGCGTCATGCATCACCTCGCCACCGGCGACGCCCCGGCCGAGGCCGCCAAGAAACTCCGGCGGCACCTGCCGCGCGTACCGGCCCCCCAGCGCGGCGCACAGGCCGACACGGACGACGCCCCGGAATCCGACGCCTAGCGCCGTCCCAATGTGCATAAAATAAGGCCTGCGCAGTGCGAACCGCGCAGGCCTTTTCGTAATGTCGCGACGTGCGTGAGGCTCAGCCTTCGCGCATGCGGACGATGATGTCCTGAAGCCGCGTCGCCTGCTCGGCCAACCCCGCCACTGCACGGGCGGATTCGGTCATGGCTGCGGACGTCTCGTCGGCGATGGAGCGAATGCCTTCCGTGGCGCTGGCTATCTCCTCGCTAGCGGCGGACTGCTGTTCCGCCGCCGTAGCGATGGCACGCACCTGATCGGCCGTCTGCTCAATCATCCCGACAATCTCCCCAAGCACCCCGCCGCTCTGCTGGGCCAGATCGCGGCTACGCTGCACGGCCTCCACGGTTTCCACCGTGGCCCGCACATTCTCGTCCGCGCTCCTCTGGATCAGCTTCACGGACTGAGTGACCTCGCGAGTGGCGGTCATGGTCCGCTCGGCCAGCTTACGCACCTCGTCGGCGACCACGGCGAAACCGCGTCCGGCGTCGCCTGCGCGGGCGGCCTCAATGGCGGCGTTGAGCGCCAGAAGATTGGTCTGATCCGCGATATCCTCGATGACGGTGACAACCTGCCCGACGGCTTCGGCCTGCCGTCCAAGCTCACTCATGCTGTCGCGCAGGGCAACGCTGCGCTCGGCGACCTCGCTGGAGATGGTCGCGGAATCCTCCACCACGCGCGCGCCAGCCTGCGCCTTGCCACGCACCAACTCGGCCATTTCAGCGGCGCTCCCGGCGTTGCGGGCCACCTCGATGACCGTCGCGTTCATCTCCTCCATGGCCGTGGCCACTTCGGCGGTGCGGCGCTGCTGCTCTCCCGCGCCCTGATTGGACTGCTCCACCTGCGCAGAGAGTTCCTCGGCGGACGAGGACACCATTCCCGAAACGTCCTGCGCATCCCCGGCGGCCATGGCCAGCCGTTCGTGCTGGGCGCGAATCCTCGCCTCCTGCGCGCGAATTTCCGTAAGATCGAACCATATCGCCAGCGTACCGAGCAGATTGCCGTCCATGTCGAAGAACGGTGTGGACGCCACGTCCACCACGAGCTCCCGTCCGTCCGGCCGCACGTAGGGCAGTTCCTCGCGAATCTGACGCTGCTCCGCAAGTGCCCGACTGGACACCGTCGAGCGCGTGTCGTCATTCCAAAAGAAGCGCCCCGACGTCTGCCCGACGTAGGACTCCGGATCGCCGGGCCTGCCGAGGTAGTCGCACATGGCGGCATTGACATGCAGGATGCGGTTGTCCGGGCCGGTAATGGTGCAGGGCAGCGTGATGCCCCCCAGCACCCCCTCGGAAAAGCCGAGCTTGCGCTTGAGTTCCTCCACCATGGCTCGCACATGGTGCGCCAGCCCGGCGAACTCGAACCGATATTCCCCGTCGAGCTCGGCCCTGAAATCGCCCTCGGCCACGCGCCCGGCAAAGCGCTCCATGGCCGCCAGCGGCCGAAGCGCATAGGTCCGCACCAACAGCACGATTCCCCCCGCCACGAGCAGAACCATCGCCGCCCCGGCCGCGATCATGAAATTGCGCTGCCCGATGGCCGTGGCCGCAAGATTGTCCTCGTACTCGCTCACAGCCACCAGCCACCCGGAAGCGGCAACTGTGTGCACGCTCATGAACTTGCGGCGGCCCTCCCACTCGTACCACAACTCGCCGCTGCCGCGTTCGATGGCCTCGCGGATGAAGGGCTGGTCGCCAATATTTTGGAGCAGCAGAGACTTGTCCGCGCCGTGGGCGAGCACGGTGCCCGTGGAGTCGAAAATGAAGCCGTACCCCTCCGCGCCGACGCGCACAGGATCGAGGAACCGGGCGGTGAACATGTCCCAGCGCGGAAACACCGCAAGCCCGCCGACCACATCGCCCGAGCCGTCCTTGATGGCATGGGCGGCGGCGAAGACGAGCGCTCCATCCGCCGTACGGATCACGGACGGACTGACGAAGCGCTCCGCTCCGCCAATGATGGCCTTCACGTAATCTGCATCTGCCCGCTGCTCTCCAGCGAGACTCGCGCCCTTGACGTCCACGCCGGACACAAAATTGCCCTGCGCGTCGAACACGGCGATGCCCCAACAGGATTCATGCGCCTCCAGCACCTGCTTGAGACGCGTGAAGGCCTTATTCGCCCCATAGGACGAGGACAACGCATTCTGCACCGCATTCTCGCGCACGAGGCTTCCAGCCAGCACCTCGGCGGACTCCAGATAGCTCTCGATGGCCCGTACGGTCCCCTCGCAGCCCTGCTGCGCCGTCTGCGTGCCCAGTTCGAGCGCCATGTCGTAGCTCGAATGATTCACGTACCAGACCAGCCCGCCCACCGACGACGCAATGACCGCCACCACCAGAATCGACAGAAACGTATTGAGACTTCTGAACTTGAACATCGACGGCTTGAACCCCTCTCTATGCTTGCGGTATCAATGATGCGCGCACCCCAAGGAAGAAGAAAAGGGGGAAGCGAACCAGTCCGGTCCACCTCCCCCTTGATGCTTCATGTGCAGTCGAGGCCGCGAGACGTCACTCCCCTCATTCGGACTGCATTTGCTCTATAACGGATTGCAACCTTTGCGCAAGTTCCGCAAGCTCCACAACAGCCCGCGACGACTCATCCATGGCGGATGACGTCTCTCCGGCGATCCTGTTGATATCGTCGGTGGAACGGGCGATCTGCTCGCTGGTGGCGGACTGCTGCTCCGCCGCAGTGGCAATGGCCCGCACCTGATCCGCCGTCTGCTCGATCATGGACACAATGTCCTTGAGCGCCGCGCCGGACTGGGCGGCCATGTCGCGGCTACGCTCCACGGCATCCACGGCGGCCTCGGTGCTACGCACGTTCTGCTGTGCGCTCTGCTGAATGGTCTTGATGGAGCTGGTCACTTCGCGGGTGGCGGCCATGGTCCGCTCGGCCAGCTTGCGCACCTCGTCGGCGACGACCGCGAAACCACGGCCCGCGTCACCGGCGCGGGCGGCCTCGATGGCCGCGTTGAGCGCCAGCAGGTTGGTCTGGTCCGCAATGTCCTCGATGACGGTGATGACCTGTCCCACGCCGTCGGCGCGCTCGCCAAGCTCGGTCATGCTTCCGCGAAGCGCCTGCGCCTGCTCGGAAACCACGTTGACCATCTCCACAGAGGCGGTGACGACCTCGTCGCCCTCATGGGCGCGCCTGCGGACGCGCTCGGCAAGTTCGGCGGCGTTGCCTGCGTTGCGGGCGACCTCGATGACCGTGGCGTTCATCTCCTCCATGGCCGTGGCCACTTCGGCGGTGCGGTGCTGCTGTTCGTCGGCACCCCGGTTGGACTGCTCGACCTGCGCGGCCAGCTCCTCGGAGGCGGCGGCGACCTGCGATGACACCTGCTCCGCGTCCACGGCGGCGTTGGCGATGCGCTGGTGCTGCTCGCGAATGCGGCGCTCCTGCGTGCGGACCTCGGTCAGGTCGAACCAGATGGCCAGCGTGCCGAGGAGCTTCCCATCCATGTCAAAGAACGGCGTGGACGTGATGTCGATGATCAGCTCGCTGCCGTCTGTAAAGGGATAGGATATCTCCTTGCGAACCTGCTTGCGGGTTTCCAAAGCGGACTCGGAAACGGTCTTGCGTTTGGGATCGTTGAAGAAGAACTGCCCGGAGGCCGCGCCAACGTGATCGGCTGGCGTACCGGACTTGCGCAGCAGGCGGCAGATCTCGGCGTTGACGTGCACAATGCGGTTGTCCGGCCCGATGATCGCACAAGGCATGGTGATGCCTTCGAGCACGCCCTGCGAGAAGCCGAGCTGTGTCTTGAGCTTGCCGACCATTTCGGCCAGATTGTCGGCCATCTGCCCCAGTTCGTCACTGGTGCTCACGCGGAACTCGGCGTTGAGGTCACCGGCGCTGATGCGGTTCGAGGCATCGGCGATGGCCCGCACATTGCGCACCACCTGCCGCCGCAGGAACAGCACCACGGTCAGGACCAGCACCAGCATGCCCACGGCACACAGCCCCACGAACTCCACAAGCTGGGAATCGAGGGCCACCATGGCGGGCGTCACGTCCTGCACGAGAACCATCTCGCCGAGAATCTTCTGCGAAGCGCCGTGGCAGTGGTGACAGGACCGCTCGTTGGGAATGGCTGTGGCGTGCACGTAGAGGTGGCGTCCGTCGTCCTCGACGAGCCTTCCGACCTCCCCTTCACGTCCAAGCAGCCCGGAGGTGAGCGAAAGAATGTCCTCGTTGTCGAAGACCTGCGCCATATCCTTGCGTTCATCCGCTGTGCGCGTGCTGTAGGTCACGTTGCCGCGAAAGTTCGTGATGTGGACGGAGACGTCGGGATAGTTGTCGCGGATGAAGGAGAACTGGGCACGGGTACCCTTGTCGTCGCCCACGATCATGGGCTTGGCGATGGCGTGGTGGAACAGCTCCGCAGTCTGCCCCACGGACTCCGCGAGATTGGTGGTGAAGTCGGCCTTCTGCCAGCGGGCGCTCACGCTCGCCAGCACGGCGAACACGACGAAGCTCACGCAAAAGACGAGCAGAGTTACCTTCGCGCCGAGACGATGTCTGAAATATCCGAACATGGCAGACCTCCTAATGCGCCCCGCTGTGAATCAGCGGCTTGAAGTCGAAATCCTGCACACGTTCTGCGTTGTGGCAGACCTGACACTGCTCCACTTCCGGCACCCGGCGGATGAGCGACGGATCGCCGCCATCGGCATGGGCAGCGCCCGCGCCGTGGCAGGTCTCGCAGCCCACATCGGCAAGCTCCGGCGTCGACTCGTAGCTCCGGAAGCCCCCCTTGCCGTAGCCGGTGGTATGACACTCGTAGCAGTTGGCCAGTTCCTTCTGCGTGAGATCAGAGGCCATCACCTTCACGCTCTCCCACGAATGCGCCTTCTTCGAATGCTTCTGAAAGCGGGCGTATTCCGCCTCATGACACTCGCCACAGGCCTTGGACCCCACATACCCCTCGGCCGAGGCCAGCGACACGGCACACAGCACGGCGAGCACCGCCGAGCCCAAGATACTCTTCCCTCTCATTGTGTTCCCCCAATACCAATGTATTGATCCGGCGCATCGCAACAGCCGGACATCTGTCAAAGCCTCCGCCCAATGGGCGATGGTTCCGGTTTGTCATCCGGGCACAATCCGTAACGCAATTGTAAAGTTCTTGGAAAGCCCCATTTCGCCCATTTTTCCACCAATCGCAACCAACCCGGCGAATCCACAAAAAAAGAGCAGGTGCGAAAACCCACTGGAGTTTCCGCACCTGTCCGATGGGCGACATTCGCGATTCGCCCGACCTGGACACTACTTGCCCCACCCCTGCAAGGCCTCGTCGATAGGGACGGGCTTACGCGTCAGCCATACGACATTACGTCGTTTATCCTCGGGCCGACACACGCTCAGTCCCTCCTCCACGATGCAGTCCCCACACACGGGGCCTCGCGGGCCGTTGACATAGATATCCCATTCGCCGAGTTCATGCCTGCAGCGGCAGCACTTCCTGTGTTTCATCCTTCCTCCGTCTTCCCTCTCGCCCTTGCGGGTCTATCCGTCGGTCATCATTCAATTTCCGTGCCGCCTCATTTTCTACTGACACAGATACATCAACGATAACGGAGTGTTAGAAATAATCATAAAAATTCCGAGACATGCCCATCCCGCCAACGGGGCTAAAGCGCGGGACATTTCTGCCGATGAAGCAGTTGCATCCCGGAGAAACATCATGACCAGAAGCACACAGCACACCGAAGACCGTCACGAAACCGCCAGCGCCGTCATCCTTGCGGCGTCCATGGCCCATGCCCGCATGGACGCGGACTTTCTGCGCCGCTGTGGCGTGCGTCAGGTGGCAATTTTTGCCGACGCGGCGGGGGCTTTGGAGCATATGCAGACGCAGGTGCCCACTATCGTCATGTGCGACGAGAAACTTGAGGGCACAAGCGGACTTTCCTTCGTGGCCAGCATGCAGGCACACCCGTCACTGGCCGACATCCCCGTACTCATGGTCAGCGCCGACGCCCGCGAGGAGGCCGTGCTCGACGCCATCGCCGCAGGATGCGCGGGCTACCTGCTACGCCCCTACTCCATGCAGTCCTTCCAGACGCAACTCGACAACGTCCGCCGCGGCAGCGCCCCCAGCGCAGCACGCCGGGCCGCGCTGGCTCGGGCACAGCGACAGGCGGATGACGGCGAGCTGGATCGGGCCATCGCCAGATTCGAGGAAGTCGTAAACGACGCGGGCAGGCCGGAAGATTTCTACGAACGCGGATGCATGCGACTGGCGCGCAGGGACTGGGACGGGGCCATCGTGGATTTCCGAAGGGCAGTCACCCTCGACAGGCTCTATGCCGAGGCCTACGAGGGGCTTGGAAAGGCATGGGCGGGCAAGGGCAACGAGAAGGAAGCCCGCAAGTACATGCGGCTGGCGGCTGCGGCCTACTCGCGCATGGGGCGCTACAGCGAGGCCAGAACCGTTTTCGTGGAGACGCTCAAGGTCAACCCGGAGTCCGAGAATCCCTTCCTCGACCTCGGCTTCGCCATGGTCCGCCGTGGTGACTGGACCGGAGCTGGCCGCGCCTACGCGCAGGCCATGGAGCTCTGCGGCAGCGAGGCCCAGGTGTACGAAGCCATCGCCCGCGCCAGCCACTTCACGGACGCCCCCGAGCACGCCGCGCGGCAGATCGTCGCGGCGCTGACCCGCGAAAACGGCAGCCACGACGCCGAGCGCACCCTGAAGCGGATACTTGGCGACCCCGCCCGCATGCCGTCACGGCAGCGGCGGACCGGCGTCCCGTCGGTTCCGTCCTTCATTCCCGACGCGCTGGCCGATGCGTGGATGGTGCTGCGCTATACGCTGCGCGCCTACCACCGTGGCCCCGTTCGCGGCGAAGGAAGGATGTCTCTCGATTTTTCGTAGGCAGGAGAGAGGAGATGCCCGCAAGGGCGAAAACGGACAGGCCCGCCATGGAATCTCACCACGGCGGGCCTGTTCATTTGGACACAGGAGCTAGACGCCCTGCGCCACGGAAACCGCGTCGTCCACGTCCCAACCCTTGTGGACGAGCCCGTGAAGGGCGCGAACCATGTTGAACGTGTCGTCCGCCTGAAAGATGTTGCGACCGATGGACAGGCCGCTGCCGCCCGCCTCAAGGGAGTCGGAGACCATCTGGAGCAGTTCGCGCGGGCTGTCCATCTTGGGACCGCCAGCGATGACCACGGGCACGCACGCCCCGGCCACGACACGGCGGAAGCTCTCCACGCTGCCGGTGTAGGGCACCTTGACCACGTCAGCGCCAAGCTCCATACCCACGCGGGCACAGTGCGCCACGACATCGGGATCAAACTCGTTTTTGATCTTGGGACCACGGGCGTAGATCATGGCGAGAATGGGCATGCCCCACTCCGCCGCGCGGGCTGCGGTACGGCCGAGGTCGGCCAGCATCTCACGCTCGGTTTCGTCGCCGAGGTTCACGTGCACGCTCACGGCGTCGGCACCGAGGCGGATGGCGTCCTCCACGGTTCCGGTCAGCGTTTTGGCGTTGGGAAAGGGCGACAGGGACGTGCTGGCCGAAAGATGCACGATGAGGCCGATATCCGGTCCCTGCTGGCGATGGCCACAGGGCACGAGGCCCTTGTGCATAAGCACGGCGTTGGCTCCGCCCGAGGCGATGTGCGAGAGGGTCTCGCGCATGTCGATGAGGCCGTCCACCGGGCCGATGGTGGTGCCATGGTCCAGCGGGACGATGATGGCGCGGCCGGTGTTGCGGTTGAATATGCGTTCGAAGCGAATGGCTTTTCCGATGTGCATGGCGTTCCTCCTGCGGACTCCCATATATGCAAAATGACACAAAAAAAAGAGGCCGCTGGATGGTATCCAACGGCCTCTCGGGTTTCAGCGGTATTCGCGCGCCCTAGCGCGCAACGCACCAGCCCCCCCAGGCCCTGCCTGCGGAATAATAATAGCTGTAGGAAGCTGCGAGGATTTCGTGCGTGTTGTTCATGCGTGGACTCTAGAGCCGCGCCGAGGGCTTTGTCAAGGCGCAAGGGTGACGCATATTTCTTCCAACGGATTAGACACGCTCCCCCCGGGCTGGTATATAGCTGTATGCATCTGCGGCCCATGCGGCCCGTCACCTCCAGCCAAGGCGGAAGCATGCGCATAATCAGAATCGAACACTACGGAACCTCGTTCTATGCCCGCGTCACCGAGGAGGGCCTCATGTCCCTCGACAGGACGCGCGGAACGGGCGGGATAATTCCTCCGGAGCAGGCCCGACTGCTCCAGTTGGCCGTGCCGTCGAAGATCGTGCGCATCGACTGCTCACCCGGCGGATCGCGCACGCCCGACATCAGCCTCAAGCCGCCGTCGTGCATCATCAGCACGTCGCAGAGCGTCCTGTTGCCCGCAGGAACCACGGATGCGAGTTCCAGCGCATGCCTCGCCGTCCTCATGGGGCATCAGTGTAGGGAAACAACCCCCGCGGACGTCCGCAAGCTCATCTTCGGCTTCACATGCGCCAACGACATTTCCGCCACGGTCCCCGGCCTGTCGGCTCCCGGCTCGACGGCGGCGGGCGGATTCGATACATTCGCACCCATCGGTCCGTTTCTCGAAACGGATATCGACATGCCGGAGGAACTCGTGGTCACCACGAGCGTCAACGGCGAACCGCGCTGCGACATGCGGCTCGACGAGTTGGCCCTCTCCCCATTCGAGGCCATAAGCCGCATCTCGCGCATCATGACCCTGCAACCCGGCGACGTGGTACTCATCGGTTCGACGGGGATGGAAACCGCCATCGCCAATGGCGACCTGATCGAGGTGAACATCGCCGGAATCGGGACGCTCGAAAATTCCATCAAGGCACTTGCGACCGACACGCACGCCGGGCACGACACATCTTCCGCCCCCGTGCAGTAAACGAATCCGGCGGCGAAAGGCTTTCTTTGGGCTTGCCAAAGAGCTGCATTTCGCGTACAACGCCGCGATTTCAATCCCGCACATCCCGGATACGCCCGTGGGTGCCCGTCCATGTGGACGGGTTCTGGACGTTATGCAACCGGGATGGAGGAAAACAACCCCCAGGAGGAATTATCCATGGCTTACGTGAACATGAAGCAGATGCTGGAGACCGGCGTCCATTTCGGTCACCAGACCCGTCGTTGGAACCCCAAGATGCGTCCCTACATCTTCGGCGCTCGCAACGGCATCCATATCATGGACCTGCAGCAGACCGTCCGTCTGTTCCAGAAGGCCCACGATTTCATCGCTGACGCCGTCGCCAATGGCGGCAAGGTGCTCTTCATCGGCACCAAGCGTCAGGCCCAGGAAGCCATGACCCAGGAAGCCAACCGCGCTGGTCAGAACTACATGACCAACCGTTGGCCCGGTGGCACCCTGACCAACTTCCAGACCATCCGTCACAGCATCGAGCGCCTGAAGAAGATCGAGGGCATGTTCGAGGACGGCACCATCAACAAGTTCCCCAAGCGCGAGATCGTGGGCATGACCCGCGAGGTCGAGAAGCTGAACCTCTCCCTCGGCGGCATCAAGGACATGGAGTCCGTGCCCGCCGTGGCCTTCATCATCGACCCCAAGCGCGAAGAGATCGCCGTTCGCGAGTGCCGCAAGCTCGGTATCCCGATCGTGGCCGTGTGCGACTCCAACTGCAATCCTGACATGATCGACTTCGTCATCCCCGGCAACGACGACGCCATCCGCGCCATCAAGCTGTTTGCCGCCGCCATCGCCGACGCCTGCCTCGAAGGCGCCGCCCGTCAGGAGGAAGTCCAGATGGCCAAGGCCGCCGATAACGCCAAGGAAGAGGACAAGACTGCGGCCGCCAAGGTCGAGGACGCTGAAGAATCCGCAGAGGAGAAGTAACGATGGCTATCACCGCTTCTATGGTTAAGGACCTGCGCGAGATGACTGGCGCAGGCATGATGGACTGCAAGAAGGCTCTCTCCGAGTGCAACGGCGACACCGAAAAGGCTGTCGCTTGGCTGCGCGAGAAGGGTCTTGCCAAGGCCCAGAAGAAGGCTGGTCGCGCCACCTCCGAGGGTTTCATCGGCTCCTACATCCACTCCAACGGCAAGCTCGGCGTCATGGTCGAGATCAAGTGCGAGACCGACTTCGTCGCCAAGGCCGAGCGCTTCCAGGAATTTGCCAAGGACGTGGCCATGCAGATCGCTGCCATGAACCCCGTGTGCGTTTCCTCCGAAGAGGTGCCCCAGGACATGCTCGCCAAGGAGCGTGAGATCTACAAGCACCAGGCCATGGAAGAGGGCAAGCCCGAGCACATCGCCGAGAAGATCGTCGATGGCCGCGTGCAGAAGTACTACAAGGAAGTTTGCCTGCTTGAGCAGCCTTTCGTGAAGGACGACAAGCGCACCATCAAGGATCTGCTCAACGAGCTCATCGCCGTTCTCGGCGAGAACATACAGATTGGACGCTTCGCCCGCATCGCGTTGGGCGACGACGTCAAAGACGAAGAGTAGACGCTCCCACAAACGGGCCGCAAGGCCCGTTTTTTTTGGCCTTTTTTTCCCAATCTTTTGCGCGGGCGCACTCTTGTACGCCCGCGCAAATCAACAACAAAAGCCCGGAAGGTGTTAAAAATGAGTGAGTTGCGGTTCCAGAGGGTGCTGCTGAAGCTCAGCGGCGAGGCATTGGCGGGAAAGAAAAATTTCGGTATAGACCCCGAAACCGTCAGCGCATTCTGTCGCGAAATTGCGGAAGTCTCCCGGCTGGGAGTGCAGGTCGCCCTCGTCATCGGCGGCGGTAACATCTTCCGTGGCATGGCGGCCAGCGCAAAAGGCATGGACCGTGCCCAGGGTGACTACATGGGCATGCTGGCCACCGTGATGAACGCATTGGCTGTGCAGGACGGACTGGAAAAGGAAGGCGTGCAGACCCGGGTGATGAGCGCCATCTCCATGCAGGAGGTTTCCGAGCCGTACATCAGGCGTCGGGCCATCCGGCACCTCGAGAAGGGCCGCGTCGTCATCTGCGCCGCAGGAACCGGCAACCCGTATTTCACGACCGATACCGCAGCGGCGCTTCGGGCGGCGGAACTGCACACGCAGGCAATCCTCAAGGCAACCAAGGTGGACGGTGTCTACGACAAGGACCCCATGGTGCATGAGGATGCCCAGCTGTTCCCGCGCCTGAGCTACATCGAAGTGCTGAACCGACGCCTCGGGGTCATGGATTCCACCGCCATCTCTCTGGCCATGGACAACAACCTCCCCATCGTCGTATTCAACCTCTTCGAGACCGGAAACATCAAGAAAGTCGTCTGCGGCGAAAATATCGGAACCATCGTCGAAGGAGGAGAATGAACCATGAAGTCCGTGATGGATGACTGTCGGGACAGAATGAAGAAGGCCTTGGCCAGCCTGGACAAGGAGTTTGCAAGACTGCGCACCGGACGTGCGTCGACGAGCCTCGTGGACGACGTCCTCGTGGACTACTACGGCACGCCCACGCCCATCAAGCAGATCGCTTCGGTCGCCGTGCCGGACAGCCGCTCCATCACCATCCAGCCCTGGGATCGTGGAGCCTTCGGCCCCATCGAGAAGGCGATCATGTCCTCCGACCTCGGCCTGAACCCGGTGAACGACGGCAAGCTCCTGCGCATCGCCATTCCCCCGCTCACGGAGGAACGCCGCAAGGACCTCGCCAAGGTCGCCAAGAAGTACACCGAGGAATGCAAGGTCGCCGTGCGCAACATCCGTCGCGATGCCAACGAGGCACTCAAGAAGATGGAAAAGGACAAGACCATCACCGAGGATGACCTGCGCAAGGGCCAGGACGAGATCCAGAAGATCACCAACTCCATGGTTGAGGAAACCGAAAAGGCCCTCAAGAAGAAGGAAGCCGAGATCATGGAGATCTAGGCCTCCCCTGCGGAAACAGTTCCGTCCTGCCGCACCCGGCTGGGTGCGGCAGGATTTTCCGTTTCCGAAACCCTCCCCAAAAGGCATCTGCGGAGCATGACACCGACGTTCGACACCCTGCCCCGACATCTCGCGGTCATCATGGACGGCAATGGCCGGTGGGCCAAGGCCCGCGGCCTCTCGCGAAGCGACGGCCACAAGGCCGGAACCGAAGCCGCCAAGACGCTGGTCAGCGAATGCCGCACCCTCGGCATCGAGCACGTCACGCTGTACACGTTCTCCCGCGAGAACTGGGCCCGCCCCAAGGACGAGGTCGCCTTCCTCTTCGATCTGCTCGTGCGCTTCATGAAGCGCGAGATGCCATCACTCATCGAGCAGGGCATCCGCCTGCGCATCCTCGGCGAGCTTTCCGAACTGCCGCTGACCACCAGACAGGCCATCAAGATGGCTGTGGATCGGTCCGCCAAGGGCAACAGGATGACCCTCAATCTCGCGCTCAATTATTCCGGGCGTGACGAAATCCTCCGTGCCTGCCGCGCCCTCGCCGCGAAGGGCCTAGCGCCCAGCGCCATCACCGAGGACGCCTTCGCCGCCGAGCTCTACACCGCCGGTCAACCCGATCCGGACCTCATCATCCGCACCAGCGGCGAACTGCGGCTCTCGAATTTTCTGCTATGGCAGGCGGCATACTCGGAATTCTACTTCACGGACACCTACTGGCCCGACTTCGGAACGGACGAACTGCACAAGGCGCTGGCGGCCTTCGCCACGCGCGCCCGCCGCTTCGGTGCCACTGGCGAGGATGCCCAACACGACAGAGCCCCCGCCGGGGACGAATCCTAACCCAGACCGCGCCAGCGGCCACATCACCACCATGAACAGCTCTCACAAGAAACGAATCCTCACGGCCGTCATCCTTCTCCCCATCCTCGCCGGAGCCATCGCCGCACGCGGCTGGTTCGAATTCGCGGCGCTCGCGGCCATCGCCACGGTCGGCCTGTGGGAATTCTACGGCATGTTCTGGAAGGACGCCCGCCACACCTGGCTGCGGCTGTCTGGCGCTGCGCTTGGCGTGCTCATTCTCTGGGCGGGCAAGACCGGTCACTACGGTCTCATCCTGGCTGCGCTCATCGGCGCGTTCTGGGTATCCAGCCTCGCCTTCCTGCTGCGCTTCTCGCGCCATCCCGAGGAACAGACGGAGGCGAACTCCTTCGGTCTCGCCTCCGTGCTGGTGACCGGTCTCATGTACGTCCCGGTCATGCTCCAGTTCTTCTTCAGCTTCCTGCGCGTGGAGATCGTGGTCGTGCTCGCGGCGGTCATGGCCGCCGACACCGGCGCGTTCTATGCGGGAAGCCTCGTCGGCGGGCCCAAGATCTGGCCCGTCATCAGCCCCAAGAAGACGTGGGCCGGTAGCATCGGCGGCATGACCGCTTCCGTGCTCGTGTGCCTCATCGCTGGCGGGGTGGATGAATACATGCTCGCCGGTGCGGGCGCAGGCCGTCCGTGGTGGATGTGGGCGCTTCTGGGCATGGGCCTCAACATTTCCTCGCAGTTCGGCGACTTCATCGAATCCGCCCTCAAGCGCAGGCAGTCCGTCAAGGACTCCGGCACGCTCCTGCCCGGTCATGGCGGCGTGCTGGACCGCATCGACAGCCTGCTTCTGGCCGTGGCGACCTACGCGGGACTCGATGCCGTCTTCCACTTTTTCAGATAACCCCCAGCGCGAACGGCACGTGCGTCGCGCCGCCCACGTCGGTCAACGTTTCGAGACTCGATCATGAGCTACATTTCCCCTCTCGTTCCCCACTCCGGCGAATCCCGGAGACTGGTGATCCTCGGCAGCACAGGGTCCATCGGCGTGAGCACCCTCAAGGTGCTGGCCGAGCACCCCGGAAAGTTCGACGTGCTGGCGCTGGCCGGTGCGCGAAACGCACGCCTGCTGGCCGAACAGGCCACGCGCCTGCGTCCCCCGTTCCTCGCCGTGCTAAACGACGAAACGGCCGACGAACTGCGCGCCCTGCTCCCCGGCGGCTACACCCCGGCCATCCTCGTGGGCCCGCAGGCCTATGTGGATCTGGCCACCATGCCCGAGGCGGACATCATCCTCGCCGCGCAGGTCGGCGCTGCCGGGCTGCCCCCGGCGCTCGCCGCCGCCCGCGCCGGCAAGACCATCGCGCTGGCCAACAAGGAAGCCCTCGTCCTCGCCGGACACCTCTTCCGCACAGTCTGCCATGAGACCGGTGCCGTGATCCTGCCCGTGGACTCCGAGCACAACGCCCTGTTTCAGGGCATGTGCGGCCACAACCCGCGCGACATCCGCCGCCTCGTGCTCACCGCGTCCGGCGGTCCATTCAGGGGCAAAAGCCTCGACGAACTGCGCAGCGTGACGCGCGAGCAGGCCCTGGCGCATCCCAACTGGTCCATGGGCGCGAAGATCAGCATCGACTCGGCGACGCTCATGAACAAGGGGCTGGAGGTCATCGAGGCCTACCACCTCTTCGGCCTGCCCCTCGAAAGCATAGACGTGGTCGTGCATCCGCAGAGCGTGGTCCACTCCCTCGTGGAGTACGAGGACCGCTCCATGCTGGCCCACATGGGCCCCACCACCATGATGATCCCCATCGCCTACGCGCTGGGCTGGCCGGACAGGCTGGCCCTTTCGCTTGAGCCGCTCGATCTGGTCAAGGCTGGACACTTGACCTTCGAGGCACCTGCGTTAAATATATTTCCTTGTCTGGGCTACGCCTACGACGCTCTCAAGGCTGGCCCCAGCCACCCGGTGGTGCTCAACGCAGCCAACGAGGTTGCGGTGGAACTCTTTCTGGACGGACGCATCGGCTTTCTGGACATCCCGGCCATCATCCGGCAGGCGCTCGACGCCCACCGCGGCGCGGACGTCCAAAGCCTCGAAGCCATCCTCCATCTCGACCGGGAAACCCGGGCCGCCGTGCGCAGCCGCCTCCCCGCCTAGGGGACGGGCCGCACCCGGCCGCCTCTTCACCCCAACCGGCGAAGCGCTTCGCGCACGCGCCGAGGCCACAGCAACATGCAAGGACCAATCGCGATCATTCTCGTCCTCGGGGCGCTCATCTTCTTCCACGAACTCGGTCACTTCCTCGCCGCCCGCGTGCTCGGCATTGGCGTGCGGACCTTCTCCCTCGGCTTCGGACCGAAAATCTTCTCCTTCACACGCAACCACACGCGCTACCAGCTCTCGGCCATTCCGCTCGGCGGCTACGTGCAGCTTCTCGGCGACAACCTCGACGAGGAACTGCCCGAAGGCTTCACCAAGACGGAGAGCTTCGCGCATCGCCCGCCGCTGCACCGCATGCTCGTGGTCGCCGCAGGTCCGGTATTCAACTTCATTCTGGCGTGGGCCATCTACTCCGGCATCTTCATGTCCACCGGGCTGGTGGAGCTGACGCCCTCCATCGGTGGCGTGCAGGCGGAAAGCTCCGCAGCCGTGGCCGGCATCGAGGCGGGCGACATGGTCACCGCCGTGGACGGCCAGCCCATCGCCTACTGGCGCGAAATGGCCGAGGCCATCCGCACCAGCGAGGGCCGCTCCCTCGCCTTCACCGTGCGCCGTGGCGATCAGTCCCTTGAGCTGAACGTCGTTCCCCGGCTCATGGAGCGCAAGAACATCTTCGGCGAAACCATCACCACGCCCATGGTCGGCGTCAGCTCCTCGGGCGACACCGTCACCATCCCCCTCGGGACGGGAATGGCGCTGGTGGAAGGCGCGAACCAGACGTGGGAAGTCATTGAGCTGACCATGCGCGGCATCGGCAAGCTCATCGAGCGCGTCGTCCCGCTGGACACCGTCGGCGGCCCCATCATGATCGCCCAGATGGTGAACCAGCAGGCGCAGCGCGGCTTCCTCGAAGTCCTGTTCCTCACCGCCATCATCAGCGTGAACCTCGGCCTGCTCAACCTGTTCCCCATCCCGGTCCTCGACGGCGGGCACATCCTGTTCCTGTCCCTCGAAATGATCTTCCGCAGGCCCGTTCCCGAACACTGGCAGGCCCTCACCACGCGCATCGGCATCTTCCTGCTCATCGCGCTGATGGCCCTTGCCACCTACAACGACATCTACCGCCTCTTCTTCAACTCGGCGATGTAGCATAGGCATCATGGGTAAACCAAAGGCAGCACCCCGGTTCGACGAACCGGTCCTCATCCTCGACGGCACGGAGGACAGGCTCCAGCTTGTCCTCGCGCAGGACGGCATGGTCGGCGCGGCACAGGCATGGACGGTCCCCGGCCGCGCCATGCAGTTCCTCGCCCCGGCGCTCAAGGCGCTTCTCGACGGCATGGACCTCACCCCCCGCAATCTCTCCGGCGTGGCCTGCGTCCGCGGACCGGGCAGCTTCACCGGACTGCGCATGATTCTGGCGACGGCCCTCGGGATGTCGCGCGCGGCGCAGATTCCCACCGCAGGGCTTGACTACCTGCCCCTTCTGGCGGCCGGTCCGGCACCGCTCGTCTCCGGCACGGTGGCCGTCATCACGCACTCGCGCACCCGGCAGGTCTACATGCAGGCCTTTTGCGCTCACGATCTCACCGCGCTGGCTCCGGCTGTGGCGCTCTCCCTCGAAGACGCACAGCGCGCGCTGGACGCCCTGCCCCGCCCGCTGCACATCCTCGGTAGCGGCATCGACCGCAACGGGGAATTCTTCGCGGAGCACGCGGGCGACGCCATCATCCTTCCCGTGCGCTTCAACCACCTCTCGCCCGAGGTGCTGGCCGAGGCGGCATGCGCGGCGGACTTCACCCTTGCGCCCATCGAGCCGCTCTACCTGCGGGCCTCGGACGCGGAGGACAACCTGCGCACCATCGCCGCCGGACGCGGGCTCGACCCGGACGACGCGGCCCGACGCCTCATGGAAGCCACGACCAGCGTCAAAAGCCCGGATTGCCAACCCACGGAAAGTTGACGGCATTCTCCCGACATCGTTGATGAAAGCGCCGCAGTGCATGCACTGCGGCGCTTTTTGTTTCCATCTTACAGCCGCCATTTTCGATGCAAAATCAATAAAATAAACACGACCAGCAAAGCAAACACACAAATTTAAACATCAAATTCACAATCAGTACTTTTTAAAGAGTACAACCTTTCGCATTATCTACACATTACACACGGCGCAGCATCCAGCCAGCGTTGCAGTCTAAAGTTTGATGCATTCACCGTCGATACAACATGCAAACAAACTGCACTACACAGGCCTCAAGGAGGTGACCCGGAACACGACCCCGGGCATTCAGCCCACCACATAATGGCAAGGACGCCAACGACAAGGGTACGGACACACACTTTCAAGGAGGAAAGTAACATGTCTCTGGTTATCAATCATAACCTCATGGCGATGAACGCCGCCCGAAATCTGAGCACATCCTTCGGTGCTCTGAGCATCTCAACCAGACGTCTGTCCTCGGGCCTTCGCATCGGCAACGCGGCGGACGACGCGGCCGGACTGGCCGTCCGCGAACTCATGCGCGCAGACATCGCGTCGCTCAACCAGGGCGTGCGAAACGCCAACGATGCCATTTCCCTCATCCAGACGGCCGACGGCGCGCTCGCCGTCATCGACGAAAAGCTGATCCGCATGAAGGAACTGGCCGAACAGGCTGCCACCGGCACATACAACTCGGACCAGCGCCTGATCATCGACTCCGAATATCAGGCCATGGCGTCGGAAATCACCCGTATCGCAAACGCAACGGACTTCAACGGCATCCATCTGCTCAACGGCAACCTGTCCGGAACGCACGACGGCACAGGCCTGACGAGCACCGGCCAGATGAAGGTCCACTTCGGTACTGAAAACGACAGCGCGGAAGACTACTACTACATCAAGATCGACACGGCTACGGCATCCGCACTCGGTCTCGGCAATCAGGCGGACACCACGGACAAGGGCTACAGCATCTCCACACAGTCCGCGGCGCAGAACGCCCTCGTGGGCATCAACGAAGCCATCGTGTCCAAGGACAACATCCGCGCAAAGCTCGGCGCACTGCAGAACAGGTTGCAGAACACCATCTCCAACCTCCAGATTCAGGCGGAGAACCTGCAGGCCTCCGAGTCCCGCATCTCGGACGTGGACGTCGCCCTCGAAATGACCGAATTCGTGCGGCAGCAGATTCTGTCGCAGGCGGCGGTGGCCATGCTCGCGCAGGCCAACTCCCTGCCCAGACTGGCCATGCAGCTCCTCGGCGGCTAATCCTGACCGGCTCCGGGAGTCGCATCGAGAACAAAACGGATCGGGCCGTGCGCGAGGCGCACGGCCCGACATGCTTGCCAAAATGGCATCGCGATTGCATCATCCACGGCGGAGAGGACCATTTCCGGCAATTTTTTCCCGCGAGGCAATCCGATGGCAGAGGACTTCACATCATCCGGAGCGATTCACTTCACCGGGCTTGGCAACGGCACCGACTTCGACTCCATCATTCAGGCCACCGTCAAGGCAGAGAGCTTCCACAAGAACCGCCTTGAAGTCTGGAAGGCCGATTGGGTCAAGAAGCAGGAATACTTCCAGGTGCTCAACACCGACCTCTTGACGCTCAAGTCGCACATGAGTTCCATGGACACCATGGACGAATTCCTGAAAAAGAGCGTCACCGTGGGCAACAGCGCCGTCCTGTCGGCCACCGCCAATAGCGAGGCCACGGAAGGCACGCACACCATCGAGGTCAACCAGCTCGCCAAGGTCGAGGTGGAGGCGGGAACCACCGCCTTCGCCGCCAAGACGGACGCCGTGAACTCCTCGGGCGGCGCGCTGGTCTTCTCCTTCGCCTACGGTCCGGACACCACCGAACCCATCGACGCGGCCACCACCGACACCATGACCCTCAACGTGCCCAACGGCACGACGCTTGAGGGCCTGCGCGACCTCATCAACAAGGACGCCAACAACCCCGGCGTGCGCGCGAGCATCCTCCACGACGGATCGAGCTACTACCTCCAACTCAAGGGGCTCGACCTCGGGCAGGACAACAAGGTCACCATCCTCTCCACGACCACGCTCACCGGCTTCGAATCCGCAGACTTCAGTGAGATTCAGGCCGCGCAGAACGCCGAGTTCCGCGTGGACGGCTGGCCTGCGGCAACGTGGATTTCCATCGCCTCCAACTCGTCCTCCGACGCCATCGAGGGCGTGACGCTGAACTTCCTCGACACGGGAACGACCGAGATCGGCGTCGCCAACGACGATGAAGCCATCATCGAACAGGTCCGCACCTTTGTGGACAAGGTCAACGAGGTGCGAAACACCATCCTCCAGATGACCAAGTTCGACGACGTGAAGAAGCAGGGCGCACTGCTGCAGGGCAACTACGGCCTCCAGATCATCTCGTCCAAGCTCAAGAACGTCACCGCGCAGAAGGGCGTCGGCTTCGACTACGACGACGACACCGTCTCCACCCTGTCCCAGCTCGGCATCACCACCGACGCGACGGAAGGCTCCCCCACGCGCGGCATGCTCCTCTTCGACGAATCCATCTTCCGCGAGGCCATCACCGCGGACTCCGACGCCGTGGCCAAGCTCTTCGGCGCGGACTACCTCGGCGAATCGAACTCGCCCGATTTCTCCTACTCCTCGCACATCAAAAACTACACCGATCCGGGGACCTACAACATCGAATACACCGTGGACGGAGCGGGCAACATCACCTCCGCCACCATCGACGGACACGAGGCCTCCATCAGCGGCACCAGCATCACCGGCAAGTCGGGCTTTCCCGAGGCCGGTCTGGCCATCACCGTGAACAACCTTGCGGCGGGCAACTACAGCGGCGAGATCAGGCTCAAGCAGGGCAAGGCCGCTGAAATGGTCTCCACCCTCGACGAGCTGACCAGCTCCACCAGCGGCCCGCTGGCCATTCTCGAACGCAACTATCAGGACATCGTCGACAACCTCGACAAAAAGATCGAGTACGAAGCGAAACGCCTCACGACTCTCGAACGGACGCTGCGCCTCAAGTTCGCGCGTCTGGAGTCAACGCTCGGCTACTATGACCAGTTGAAGACCTCGCTTGAGAATCAGGTCAAGCAGCTCTCCACGAAGTAGCCGGTTCAACAGGAGCATTCCATGCAGAAAGGCGCGAAGGCATATCTCAAGACACAGATCGGCACCACCTCGCAGGGTGATATCCTCATCCTGCTCTACGATGGTGCCATCAAATACCTGCGGCAGGCCAAGGAGAAGATCGCCGAGCGGGACTACGCCCAGAAGGGCATGCTCATCTCGCGGGCCATGGACGTCATCGCCGAGCTGGATCAGAGCCTCAACGCGGAAAAGGGCGGCGAAGTCGCCCAGAACCTCCACCAGCTCTACTTCTTCTGCAACACCCGGTTGCTGCGGGCAAACATGGACATGAACACGGAGATCATCGACGAAGTCATCCGCATTCTCGACGGCTTGAAGGACGCCTTCCGCGAGATTCAGGGCAAGCCGTCCGCTCCGGCCACGGCTTCGGAGACCACACCCACCGCGTCGGCCCCCGAAGCGCCGCAGCATGCCGAAGCGCAGCCGCACGTAGCACCATCCGCCCCCCAGCAGAGCGCCACGCAGGCAACGACGCCGCCCGCCGCGACGCCGCTCTTCGGCTTTTCGCGCCCCATCGGCGCGTCGTCCGTTCCTCCGCGCCCGGCTGTCGCTCCGGCCCCCGTAGCCCCCGCGACACCTCCCGAACCGGCTTCGCAACCGGCGCAGGAACAGCATGCGGCGCAGCAGCCGGAACCCGCGCAGCCCTCGGCTCCGGCCCCGGCACCCGGCCTGTTCCCCACGCAGCCCATCGGCCGCCCCGGCACCGGCACCATGCAGCCCCGCCCCCTGCGGCCGGGCCGCGCGGGCATGCCCGGAACCTACGGCCCCTCGGGCCTCGTCAAATAGCGCGGAGAAACCATGCCCCGCCCCGCACGCATTCTCCATGTCGCCGCAGGTCTCGGCCTCGGCGGCACGGAGAAGACCATGCAACTCTTCGTCACGCACCTCGACCGCGCGCGCTTCCACGCCAGTGTATACAGCCCTGTTGACGGCGAACGTCGCCGCGCCCTGACCAACGCGGGCATTGAGGTCCTCGTCGGCGGGGATCTGCTCGGGCTCCTTGAGCGCCTGCGCCCGGACATCGTCCATCTGCACCGGGCAGGCTGGCCAGAACCGAAGCTCCTGCGCACCCTCGCCCTCGCCGAGGTGCCCTTCGTCGTCGAGACCAATGTCTTCGGGCGCTTCGACCCAAGCCCCCGCGCCGCCAGCATCGACCGCCACCTCTTCGTGTCGCGCTTCTGCCTTGAGCGCTACCGCGCGATCAACGGCGTCCCGGCCGAGGCACCGCGCCATCAGGTGCTCTACAACCCCGTGGACACCGACGCCTTCGTGGCCTCCCCCACGCAGCGCGACTTCGCTGCGCACACCGTGGGGCGCATCTCCCGCCCCGATCCCGGCAAGTGGTCCATGTTCGCCCTGCGCTTCATCCCGCGCGTGGCCGCCGCCCTACCCGATTTCCGCTACCGCATCATCGGCGCGACGCAAGACGCCCGCGAGTGGATTGCCAGCCGGGGGCTTGAGAAGCATGTGGAATTCTGCGACGCTGTCCACACCGATGGCGAACTTGCGGCCTTCCTCGACACGCTGAGCGTGATGGCCCACGCCAACGACACGGGCGAGAGCTTCGGCCTGACCATCGCCGAGGCCATGGCATCCGGCCTGCCCGTGGTCACGCATCCAGCCGAAGGCCTGCGCGACAACGCCCAGCTCGAACTCGTGGAGCATGGCGTCACGGGCTTCGTCGCCGCCACGGATGACGACTACGCCGCCGCCGTCATACGCCTGCTGACCAATCCGGAGGAAGCCCGCGCCATGGGCGAGGCCGGACGCGACAAGGCAACGCGGCTCTTCCGCGTGCAGACCGTGGTCCGCAGGCTGGAGATCATCTATCAGGAACTGCTCGACAGCCGAAGGCCCAATGACAGACACATCCCCGCTTTCGCCGACGCATCCGGCGGCCCATCCGTTTGACGCCTACACCGCGGAAATTCTTTCCTTCCGCATGCAGTCCCCTTGCGCCGAGCTTCCCGAAGCTCCGGACGACGACACCGCAGCGCGAAACATCCTCGCCTGCCTGCGCGCCATTCGCCCGCAACGGCATTCGACGCTTCTCGTTCTCGGCATCGGGTCGGGACGGCTGGTCACGGAACTCGACGCTGCGTTGCCGCAGGGCATCGCCATCGTGGTCAGCGAGACAAGCCCGGAGCGCCTGCGAGCGGTCCGCGCCACGGGGCGGCTCGACAGCCTCGCCGCCCGAGGGCGCACGCACATCCTCGCGGACACCTCGCCATGGGCGCATCTCGTCCTATGGGCGCTGTGCGGCCTGACGCCGGACAACACCGCCCTGCGCATCAACCCCGAAGATCGCTCGGACGACCGGCGAAACGAACTTTCGCGCCTGTTCCACTCCGCCTCGTCCCTGTCCCTCGGCGCGGGCGTGGCAGAAGCACCGAGCATCGGCCTCGCGGCCATTCTCTCGCCCGAGGACTCCGGGCTACGCGGATTCTTCCGCCACCTGCCGCCGTGGCTCTCGGAGGTGGTGGCCGTCTGGGACGCTGACGAACCGCCCGCTCGCGACTATCCCTGCGACGTGCCGGTACGCCACGTGGCGCGCAGGCTGGGCAACGATTTCGCAGCCCAGCGCAATGCCATGCTCGCCGCGTGCACGACGGATTGGGTGCTTTCCCTCGACGCCGACGAACGCCTGACCGCCACGGGTTGGGACGCCGTCCGCCTGCTGGCCGCAGCGGGACAGACCAACGACATCGGCGGCTATTTCTTCACCCGGCGCACCCTGTACCCGGACACCTCGGCCTTTCTGGCGGGCTACGGACTGTGGCCGGATCTCCAGTTGCGCCTGTATCGGCGAACGGAAGATTTGTCCTACGAGCGCCCCATCCACGAGCGGCTCACCTGCATCGAGGGAAAACTCGGCATCGTGCTCGACGCGCCAATCCTGCACCTTTCGCGCATCCTCAAGGACGACGCCCAGCTACGCCGCAAGCTCGACGTATTCGACGCAGCAGGCAACGGCAGCGTTCGCCACATGCTCAACGACGACTATCCCCGCGTGCCGTGCCCCCTTCTGCCCGATGCAGCGCAGGCGAGGGACGTCCGCGTGCTGACGCTTGCGCATCCCCCGGCTTGACACGCCCGGCTGGTTGATTATCCCATGCCTTGCGGTTACTGTTTTTCGATATGCAAATCCGAAAGGGTGTTACATGAACATACTCTGCCCCAACTGCCAATTTTCGCGCGAGGTGCCCGACGACAAGGTGCCCGCCCGTTCCGTAATGGCCACCTGCCCCAAGTGCGGGACCAAGTTCCGCTTCCGTGAGCTGGATTCCGAAGCGCAGGACTTCACGCTGGAGGAGGAACCCGCCGCCCAGACGGCGCAGGCCGCCACCATCGAGCCAACAGAGCCTCATGTCGCGCCCGATGTTACTCCCGATGTCACACCCGACGCCGCCCCCGATGCGCCGGAAGCCCCACAGGCCGACGCGCCCACACAGGACATTGACGAACCGGCAACTTCGGCCAGCGAAACGCCCGCCGATGGTCCCATCCCGACAACGGACGCCACGCCTGTCGCCCCGGTAGCGGACGTCACGCCCAACGCCGCGTCAACGCCGCAGACCCCCACGCCCGAGGAGCAGCCCGCGCAGGCCGAATCCCCGACCGCCGAAAAGCCCCGCCGGGACATCTGGGTCAGCCTTGAGGATATGGGCGACAAAAACGACAACCGCGACGAGACGCCATGGCGCGGGCACGCCCCCCGCGAGGACGAGCACCCCACGGTGGACGTGCCCTTCGAACGCCTCGACGAGCACGGCTTTTTCGGCGGTCTCAAGGAGACGGTCAAACGCGCGTGCCTGAGCCCCAAGCTGTTCTTCTCGACCATGCCGGTGAAGATGGGCCTTGCGCGGCCCATGGTCTTCTACCTGCTCGTCAGCGAAGTCTCGGCCCTGTTCCAGACCATCTGGCAGGTGCTCGGCCTCGACATCATGATGTACATCGGCGGCGGGCAGACCGACAGCACGGAACACGCCGTGGCAGGAGCCAGCGCCTTCGCGGTGCTTCTCGTCCTGCCGATCTTCATGACGCTGGCCATCATCGCGACCACGGGCATCATTCATCTCCTGCTCATGGCCTTCGGCGCGTCGAAGTCCGGCTTCGAGGCGACGTTCCGGGTCAACTGCTACGCGTCATCGCCGTCGCTTCTTGCGGTATTTCCCGTGCTCGGACCTCTGGCGGGCTCCCTGTGGTACATGGTACTCATGTGCATAGGGCTCAAGGAAGCGCACCGCACCAGCTACGCCCGCGTGTCGCTCGCGCTGTCGCTGCCGCTGTTCCTGCTGCTGGCCCTCGTCGCCGCCACGGTATTCTTCTCACCGGAGACGGCGCAGCAGATGTTCTAGTACCGACACAGGGGGAAGGCATGTTCAAGGCCCTGAAGAGGCGCTGGAGAAATATCCTCAACGCCCGCCGCATGGCCCGCGACATCGATCCGCGCTCGTTCCTCGAGCTCTCGGCGGAGTTGCTTGATCTCGTGGATGCGGCGTCAAAACTCTGGCATAACGAGCCGCGATTTCAGGAGCGCATCCGTCGCCTGCGCGAAGAGATGGAGCAACTGGAATCGCTGGCGTCCAAGCCCGAGTTCAAACGCCTGTCCCCCCAAAAACGCCTCGAACTGCGCGAAAGCCTCATCTCCTCGCGCGATCAGCTTCTGGAGTCCATGCACTCCGCCCCGTCCCCGACGACGACCATCCAGTAGGCCGCCATCGCGGTACGCATCTTGCTTTCCCTTCTGTGCCGGAGGAGCGTCCAGCCCTCCGGCGCAGAAACCACCAGCAAGGAGACCCCTCCGCATGAACGCGCGTCCCGCCCTTCTCGCCGCCCTCGCGGCTTCGCTGCTGCTCCTTTCCGCCTGCGCTGCGGACTTTGACCTGTCCGGTCCGGGCGACGTCTACATCGACGAGGCCGGAAGCCGTAGCGACGTGCAGATCATGATCCGCCCCGAAAACCGCCCCATGCGACCGTTGACGGCGGTGCTCGTTCCGTTTCGCGTGATGCAGCGCGTGGACGAGCCGCAGCACCTCGGACGCGAGCTGACCCGCGTCCTCTGGCAGCGCTGGTTGCAGGACAAGGTCTTCCCGGCGCTCATCTTCGCCGAGGACGCCCAGTGGTATACGGCCGAGGACGCCCAGCCCCTCGCCATGGTCGCAAACACGGACCTCATCGTGGGCGGCGAGATCACGAACATCATGTTCGGCGGCACGCAGGGCGAGACGATTATTTCCCTGCGCCTCGAAATCCACGACGCCGCCACGGGCACACTCGTGTGGTCCATGGCCCAGACAGGGCAGATCGCGCCGGGACGCACGCGCGACTTCGTCTTCTTCACCCAGCACGACCGTCTGCCCATCGCTCCCGTTCAGGCCATCATGAACGCGCTGGCCGCGGACATGGGCAAGCCCGTACGCCACTGGAACAACGTCGAGGAGACGGACGAGACGGACAAGGAATCCGGCAAACCAGAGGAATCCGCCCTGTAGCGAACTGCATGAATCTTTCGATGCACTGGTGGCACAGCCCCGAGACTGGTGCCCCGACGCAGGCACCCCGACGCAGGGCCCCCGACGCAGGCTCCCCGGCGGGGGTTCCTTGACACAGGTCAATGACAAGCGCCCGCCTTGCCGATACGCTGCGGGCATGCACACCTCATCACACACCCCCGATTCTCCCCACTCGTCACATGCATCGGGCCACGGCCCCTGCGCGGGCCTGCGCATCACCGTCTGTCGCGGTGCCGAACATTGCCCGCACTGCGCGGTTCAGGCCCCGCACCTCGCCGACGCGCTTCGCGAAGCCCTCGACCCCGCGCACATCGCGGCCCGCCTTGCCGAACGCCTCGGCGAAACGCCAAAGCCGCACCACACCCTGCGCATCGCCATATCCCACTGTCCCAACGGCTGCTCGCAGCCGCAGATCGTCGACCTCGGCCTGATCGGCGCGGCGGTTCCCGCCCTCGACGCCGACGCGTGTTCCGGCTGCGGCGCATGCGTGGAAACCTGCCGCGAGAACGCCCTTGTCATCCACGACGGACGCGTCACCGCCATCGACAGGGAGCGCTGCCTGTCTTGCGGCGAATGCGCCACGGCCTGCCCCAGCGACGCGCTCACCATCGAACGAACGGGACTGCGTGTCCTCGTCGGCGGCAAGCTCGGGCGGCACCCGCGCCTTGGCGAGCAACTGCCCGGCATCTTCGATGTGCAGACCATTCCCCGCGTCGCCACGGCCCTCATCGACACCTATCTTGCACATATGGCACGCGGCGAACGGCTGGGCGACACCGTCACCCGGCTTGGCATCGCCCCCTTCGCGCAGGCGGCGCACAGCGCGGCCGTAGACGCCCCGTGCCGCTGATTGCCGCACGCGTCGTGGCCTGCAAGCGTCCGACATCCCGCGCAACGCATGAACCGTCGCCCAGCGGACGCCCCCCTTCACAAGGCCCAATTCATACTTACTTGGTATAAATGTGCAGAATGCGCCTCGCGCTTTGACTCCCGGGGCCGTAAAGACTATGTTGCGTGTCGCCCGCGCCGGACGTGTCGGCGTTTGGCCCGAATCATCCGCCGGTACGCTCCTCTCGGCGCAAAGCCCGGTGAATCCATACGGAGGTCGTTCATGATTGGCATCTCGAAACTGTACTGCGGCGCTGTGGAAGCGTCGGACGCCCTGCGCTACGGCCGCGAATCCGGCAAGCTGCCCTCGCACCTGCTGCAGTTCTCCAAGGATAAGAAGCCGGTCGTGGTCTGGAACATGACCCGCCGCTGCAACCTCAAGTGCGTTCACTGCTACGCCCAGGCCGTCGATCCCGAAGGCAAGGACGAAATCAGCACCGAACAGGCCAAGGTCATCATCAAGGACCTCGCCAATTACGGCGCACCGGTCATGCTCTTCTCCGGCGGCGAGCCGCTGGTCCGCGAAGACCTGCCCGACCTCGCAAAGTTCGCCACCGAACAAGGCATGCGTGCCGTCATCTCCACCAACGGCACCCTCATCACCAAGGAAAAGGCCGCCGAACTCAAGAAGATCGGCCTGTCCTACGTGGGCATCTCCCTCGATGGCGGTGAGGAAATCCACGACAAATTCCGTCAGGTGCCCGGTGCGTTCAAGCGCGCCATCCGCGGCATCGAGAACTGTAAGGCCGAGGGCCTGAAGGTCGGCCTGCGCTTCACCATCAACAAGCGCAATCAGGCCGAGATTCCCACCCTGTTCAAGCTCCTGCGCGAACTCGAAGTCCCCCGCATCTGCTTCTACCACCTTGTGTACTCGGGCCGCGGCTCCGAACTCATCAAGGAAGACCTCGACCATCAGGAAACCCGCGAAGCGGTCAACCTGATCATGGACGAGACCCGCGCCTGCTTCAACGACGGGCTGGAGAAGGAAGTCCTCACCGTTGACAACCACGCCGACGGACCGCTGGTCTACCTGCGCCTGCTCAAGGAAGACCCCGAGCGCGCCAAGGAAGTCGAACAGCTCCTGCAGTTCAACGAAGGCAACAACTCCGGCCGAGGCATCGGCTGCATCTCCTGGGACGGTCAGGTCCACGCCGACCAGTTCTGGCGCAACCATACCTTCGGCAACGTTCTCGAACGGCCGTTCTCCGAAATCTGGGACGACCCCAACATCGAACTTCTTCACCAGCTCAAGGACAAGAAGAGCCACGTGAAAGGAAGGTGTGCCGAATGCAAGTACCTCGGCATCTGCGCAGGCAATTTCAGGGCTCGGGCCGAAGCCTACTACGGGGACGTCTGGGCGCCCGACCCGGCGTGCTATTTAACAGACGACGAGATCAGGCGGTAACGCGCCTGTTCTACCACGCGCTTCAGGGCTTCCGCGCCAAGGCGGTTCTGGAGCAGGCGGTGGAGATCCATCAGCGCCGCTGCACCAACGTCATGGAGCAGCGCGAGGATCAGGAACTGCGCGAAATGTTCGCCGCCCGTGAGGTCGAAGCCTCGAAGCGGCGAAACGTCGCCAAGATGGCCGAAGCCGCCAAGAACAGACACAACATCCCCGCTTAACACTCCCGCCGGGGTGCGCCCGCGCGCACCCCGGCATTCCCGCATGAGGAGGAACCAGTCCATGGACCTGCCTGCATTCTACCGGGGCCGCCGGCTGCGCCGCAGCGCCGCCATGCGCGACATCGTGCGCGAGACCATCGTGCGCCCCGAAGACCTGATGATGCTCTACTTCGTCGTCGAAACCGACGATGTGACCTTCAGGAAACCCATCGACTCCATGCCCGGCCAGTTCCAGCTGTCTCTCGACGAGCTTGAGAAACAGGTGGCCGCCGCCGTGGCCAACGGTCTGCGTTCCTGCATGCTCTTCGGCATTCCCGCCACGAAGGACCCCGTGGCCTCCGCCGCCTACGACGACAACGGCATCGTCCAGAAGGCCGTCCGTCGCCTCAAGGACCGCTTCCCCGAGCTGGTCGTCGTCACCGACGTGTGCCTGTGCGAGTACACCTCCCACGGCCACTGCGGCCTGCTGACGCAGGGCGACACCAAGGGCCTCGTCCAGAACGACGCCACCCTCGACCTTTTGGCGAAGACCGCCGTGTCCCACGCTCGTGCCGGAGCCGACATGGTGGCCCCGTCCGACATGATGGACGGCCGCGTGCTCGCCATCCGCACCGCCCTTGACGAGGCCGGATTCATCGACGTGCCCATCATGTCCTACGCGGTGAAGTTCGCATCCTCCTTCTACGGTCCCTTCCGCGACGCAGCGGAGTCCGCCCCCTCGCACGGCGACCGCCGCACCTACCAGATGGACCCGGCCAACGCCCGTGAGGCCATGCGCGAAGCCGCCGCCGACATTGAGGAAGGCGCGGACATCATCATGGTCAAACCCGCCATGCCCTATCTCGACCTCGTGCGCGCGGTGCGCGACAGCTTCGACGTGCCCGTGGCCGCCTATCAGGTCAGCGGCGAATACTCCATGATCAAGGCCGCCGCCATAAACGGCTGGATCGACGAAAAGGCCGTGATGCTCGAATCCCTCACCGCCATCAAGCGCGCAGGTGCCGAGCTGATCATGACCTACTTCGCCGAGGACTTCCTGAAACTGCAGGGGAAGTAGCATGAGCGACGCGAAACACAGCTTCGAGCACCCCGCCGCCGCCCCCACCGGGCATCCCGGCGGCCATCCCAACGGCACGGGCGGCCACCCCGGCGGCTGCCCCCACGGTCAGACCTCCGGAAAGGACGGCGTGCCGCCGCTGCGGCTCATCGCGTGGGAGATCACCCGCTCCTGCAACCTCGCCTGCAAGCACTGCCGCGCCGAGGCGCACACCGAGCCCTACCCCGGCGAGCTTTCCACCGACGAGGCCAAGGCGCTCATCGACACCTTCCCCGAGACCGGCAGCCCCATCATCATCTTCACCGGTGGCGAACCGATGATGCGCAAGGACTGGCCGGAGCTGGTGCGCTATGCCAAGGGCAAGGACCTGCGCTGCGTCATGGCCCCCAACGGCACGCTCATCACCCCCGAAACCGCACGGGAGATGAAGGACGCGGGCATCGAGCGCGTGTCCATCTCCATCGACGGACCCGACGCCACCAGCCACGACGCCTTCCGCGGCGTGGAAGGTGCCTTCGCGGCCAGCATGCGCGGCATCGAGTACCTCAAGCAGGCCGGTCTGGAATTCCAGATCAACACCACGGTGACCAAGGGCAACCTCGGCATGTTCCGCGACATCTTCCACCTGTGCGAGAAGATCGGCGCGGCGGCGTGGCACATCTTCCTGCTGGTGCCCACCGGGCGCGGCGCGGAACTCGGCGAGGAGATCATCTCCGCCGAGGAATACGAGGCCGTGCTCAACTGGTTCTACGACTTCCGCAAGACCACCGACATGCAGCTCAAGGCCACCTGCGCGCCGCACTACCACCGCATCCTGCGCCAGCGGGCCAAGGAGGACGGCATCCCGGTGACCTTCGAGAACTTCGGGCTCGACGCCGTGTCCCGAGGCTGCCTCGGCGGCGTGGGCTTCTGTTTCATCTCGCACACCGGTCAGGTCCAGCCCTGCGGCTACCTCGAACTGGACTGCGGCAACATCCGCACCACGCCCTTCCCGGAAATATGGGCCAAGTCCAAGCACTTCCTCGAATTCCGCAATCAGGACTGCTTCGAGGGCAAGTGCGGCGTGTGCGAGTACCACAAGGTCTGCGCCGGTTGCCGCGCCCGTGCGTACACCATGAACGGGAGCCACCTCGCCGAGGAACCCTTGTGCTCCCATACCCCGCGCAGGGCCACCGGGAAGAGCTGATGGACCACTTCGACAAGCAGATCCTCGACATCATCCAGTCCGGCTTTCCCATCGAGCCGCGCCCCTACGCCGTGGTCGGCGAGAACATTGGACTCACCGAGTCCGAGGTGCTGGCCCGCGTGCGCGCGCTCAAGGAGCAGGGCGTCATCCGGCGCATTGGCGGCAACTTCCAATCCCGCGAGCTGGGCTGGCATTCCACCCTGTGCGCGGCCTGCGTGCCGCAGGACAAGCTGGACGAGTTCGTGGCCGAGGTGAACGCGCATCCCGGAGTGACCCACAACTACCTGCGCAAGCACCACTACAACATCTGGTTCACCTTTATCGGCGAGTCCGAGCAGATCGTCGCGGACACCCTCGCCGCCATCACGCGCAAGACGGGCATCGACATCCTCAACCTGCCCGCCGACATGATGTACAAGATCAAGGTGGACTTCAAAATGAACGCTAACGGCGGCGACGAATAGCCGACGCCGGAGGAACCATGGAAAGAGAATTCATCCTGTCCCCGTCGCTTCTGTCCTGCGACTTCGGCCGCCTCGCCGACGAGCTGGCCGCGCTGGAGGAGGCAGGACTCAAGTGGGTGCACTGGGATGTGATGGACGGCCGCTTCGTGCCCAACATCACCCTCGGCGCTCCCATCATCAAGGCGCTGCGCAAGCGCTCCAAGCTCTTCTTCGACGTGCATCTCATGATCGAGGAACCCGAGCGCTACATCGCGGACTTCATCGACGCAGGCGCGGACCTCATCTGCGTCCATGCGGAGGCGACCCGCCATCTGGAGCGCACCGTCAGCGAAATCCGCCGCATGGGTGCCAAGTGCGCCGTGGCCCTCAACCCGGCCACCTCGCTCTTCGACATCGAATACCTCATCCCCCAGCTGGACATGGCGCTCATCATGAGCGTGAACCCCGGCTTCGGCGGACAGAAGTTCATTCCCTTCACCCTCGACAAGATCCACGAGCTGGCGCTCCTGCGCGACGACTGGAATCCCGAGATGCTCATTCAGGTGGACGGCGGCTGCGCGCCCGAGAACACCCCCGACCTCGTCGAGGCTGGCGCGGACGTTCTGGTCTCCGGCTCCGCCTTCTTCGGCTTCCCGCCCTACCGCGAGCGCCACGAGACCTTCCTGCGCGCCGCCGGGGCCATCTAGCCGAAACGCTCCACGGTCTATGAACGACGAAACGCCCCTGCGCCTATGCGCGGGGGCGTTTTTTACTTTGAAATGGGCGGGGGGAGGTGAATCGGACCGCAGGCCGCGCGCGACCCGACGAGCCGCCAGAACCTCGCAACAAACAGCAACCGGTGCGTTCAGCGTTCGAAATCCGCGTCGTCCTCGTCGCCGAAGCCGCCGGTCAACTGCTCCTCGTCGATAAGGTCGGCGTCCTCGGCCATGAGGCGCACCACATTGCGCAGATGGGCGTAGGAATCCGGGTCCATATTCTCGAAATCCACGGCCAGCACCTGTCCCTCGGCGCGGGCGATGATTCCGGACACCTCGATGACCGCCGACTCCGACAGAGTGATGCGCATGATGCACGGCTCGCCAACGAGGCCATCCACGCTCTCATCGAGGACCTCGCACAACGCGCCCTTGAGGCTCAGATTCTCGGTGGCGATGGAAAAATCATCCCCACCGCAGAAGACAACTCCGGGAAATCTCGTGCGGACCCGGCTCCGCTTGCGCCTATCGTCCATGTGCTTCTCCCTTCGTGCGAACGCACCTGAAGTGGAAAGGGGGATGCTTCAACCTACGACGAAAGGCCCCGTCTGTCAGCCCCGAGGTCGGGACCGATCCTCGTCGGGGCGGGACAGGTGCCGCGCCAGCATGACGGCCAGCCCCACCGCCCACAGGGCGAGGATGGGGAAACGCACCCAGAACGGCACAAAAAAACGGCTCAAGGGAATAAATACGATGCCCGCCGCGAAATAGGCGATTTTCAGGCCAAGGCGGCCTGCGCCCGTGGAGCGTACGACGGATTGCGAGGACGGTTTCAACGCAGCTTGTCCGACAGCGCGTTCAACCCGTAGACCAGACACACGCCGATCACCACGAGAATGAACGCGGTCACAGGGTTCTTATACGAACCGACGAGGCCGAGATAGGAGTCGATGACGTTCTCGAGCCGCAGGAAGCGAATCAGTCCCAGAAATCCATAGGTAATGAAAGGCACGGCCAGCACGAAGCCGAGCACCTTGATAAGAAGCTTCATCATCCGCATCAGCTACTCCGTCTCTCTCCTGTTTGTCTGGCGGGCCGACAGTGCCCGCCTTGCCAATCCCCTGCCGTCACGCGGTCTTATGCACCAACACGCGGCGGGAGTAAAGACGGCGGGCCTACTCGCCGTCGCGCTCGGAGTGGTCCCGGTTGTGACGGCGGACGATGAGCGCCCCGCCCACAAGGGCGATAACCGAAAACAGGGCCGTGATGACGATGATCTGCATGCCTCGCGGCAGCGATTCCCACATGTGATTCTCTCCTTTCGGCGTGGCAGGAAAGGCGCAGCCCCCTGCGGGCGATGCCATCCCATCCCGCAACAGTCGGACGTCAGTCCATGCGACCGTCATGCCGGGTTGCGGAAGGCGTGGCGAAACCGGTCAGCAGCCGCTTCACTTCGTCGCGGTGCGCCGCGTACAGCGAGCGGGCGAAGGCGGTGACGGCACGCTTCACGGCTCGTAGCTCGGGCAGGTCCGGCGGATGGATGTAGTTCATGCCAAGGCACTCCACGGGCTTGAACTTCAGTTCCTCGTCGAGTTCCTGGCAGTAGTTGTCAAATGTCGCCCCGGACAGGCGCTGGCGTTCCAGAAGCGACGCGTCGAGCCCCTTGACGAAGCACAGCGTGCCCGAGGGCGAATGGTTCTCGTTCACGTCGCGGATTTTCTCGTTCAGCCGCCCGCACCACTTATGCAGGTGCGAATAGTTGGGCGTGATCAACTTGCGCCCCGAGCCGTCCGAGGCGTTGTAATAACGCCCGTGCAGATAGGCCTCCACCTCCGAGGCGAGGGCGGAATAGGCGTTTAGCACCAGCCCTACGTAGCGTCCGCGTGTGGTCAGAACCAGCAGCGGTTCGAGATCGTCCGTGTCACGCACGGCCGGGTCCGGCATATCCACGAGATGCGGAGCCGACACGCCGATGGCGGTGTAGAAGTCCGCCACGGCCCGCCCTTCGAGCAAAAGATAGTTGAGCGCGCCAGCCTTGCGCAGGACCACGGCCTCCACCGCCGCAAAATCGTCGGCGGCCTTGCGGTAGGCCTCGATCTCCTCGTCGAGGTTCTTGCGCGCACCGAAGAAGGTGTTCGCCGCCTCGACGAGCGTTTCCTGCACCAGGCCATCGGCCAGTTCATCGAATTCCCTGCCCATGCGAACCTCCCAAACGCGCTAGCGCTCCGCGAGACCGAGGCACAGCCCCATGGTCACGAACACGCCGCCCGTGGCGCGGGTCTGGAAACGACGCAGGCCCGGACGGCCCGAGGCCCACGCATTCACACACCCGAAGCACAGGGCGATGGTCGTCATCACCGCGAGGCCCGTGGCACAGAACGTGAGCCCCAGAACCAGCACCTGCACGGCGAAGTCCGCCGAGGCCGGATTGGCAAACTGCGGCAAAAACGACAGGAAGAACAGGGCGACCTTGGGATTGAAAATGGCGACCACCAGCCCCTGCCGGAAAATCTTCCCCACGGGGGCATCGGGCAGGCGCTTGTGCGCGTCGGCCTCCGGACGGGAGAGGATGAGCCGAAGCCCCATCCAGACCAGATACACCGCGCCGGCCCAGCGCACGATGTCGAAGGCCAGCGCGGAATGCGCCAGCACGGCGGAAAGCCCGAGCGACGCAGCCATGGTGTGCACCACACCGCCGCAGGCGATGGCCAGCGCGGAGGCCACTCCGGCCGCGCGCCCCTGCCCGGCGCTACGCGTGGCCACATAGAACATGTCCGGCCCCGGCGTCACATTGAGCAGAATCCCCGCAGCCATGAACACAAAAAAATTCTCGATACCGAACAGCATGCCCGCATTCCTGCCATCGAAGCCCTAACGGCTTCCGTCATCGTCCTGCCACCGTTTCCGGAGGCGTTCCCATTCCCGACGCACGGCGGACTTCACGGCCGGGCCGTGCTCGCGCCACATTTCCTTCGCTTCCCCGCCCTTTTCCGCGGCGTAGGTCTTGGCATCCGCAACACTGCGAATGGACTTCACCCGGTCCACCTCGGCCCGCAGCTCGTCGGAATGCTCCTCGAACTGCTTACGGATCAGGCTTCCAAGCAACTGAGTCCTCAATCCCATGACGACCTCCATGCGCACGCAACCGCGCTACGCGAAAGACAATCTGTACCAGAACTCGCCAGCCCCCGCCAGCGCCCCCGCATGGAGAAAATGCCAACGGCCCACGCAAGCGCGGATGCGTGTTGTGCAGAACCCCCGCGTGACATAGTGTTGGAAGATGGCCACCTCCACACCTCCGGAAACGCGCCGCACCGAAGGGACGGCAGTGCCGGGTGCCAATCTGCGCACCAGCATTGCCTTCCGCTTCTTCGTCGCATTCGCGGCCATCTTCATCGTCGCCCTCGGCTCCGTGGCGGCCACGCTCGAACTGTCCCTGCGCCATACGGACAGACTGCGGCTCGACGCAGAACTGGAGCACTGCGCCTCCTCCATCGTCACGCTGGTCCGGACCACCTCGTCCACGGCCGTCAAGGAGAATCTGCGCACCGTGGCCGAAGAGCAACTCCGTATCCTGAACATTCTCTTCAATCGAGCGGCCCAGGGCGAACTGACCGAGGCCGAGGCGCAGAAACGCGCCCACGACATCCTGCGCAACCACAGGATCGGCCCCACCGGCTACATCCACATCCTGACCGGACGCGGAAAGGTCGTCCTGCACCCCCGCAAGGAAATCGAAGGGCGGGACGCAAGCGCCCTCCCGTTCATCCGTGAACAGCTCCGGCGCAAGACCGGATACCTCGAATACGAACTGCTCGACGAATTCCACCCGAAACCGGTGCCCAAGATGCTATACATGGTCCACTTCCTGCCGTGGGACTGGATCGTCTCCGTCAGCGTCGAGCGCTCCGCCATGCAGAACCTCGTGAACCCGGAGGACATGCGCGCTGGCGTCATGGCCAACACCATCAGTCCCATCGGTTTCTCGGCCATCATCACGACCTCGGGTTCCGTCGTCATCCACCCGTGGCTCAAGGCCAACATGAAGCACCTGCGCGACGTGAACGGCGTACCCTACATACATAACGCCCTCGATTCCCCCGCCGGATTTCAGGACATCATGGCCATACTGCCATCATCCCCAGCGCCTCGGCACCTGCGGCTACACCACCTGCACATGCCGGAATCCGGATGGGTCGTGCTCACCTGCGGTGCGCCGGACGCCCTCGGGGCAAACCTCGGACCACTGCGCACTGCCGTATTCGGCGTCACCGGCGCAGGACTGGCTACCGGGCTGCTCATGGCCCTTCTGATCGCGACACGCACCCAGGCCCGCATGGGACGCCTGCTCGCCACCATGCAGCGTGCGGCCATGGGCGACTATACCGCCCATGCCGCCGAGAATACGCCGAAAATCCGTACCGACGAGCTCGGGACCATCGCCCGACACTTCAACGTGCTGATGACCAGACTGCGCGACGCAGCAAGCGAAAACACCCGCGCCCACCGCCTGCTCGAAGAACGCGTGGAGCAACGCACACACGAGATCGAACAGCGCGAACGCCTCTACAGAATCATCTTCGAGGCGGTCTCCGACGGGCTGCTCATCCTCGACGACTCGGGCACCGTGCGCGAGGCGAACAGCGCGGCGCAGAAACTCTTCCGGGCTGGGGAAGGCGACCTCGCCGGGCGCCCGCTCGCGGAGATCATCCACCCCGAGGACTGCGAAACAGCATCACGAATCCTCAAGAGCATCGCGGCATACGACGAACGCTCCGCATCCCCGCGATGCAGGCGCACGGACGACACCTTCTTCGAATCGGACCTGCGGGCGACCAGCCTCGACTACGGCGGGCGTCACCACCTTCTCCTCATGTTGCGCGACGTCACGGAAGAGCGCCGCATTGAGCGCGAACGCCGTGCCCTCGCCCGCTTTCCGGACGAGAACCCCGCCCCGATCATGCGCATGTCCACCACCGGAACGGTGCTCTACGCCAACGCTCCCGCCCGCGACGCGATCTGGCCCAACATGTCACCCGACATGCAACCAGACATGCAACTCGACGCGCTTCCCGAAGCGTTCGCCAGCGCCATTGGCGCCTGCCTGCACCACAATGACGTGGTGCAGGAGGAAATGGTCATCGGTGACAGGGCTTTCGCCTTCATCTTCGCCCCAGTTCCCGATCAGGGGTACGTCAACGTCTACGGGCAGGACATCACCGAGCGCAAACGCATGGAACACATCCTACGCTTGAATGAGCAACGCATGGCGCTGGCGCTGGAGACCAGCGGAGCCGTCGTCTACGAGCACACGATTCCCCCACGGCGGGATACCGGCTATCTCGATCCGCGCATCGCCCCGCTCATGGGCCTTCCCCTTGGCGGACTTCCGGTCGAAGCCTTCGACGCGGGCTGGTGGATGGAGCGCATCGCCCCGGAGGACCGCCCAAGCCTGCAACAGGAATACCGGGATTTCGTCTCCGGAACGGATCAGGATATTCATACCCGCTTCCGGCTCCGACACGAGGATGGGCACTGGATGCATCTGGAAATTTACGCCAAGGCCGTTGATTTCGACGAATACGGCCGGGCCAGCCGGGTGGTGGGCCTCGCGCTGGACGTGACGCGACAGCGCATGGTGGAGCGTAGCCTAAGCGAAAGCGAAAAATGGCTGCGAACCATCTTCAACAGCATGCAGGCGGGGATCATCGTCGCAGACATCGACACCTTCGACATCCTGGACGTAAACCCCGTGGCCTCAGCGCTCATCGGCCTCGCGCGGGAGGAACTGATCGGCCGCGACTTCTCGGCCTTCATCGTTCCGGGGCAGCACACGCTATGCATCAGCGAGGGGGCGGCCATCAGGGGATTGTCCGGGCAAGGCACGCTCGTTACCGCCACGGGGGAAAACGTGCCCATCCTCGGCAACGAGATCGTTGCCCTGCTTGGCGGCAAGCGCTCCATCGTCCACAACTTCATCGACATAACGGCCCTCAAGGAGACAGAGCGCGAACTGCGCACGGCCAATGCGGAACTCGAACTGCTGCTGTCGTCCATCTCGTCCATCCTCATAAGCGTGGACCAGAAGGAGCACATACGCCACTGGAACCAGAAGGCCGTGGAAACCTTCGGCATCACCCCCACCGACGCATCGGGGAAAACGCTCGACGAACTGCAACTCGCATGGAATCAGCAGATGGTCGGCGCAGCCGTCACCCTCTGCCAGACGCAGGGCGAATCCTCCCGGCTGGACGAAGTCCATTTCACCCGCGCCGACGGGCGCAAACGCATCCTCGGCCTCTCCCTGCATCCCATCCGGGACATCGGCGAGCAGCGCCACGGCTGCCTGCTGCTCGGCAGCGACATCACGGACCTCGTGCTCATGCAGCACCAATCCCTGCAAGCGCAGAAGCTCGAATCCATCGGCCAGCTCGCGGCGGGCATCGCCCACGAAATCAACACCCCCACGCAGTACGTGGGGGACAACACGCGCTTTCTGCGCGACGCCTTCGACGACTACGCCAGACTCATCGAGCGTTACGACGCCGTGGCCGAGGCCGCTCGCGAGGCGCAGGCCGCCGTGCGCGAACTGACAGAACTCGACGCCATCAAGGACGAGGTAGACCTCGACTACCTGCACGAGGAAATTCCCTCGGCCTTTGCGCAAACAATGGAAGGCATCGAACGCGTCACGAAAATCGTGCAATCCATGAAAACCTTCTCCCACCCCGGCGCGCGCGAAAAGGTTCCGGTGGACCTCGGGCAGGCCATCGAAAGCACCGTGACCATCTCACGAAACGAATGGAAATACGTGGCTGATCTGGAACTGGACATCGCGCCGGGCATGCCGCCCGTGGTCTGCCTGCCGGACGAGTTCAATCAGGTCATCCTGAACATGATCATCAACGCGGCCCACGCCATCGAGTCCGTGGTAGGCAAGGGCTCAGAGGCGAAGGGACTCATCACCCTGCGCGTGCGCGCGGAAGACGGCCATGCCGTCATCGCCATCACCGACACGGGCTGCGGCATCCCGCCCGAAATCCAGCCCTACATCTTCGACCCGTTCTTCACCACCAAGGAGGTCGGCAAGGGCACAGGCCAAGGGCTGAACATCGCCCACTCGGTCATCGTGGAAAAGCACGGCGGGACGATTTCCGTCGAATCGGAACCGGGCAGGGGCACCACGTTCACCATCCGCCTGCCCCTATCACCCTGACGCGCCCTCTCCGGATTCGTCGCAGGGAATGACACCCGCATACTGTTCCTTCTGATCCTGCGACAGCCCCTGCAATTCGCACCCCACCACAAGGGGTGTGACGCGCCGGACCACGGCCCCCATCTTGCGAACCTTCACGCCGCTCATCGACACAAGATCGAAAACCAATTCCTCGCCGATTTCAAAGGACTCGCCCCCGTGCTTGAAGCTCACGCCCAGCGCACTGGCATCGATCATGTGGAAATTCTGCTCGCGCTGGGGGAGTCGCGCGGCATATTCCGCCAGCGGGATCCGCTTCACCCGGCGCTTCTCCGGCCCGTCGAAGGCCGCTGCCGTCTCGATGAAGTCCACCCGTGCGCCCGTTGATGCCGTGGCCCGCGCATCGGCCCTCGTCACGGAAAGCACCAGTTCCCGCAACTCCTCGGGCACATCGCCGCGTGACGACAACTGGGAAAGCACCCCGGCCGCCTCGTCGCGCCGTCCGGCCTCCATGTGCACACGGGCAAGGGCGAGGCGCACGGCATCGTTGTGCGGGTCCAACTCCAGCGCGCGGGTGTAGAGGCGCTCCAGCTCGCTCGCATTGCGCTGCCCTGCCATATGGTCGGCCACGGTTTTGAAGGGATTCGGCGCCGTGGCGTCGAGCTTGCGCGTTTTGGCGAAGATGTCCGAAGCGGCGGCGTCCCTATCGAGCCACGCACAGGTCTCCGCAGCCTTGCTCATGAACTGCCCCCAGCGCTCCAGATTGCCCTGCCCGCGAAAGGCCTCGGCCAGCCCAACGTACGCCTCCGGATAGAGCATGTGCACGCGCACGGCCGCGGCGAACTTGGCAATGGCCCGGTCGTACTTGCGCAACTCCAGAAGGTTCAGGCCCTCCTCGTACAGCTTGCGGGCCTGCTCTATCTGCAATGTCACATGCTCGGAACGCGGCGTAAGTTCCGGATGTGTGGCATCCGGACCATTGACGCCCTTTTCCTTGAAGATGGTCCTGCGGATGGGCTCACGCGGGCCGAAGAGAATCTTCTCGATACGGACCATGAGCAGATAGGGCGTAAACGGCTTGTTGATGTAGTCGCGCCCGCCAAGGCGCAGGGCCTCGGCCACCATGGCGGCGGACGCCCCCCGCCCCATGAGCAGGAGCGGCAGGTGATAGAGCTCGCGGTCCGTGGCGATGCGGTCGATGAGTTCAAAGCGGTCCGCCACGGCGAGGTCGAAGTCGAGAAGCGCGATGTCCGTCTCGCGCTTCTTGAGGATGACGAATATCTCGTCGCGATCGGTGGAGTAGGCGATCTTCCGGTAGCCGTTATCCGCGAGTATCTTCGCGATGATATTGGCCACGGGGACGCACGGTTCACCAACAAGAATGCCTATGTTCTGCTTGGCCGACATGATGCGCTCCCATCCTTCTTCCGTGACCGCTCTTGGCGGCATGCGAGGCCGACCGTCCGGGCTTCCCCGCGAAGGCGGACGGTCGGCCCTCCCCGACAGATGCCCTAGGTCGGGGCAAGCACGTCGATATCCCCCGCTGTGACGGCATCACCCGCCACGGTGGCGATCATGGTCTGTCCGCCCGCGCTGTCGCCGTTGGAGTCGTACCAGAGTTGCCCGCTCGACGAATCCCACACGAAGGTTGCGGAGCTGCTTCCGATGGAGCCGTTGGTACCGTCGTAGCCGCCAATGGCCGCGCTCTGGAATCCGGCGCTCTGCGAGAACGATGCGCCGTCGAACTGGAAGACGTCGTCCTGCCCAGTGTTGCTGAAGTCGCTCACGTAGTCCCCGCCATCCGACGGAGAGGCATAGTAGAAGGTGTCGTTGCCCGTGCCGCCGGTCAGGGTGTCCGCGCCGCCTGCGCCTTCGAGGAGGTTGTCCGAGGTGTTGCCCACCATGGTATCGGCGAGGGATGTTCCGATCACGCCCTCGATGCCCGCATAGCTGTTGGTTTCACTGTTGTAGGTCACGCTGCCGGAGCCGCCCGCGCCAAGCGTGATGTTCAACGCGATGGTCCCTTCCTCGAAGCTGAAGATGTCGAATTCCGTTCCGCCGTCGTAGGAATCGCCGCCGGGAGCGTAGAGCAGCAGGTCGTTACCCGCCTGCCCGGCAAGGTTATCCACGCCGTTTCCGCCAGAGAGGGTGTCATCGCCCGCGCCGCCGAAGAGCAGGTCGTTGCCGTCCATGCCCATCAGCACGTTGGCGTCGGCATTGCCGGTAAAGGTGTCATTCTGCAGGGAACCGTAGAGCCCCTCGATGCCTGTATAGGTCCCCGTGTAGGTATTGTAGGAAAAGGTGCCGGAACCGCCCGTGCCAAGCGTAACGGACGCCCCGGACGCTCCATTGACGAAATCGAGATGATCGATGCCCGTGCCGCCGTCGTAGGTGTCGTTGCCGTCGCTCACCACAAGCTTGTCATCATCGGCATCGCCGTAGAGGACGTCCACTCCACTGCCGCCATCGAGGATGTCATTCCCCGCGCCGCCGTCGAGGGTATCCGTACCGTCATACCCGAAGAGCGTGTCGTCTCCTCCGCCGCCCCCAAGCTCGTTGGCGTACATGTTTCCAGCAATGCTATCGGCGTAGTTGGTACCAGCCACCCCTTCGAAATTCTGGTAGGTGATGGTGTAGCCCGCGTAGGAGAGGGTGTCATAGCTGAAGCCGAGGGTCATATTCAGGGCGGTGGTTCCGTAGACGAAGGACAGGATGTCGGTGTGGTCGCCGCCGTCGAGGGTATCGGTACCGCCGACGTAGAGAATCTCGTCGTAGCCGATGCCACCATAGACGTAGTCGTTGCCCGCGCCTCCGGAGAGCGTGTCGTCGCCGGAATCGCCGGAAACGGTATCGTTGCCCTCACCACCGTCGATGGAGTCGTTGTCATCGGCCCCGTAGAGCATATCCGCCCCGGAGCGTCCGAAGATGGTGTCGTTGCCGAAGCCGCCGTAGATGGAATCGTTTCCGCCGCCGCTCAGGCTGTAGGTCAGGCCGTCGCCGTCCATGTAGTCGTCGTGCAGCCCGCCATCCATGGTGTCATTGCCAGTGCCGCCGATCATGGAATCGTTGCCATCGTCGCCGTACATCATGTCCAGCCCCTGCCCGCCGTACATGGTGTCGTTGCCGAAGCCACCGACCATGGAGTCGTCACCCGTGGTGGTGTTCAATGAATCGTCGCCGTAGAGGATATCGTTGTCGTCGCCGCCGAGGACGGTGTCGTTCCCGGCCCCACCCTCCATGGAATCCGCGCCGAAGCCGCCGACTATGGTGTCGTTGCCCGCGTCGCCGCGCAGGGTGTCGTTACCGTCGTCGCCGTAGATGCTGTCAGCCCCGGCTCCGCCGCTGACGGAGTCGTCACCGAAGCCGCCATTCAGGGAATCCAGCCCGGCGTTGCCATAGATGGTGTCGTTGCCGTCCCAGCCTTCCACGGTGTCGTTGCCGCCGAGGGTCGACAGGGAGTCGTCGCCGTAGAGCAGGTCGTTATCGAGATCGCCGCTTATATAGTCGTTGCCGAGGCCGCCCTCGATGGTGTCGAGCCCGTCGCCGCCGTGGAGCTGGTCATCGCCAGTGCCGCCGTAGATCTTGTCGTTACCGAAGTCGCCGCCAATCTCGTCGTTGCCGCCCTCGCCGTAGATGGTGTCGTCGCCGTCGCCGCCGAAGAGCGCGTCGCTATGCTTGGCCATCTCGACGAATTCGCCATTGATGATCTGGAAGTACCAGAACCCGGGCGACCCCACGTTGCCGCCCTGCATGGCGAGATCGAAGAGGTCGTCGGCGGTGCCGGACTCCTTGGGTTCGTCGAATCCGCCCTGCCCGTCGGTCCAGCCGATGCGGGCGGGATTCTCCTCGGCGGCTGTGTCGCCAAGGGGGTCGAGGTTGTCCACCCAGCCGATGTCCTCGTAGCGGATGATGACGTCATAGTCGCCAGCGCCGCGATCACTGCGGTTGATAATCTGAATCTGGAAGGCGTTGAGTTTGTCGATGCGCCCCGGAGCGTAGCCCACGTCGTCCCAGGTCACGGTCAGCGTGCCGTGCGTGGAATCCACGTCGTACCACACGAGGTTGGTGCCCTCGGAATTGCCGTCCATGAGGTCCGCATAGGGAGACGGTCCGCCGCTGGTGTCGATGTATGCCCAGAACGGCGCGATGACCGGAACGGTAACGAGCGAAAGCGGGCTGGTCTGCGTCTGCGTGAAGGCGGAGCCGAAGCTCAGCGTGCCGTTGGTGTTGACGTACAGCCCGGTGTACGTCTGCCCGCCGAAGGAAAGCCCCGTCGCAAAGGCGGAAGTAAGGTCCACATACTGCGAAGCGGTCGTGCCTCGGGCGAGGCTATTCTCGCCGAATCCGGCAGCTCCGCCAAGGCCGCTTTCAAGCGCATTATGCGGGTCGAACATCGTACCCAGGAAGCCGGACGTAGGATCGCCGGGATCGGCGGTCTCGTTGCCGCCGTAGATGAGGTCGTTGCCGGAGCCGCCGGAAATCTGATCGAATCCGCTTTCGGTTCCGGTTCCGCCGATGAGTGTGTCGTTACCCTCGCCACCATCGATGTAGTCCGAACCGCCCGCGCCGTTGATGCTGTCCTCAAGCTCAAGGCCGATCAACTCGTTGTCGGCGGAGTTGCCGATGATCGTGTCGCGGAAGAAGCCGCCGATCACGCCTTCGATGCCGATGAGCGTATCGGTGTCTCCCCACTCGTCGATGGCGTAACCGTGCCCGGAGCCGACCACGGTTCCGTCGCCAAGCTGGACGTAGACGCCTGTACCGTCGCCGTTACGACCGTAGGTATAATCGCCCTCCATGTCGCGGTCGTACTCGATCCAGTCGAAATTGTCGTAGGGGCTGTCGCCGTAGTAGAGGTCGTTGCCCGCGCCGCTCATGATGAAGTCCGAGCCGTCGCCGCCGTGGACCACGTCATCGCCCGCGCCGCCCTCAAGGTAGTCGCTCCCCGCGCCGCCATCGAGGGTATCGTTGCCGTCGCCGCCGAAGATGGCGTCGCCGCCCGAAGTTCCGGGCAGGCAGTCGCTTCCGGAGGTGCCCACAATCTTGTTCAGCTGGCTGAAATCGAAATCGTGATCATCATCGAAATCGCCGGACACCTGCGTGTCACTTGCGGGAGTCGTATCCACCGACGGAAGTGTGTCGTCGGCCAGTATGGGGATGATGTCGTCATCGTCGTCGAAGGTGGTCGTTGGCAGTGTCGGTACGAAAAGTATGGTGTCGGCAAGGGTGCCGGGCACGGTGCTTGTGCCAGGGACCGTAGAAACAAAGGGTTGCGTGCCGAACGCGTCACCTTCGCCGAAGCCTTGGTCCCCGTCCGGGATTCCAAAATCGCCCTGCCCCAAATCCCCCGTGAATCCGTCAAGACCGAATTCATCGCCGAAATCGCCCGCATCGCCCAATTCATCCCCAAGGGCGGGGCCTTCCGGTCCTTCCGGCCCCTCGTCGGGGCCAAGGTCCCCCTCGTCGCCAAGGGCCGTCAGTTCGTCCCCGAACTCGTCGCCCTCCCCCTCGCCGGGAAGTTCTTCGCCCTCGAAGTCGTCCGCGGCCAGTTCGTCCCCAAGCTCGGGAGCCTCGTCCACGAGGTCCCCCTCGCCCTCGCCGGGCAGTTCCTCGCCGAGTTCCTCTCCCTCGGCTAGCTCATCGCCTTCGCCGGGTTCGCCTTCTCCTTCGCCCTCACCATCGCCCTCTCCCTCGCCTCCTTCACCTTCACCATCACCTTCGGGCGCGGCCTCCTCGCCTTCGCCCTCACCCTGCCCCTCCTCGCCGCCTTCACCCTCTGGGCCTGCATCCTCGGGCGGAGCGTCCGGAGCCTGATACAAGCCGGGAACGATGGTGATCGGCGCGATGCTGCGCAGGAACTGCTTTTCCGTGGGAGTGTAGGGACGCGGCATGCCCATGCTTCCGTCCATGAAAACGTCCACAATGACGCCCGCCCCGGTGATGAACCTCGTCCCCTGCTCGGTGGTGATGACGAGATCCATGTCGTGATAATCGAAGATGCCGTACTTCTCGCTGCCGTCCGAGCCTATGAGAAAGTCCGCGCCCGTGCCGCGAATGCCTATGGTGGCCAGAGGCGATTGCACCGAGATCCCTTCGGGGTTGTCTTCGACGATCTTTCCGGTCACCATGCGGAAGGTGCCTTTGGCCATGTTGACCAGCAGCGTCGAAGCCGCGGGATTGCCCGCTTCGTAGACGAATTCGTCCACGGTGAGCCGCGCGTCCGGTCCCTGCGACAGCACAGAGTCGTCCGCGAATCTGATTTCCATATGCGCTCCGCCGGACGTCACGAGGACATCGTCGGCGTAGATGGGACTTCCCACCGAAAGGGAGCGCATTCCCTCAGCCGATTCCGCGTTGGCCTGCCCGCTCAGGGCGGCCACTTCGCCGATCTGCTGCATGATCAGCTCCGGGGTTCGGATGGATGAAAATGCTTCGCCACGCCTACCCCGAGTATAAGCACCGAACGCCCTACGCAAAAGGGGAATTCCGCATTTTAACCCGTCACAGGCGCATTTTCAGTCTATCACGCTGAAACGCTTGCCATTCGGCGGCAAATGGGTATACCGCGTCCTCCCGTAGCGTCCGCATCTTCAACACCGCGCGGACGCCAACACACTTCCGGAGCCTCTTCATGAACAATTACGAGCTTATCAGATCCATATTCGAACTGGCCTTCCCGCTGTTTCTCATCATGGACCCCATCGGCAACGGTGCGGTATCGCTCTCGCTTCTGCGCAACTACACGCCCGGACGCCAGCGGGCCATCATCGTGCGCGAATGCGTCTTCGCGCTCATGGTCGTGATGCTCTTCCAGTATCTGGGTGAGGGACTGCTCGGAATGCTCGACATCGGCCAGTCCACCTTGCGCATGGCTGGCGGCGTCATTCTCTTCGTCATCTCCATGAAGATGGTCTTCCCTCCCTCGGAAGGCGAAACGCCCGAAAGCTCCGCGACGGACCCCTTCATCGTGCCCATTGCCGTCCCACTCATCGCCGGGCCGTCGCTTCTGGCCGCCGTGATGCTCTATGCCCACCGCCCGGAAAGTAGCGCCATACTGCTTCCGGCCATTGTGGTCTCGTGGACGGCAACGGTCGTGATCATGCTGCTCATCCCGGTGCTCACACGGCTTCTGGGCAGACGGGGGCTTCGCGCTGCGGAACGCCTGATGGGGCTCATCCTCATCCTCATGTCGTTCCAGATGCTCGAAGACGGTGTGCGCCTATTCATCCAGTCCCTGTAATTTTCACACGGGGTGGCGCTTTCGACGGAAAGCGCCACCCCGCTCCCGCCTTCCCGATTCCCCTTTTCCTGCAAATCTCCTAGGATGGCATGATCGATCCCCCCAAACGTCCCGGAGGACCAATGCCACCAAGAGAAGCTTACGACTGGCTGCGCAACCACTGCATGGAAACGGCCCGTCTCGAATCGACCATATCGCTCCTGCACTGGGATCAGGGCACCAACATCCCCGCCGCAGGGCACAACCACCGCGCCGAACAGATCGCCGCGCTCACCCGCGTGGTCCACGCGCGCAGAACCGACGAACGCATCGGCGAGGCGCTGGAATCCTGCGTTCCCCTCGAACTGGCGGACGGCCCGGAGTCCGACCTCGCCGCCAACCTGCGCGGCTGGCGGCGCGAGTTCACCCGCGCGTCGCGCATTCCGGCGAACCTCGCCGTGGCCATCGCGCGCACCGCGTCCGAAGGCGAAAGCGCATGGGAACGCCTGCGCCCGGAAAACAACTGGGCCGCCTTCCTGCCCTACCTCGACGAACTGGTGAAGCTGCGCCGCGAGGAGGCCGAAGCCGTGGGTTACGAAAGCGAACCCTACGACGCGCTCCTCGACGAGTACGAACCCGGCGAGACAACGGCGTCCATCACCCCCCTGTTCGCCGAACTCAAGCGCACCACCGTCTCCCTGCTCGACCGCATCCTCGGCTCCGGCAAGGAACCGAAGATAGCGCTCGTGGGCCGCCGCTATCCGCTGGCCGATCAGGAACGCCTCGTGCGCCACGTCATCCGCACCCTCGGCTTCGACTTCACCGGCGGGCGCATGGACACCACTGTCCACCCCTTCTGCACACGCATCGGTCCCGGCGACATCCGCATCACCACCCGCTATCGCGAGGACGACTTCGCCGAATCCTTCTTCGGGGCGATCCACGAATGCGGGCATGCGCTCTACAGCCAGGGCCTGCCCGGCGCGCACTTCGGCACGCCCTGCGGACGTTCGGCGTCGCTCGGCATCCACGAGTCGCAGTCGCGGATGTGGGAGAACATGGTGGCGCGCTCGCGGGGATTCTGGGTCCATTTCCTCCCCCTCGCCTCCTACGCGCTGGACTCCCTGCGCGGCATCGGCACGGACGCCTTCCACTTCGCGGTCAACACCGTGCAGCCCGGCCTCATCAGAACCGACGCCGACGAGGTGACCTACAATCTGCACATCCTGTTGCGCTTCGATCTGGAGTTGGCGCTCCTGCGCGGCGACCTGCGCGCCGCCGACATCCCCGACGCGTGGAACGAAGGCATGCGCGAACTGCTGGGCCTCACCCCGCCGGATCACGCTTCCGGAGCCATGCAGGACGTCCACTGGGCCTCGGGGCTTATCGGCTACTTCCCGACCTATGCCCTCGGCAACATCTACGCCGCGCAGTTCATGGAAACCATCCGCGCGGGCATCGGCAATCCGGACGCCATGTTCGCGCGCGGAGAATTCGCCCCGCTTCTCGACTGGCTGCGGACAAACATCCACTCCCGCGCGGCCCGCCAGACCCCGCGTGAGATCGTCCGCGCCGTCACCGGGCAGGACCCCACACCGGCACCACTGGCGGCACACCTCGCCCGCAAGTACGAAACCCTGTACGGCCTGCGCCCATCGGCCTAGCAGGCTCCACAACGCATCACCCCGTGATGCATGATATTTTCCAAAGCACCACAACAGCGAGGCCGAACAGAAAGGACCAACCAAACAAAATTGACGCTCCCCCCTTTACATTCCTTCGCATTTCTGCTTTAGACTTGGTCTAAGTCTCGTTATCCCGACTCCGGCATGCATGAAGGACTTTCAATCGTCACGGACATGTAAAGGGGGGAGCAACATGGAACAGTTCACGTTGAAGAGAAACGGCAAACCGGACCTCGTCTTCAACGGCGCCCAGCTCGCGCAGGTGGATGAACGCGAGTTCGTCGGCTTCAAGGAAGACTGGATGGACACCTGCCTCTACCGCACGGCCTTCGGGCAGTATGTCCTGTCCTCGATCTTCCACATCACGAGCTGCGGCAAACGCGACATGACCTCCGCCCTCGTATTTTCCTGCGCGCAGGACCTGCTGGACTACCTCGAAATCGGCACGCGGCCCCTGTCGCCGCTGTCTCTCGAACTCCTCCGGCAGGCATCGCTGGAGGACGAGGCCTTCACCCTGTGCACGACGTTCTGCACGGTGCGCCTCAAGGTCCCGCACAAGACGCTCTGCGCGCAGTAGCACAACCCCGGCCCCCCTCGCGGCCGGTGGCATCCCCCTGAACGCACGACGAGGCAGCCGCCTTCCGGCGACTGCCTCGTCACGCATCCTCGGCACGTCGGTGTGCCGAACCATTCGAAACCGCTACATCAACTCGCGGGCCATCCAGATGACGCGCCCCAGCACTTCGACATTGATCTGATCGCCCACCGGCACCTCCAGCGGCTCATAGAAGCGACGGTTGTCGCTGACCAGAACAAGCTTGCCCGGCTTGCGCTCCAGCCGCTTGACCACGATCTCGTCGTCCATGCGCACGGCGTATATCTTACCGACCAGAATGTCGCACTGCGACAGGTCCACGAGGACCACGTCCTCATCCTCCAGCGTCGGCTCCATGCTCTCGCCCGTCACGCGCATGAGGCGCATGTCGTCGATGCTGCCCTTGCCGCGCAGCCACGAGCGACGAAAGGCGTAATATCCCACCACACGGTCGCTGGTCTCCGCGCTACCGCCGCCCCCGGCAAGGCGCGCCGCCACCAGCGGAATGAATTCGTACTCGCCCTGTCGTCCCTGTTCCGGCGTATCGGCGACGTTCTCGCGCACCACGTCCTCGCGCAGAAACTTGGCCCCGCGCCCCGTCTCCAGCCAGAAGGGGTTGATGGAATGCGCACGAAAAAGCTTGAGCAGCCATTCGGCCGGAACCTTGTTCTTGGCCTTGGCATCGGATATGGCCCCACGGCTCACGCCAAGCTCGCGGGCAAGGGCGCTCTGGGTGGCAAGGCCCAGCGCGTCGATCATACGCTCCACCACCTGCGTGGCCCCGACCCCCGCCGCGTGCGCTCCAAGCGCCGCCACACCGTTTCTCTCCACAGGCATGTCGATCCTCCTTCGTCATTGCCAGTCATGTAAACGACATAGAGAATAAAGCTGTGCTAAACACTCGTCAAGCATGGCATTAACATTTCAACATCCAGAACAGCCTTCCCAAACGCTCCGAAATGATTCATGCTCCGCCAACGGAAATCCGAACGGGAGAAAAACGAACCATGCTCTTCAAGCTTTTCGCGGCCTTCGCCGTCATACCGCTCGTGGAAATCTACCTGCTCATGAAGGTCGGCTCGTGGCTCGGCGCGGAGACGACCATCGCCATCGTGCTGCTCACGGGCTTCGTCGGGGCATGGCTCGCCAGGCAGCAGGGTACGTCTGTGCTCATGCGCATCCGGGAAGACATGTCGCGCGGCATTCCGCCCACCGGCCAGCTCGTGGACGCCATGCTCATCCTCGTGGCGGGCGTCATGCTGCTCACGCCCGGCTTCGCCACGGACATCGCGGGCATGCTTCTGCTGGTGCCCCCGGTGCGCGCGCAGCTCAAGGAAGCCCTGCGCCGCAAGCTGGAACTCTGGGCCAGAAGCGGCAGCGTGACCATCATCCATCGCTACTGATCCCACCGCCATGCCCACCACGGACCACCCCGACGCAGGCACCCCCACGAAAGACCGCGCAGCGTGGGTCGATCTGCTGGACGTGCTGCCCGACGGCATGGCGCGGCGCCCCCTCGATGGCGACACCGCGCGGGACTGGTCCCTCGCCCTCGGCGCGGCGGAGATTCCGCATCGGCTCATGCCGCTGGCACGCGGCTGGCGCATCGTCATCCGTGGCGACTGGGCCGAACGCGCCCGCGAGGAAATTTCCGCCTTCGCCAACGAAAATCCGCACCCACGCACCAGACGGGCAGCGCCCCGCCCCTTCCGCTCCGCAGCGGCATGGACCGCGGCGACGGTCATGACCCTCGGCGCGCTGTTCCACACGCTCATCACCCGCCCATGGCCGAAGTACGGACTGTATCCTGATCTGTGGCTCGACAATGGGCGCGCCGATTCCGCCGCCATACTCGCCGGGCAGTGGTGGCGGACACTCACGGCCCTGACCCTGCACGCCGACGCCGGGCACATGCTCGCCAACGCGGCGCTCGGCGGGGTGATCATGACCATCTTCTGCGCCGAGGCAGGCTCTGGCGCGGGCTGGCTCGTCTTCGTGCTCGGCGGCGCGTTCGGCAACCTCGCCAACGCCGCATTCCACGGACCGGGGCACTTGAGCATCGGCGCATCCACGGCCGTATTCGCCGCCGTGGGAGCACTCGGCACGCTACGCGCCGTGCGCGACAGAAGCATCGACCTGCGGCGCACCGTGGCCCCGGTGGTGGCGTGTCTGGGAATTCTGGCCATGCTCGGCACCGGCGGAGAACGCACGGACCTCGGCGCACACGCCTTCGGATTCCTCGCGGGGCTACCGCTCGGCGCGCTTACCGCATACGCCCTTCCCCGCCCCGCCGCGACACCCACCGGAGCGGACCGCCTCCTCGGCCTCACGGCGTTCACCGCCATGGCCAGCGCGTGGGCCTTGGCCTTCGCGCCCTAGCCTCTTCCCATCCCACTTTTGAAAACGAAAACGCCCCGCCCCGGACGAACCGGAGCGGGGCGCTGAAATCACGGCCTTCGAATCGCGCCGCTAGGCTTCGTCGGGCACGATGGTCGGATCGAGCATGCGGGCGAAAAGATAGCCGCCATGCACGTTCACGAGGTCGGTGAATCCCTTGGCGCGCAGCAGAACCTGACTCTCGTAGGAACGCAGGCCCGTGTTGCAGATGACGTGCAGCGTGACATCGCGCGGCAGTTCGTCATAGCGACGCGGCAGCTCGTCCTGCGGGATGTTGATCCAGCGCTTGCCGTACTTGCGGGTCATGGGTTCGCCCTGCTTGGCCGAGCGCACGTCGAGGATGATCTTCGACTCATCGGGCAGGATATCGCGCAGGAACACGCTCGGCTCCACGGGATGGCTGAAACCGTCGAGGACGTTCTTCAGGGCGTTGCCAGCGGCGTTGACGATGTCCATGGCCGAGGCGAACGGCGGAGCGTAGCCCACTTCGAGGTTCGACACGTCGTCGAGGTCCGGATGATGTCCCAGAAGCGCGGCCACGGCATCCACGCGTGCCTTCACCGCGTCCCCAGCCTCGCCTACGGCCTCCACGCCGAGCACGCGGCGGGTCTTGCGGTCGGCGACGAGCTTCAGGAACATCCACTTGTGGCCGGGATAGAAATGCGCACGGTCGGCCTGCACGGCAAGGCCCTCCACCGCGTCGAAGCCAGCGGCCTTCGCCTGCGCGAGGGTCAGACCGGCGGTGGCCACAGCCATGTCGAAGGCCTTGAGGCAGAAGGTGCCCACCGCGCCATCGAAGCGCTCGTTGCCGCCAGCGATGTTGGTGCCGATGACGCGTCCCTGCCTGTTGGCCAGCGAACCGAGGGGCAGATACATGCTGCCGCCGGTGATAAGGTTACGCACCTCCACGCAGTCGCCACCCGCATAGATGTTGGGGTCCGAGGTGCGCATGCGGGCGTCCACCAGCAATCCGCCGAAGGGACCGACGGCCAGCCCTGCCTCGCGGGCGATGGCGGTGTTGGGCCGCGCTCCCGCGCCGAAGATGACCAGATCGCAGGGGATGGTGCCCTTGTCCGTCTCCACGGCGGTGACGCCGTCCTCGTCGCCCACGATGCGCTGCACGCGGGTGGAGGCCATGACACTCACGCCATTGTCTTCGAGGTGGCGGGTCAGAAGCCCGGCGAGATCCGGTCCGATGGCCTGCGGCAGCACGTGGTCGCACATCTCGACGAGAGTGGTCTCCACGCCCCACAGCGCGGTAAGCGCCTCGGCCATTTCAAGACCGATGGCACCGCCGCCGACGACCACTGCGGAGCCGATCTTGCCCGCGGCGATCTGATCCTTGAGCATGATGGCCTTGTGCAGATTGGAAATGCTCACCACGCCCGGCAGATCGACCCCCTCGACCGGCGGGACGAAGGGCGTGGAACCGGTGGCCAGCACCAGCGTGTCGTAGGCAATGTCGCTTTCCTCGCCGGTCTTCAGGTCACGCACGCGCACGGACTTCGCCTTGCGGTCGATGGACAGGGCCTCGGTGGCGGTGCGCACGTTCACGCGCTTGTACACGTCGAAGAATTCCGGATCGCGCACGGCGTGGAAGACCGTGGAGAACAGCTCGTCAACGTTGGCGATGTCGCCACTAACGTAATAGGGAATGCCGCATCCGCCGTAGGAGATGATGGTGTCCCTGTCGATGAGGGTTATCTCCGCTTCGGGGTCGAGACGGCGGGCGCGGCAGGCGGCCTTGGGCCCGAGCGCCACGGCACCGATGATGACTATCCTTCTGCCCATTGATTTCTCCTTTGCGTGGTGACGCGCCACTGCCGCACACATCCCTTCGTCTGCGTCCGGCGGAGTGTTCGCGCGAATGATCTTATAGATATGGAGCCGCAATCTCACTGGCGCGCCATCCGGACCGTCGCGCTGTCATGGCACGCCAATCCGCACAACCGCACGCCCCGCATGAGCAGGGGGAAACGGCCCCGCCCTGCGCGGTTCAGAACTCGGGATGCGTGATACGCAAGAGCGCCACGGAAAAGCAGACCGCAGACACGAAGACCTGAAAGCCTATGGCGGACCAGAACCCGAAGGCCGAGTTGCTGCGTCTGATTCTGAAGAATCGGGACTGGACCTCGCCCACGTCGATCCCGACCCGGATGAGATTCACATTCACCAGTCCAAGCAGGATCAGAACGGCGGGGATGACGTATTCCATAATATTCTCCCTGTAATTGTCCCAGTTCCGCAAACGGTTGCGGCGTCCGGCCTTCATACACCGCAGCGCCCGTGTTCTCAACCCCGCCGCACGGACCGGAATTGCAAAAAGCCGCACCCTGAAGTACGTTGCCTGCAGGGAGGAAACGTGGACATCGCATTTCATTCCGACTGCGCTGGTATCAATTGGGAAGAAGCGGCATCGGTCTTTCGACGCGCCCCACTCGGGGAACGCGAACCGCAACCGCTCCGCCAAGCCTTCGAATCAAGCCAAATCGTCTGTTTCGCCTTTGCCGACGGGCAACTGGTGGGTTTGGGCCGCGCCCTGACGGACGGAATCTTTCAGGCGGCAATCTACGACATCTGCGTTCTTCCCGAATATCAGGGCCGCGGAATCGGCCACGGCATCGTGGACAACATCCTCTCGCGCCTCGACGTGCGTACCGTGCTACTCTTCTCCGCTCCCGGCAAGGAACCCTTCTACGCAAAACTCGGCTTCCGCCGGCTACGCACCGGCATGGGCCTATTCAGCGACGTGACCACCGCACTCGATAACGGATACATCGAATGACCCTGCCCGAGCGCCCCGAAGACATGCCGCAGCACATCCAGCGTATGCGGCCTTACATCTGCCTCGCCCTCGCCGCCGTCTATCTCGGGGCAGCGCGCGGGGCCATCGTCTTCACCCAGACCGACGGCTTCGCCCACATCTGGCCCGCGGCTGGCATCGGCCTTGCGGCGATGCACCTGTGCGGCCTGCGCATCTGGCCCGCAATCCTCCTCGCGGACATGGCCTCGGCCGTCATGGCTGGCCAGCCCCTCGACACGGCCTTCGTCTGGTCCGGCGGCAATACCGCCGCGCTTGGCGTCTCCTCCCTGCTGTTACGCCGATTCGTCCCCGGATGTGCCTTTCAGAAAAGCGCCCGGGGCATGGTGCTGTTCATCGCCTTCGGCCCCCTCGTCGCCAGCCTTTTGAGCGCCTCCACAGGCTGGCTCGGGGCCGAATTCACCTCGCGCCCCATCCCGTCCGGCTTTCCGCACCTGATCTGGGCGTGGTTTTTGTCCGACTTCAGCGGCATCGTCGTGCTCACGCCTCTGGTGCTCGGCTGGCTAAGCGAGCGCCCAAGCGTCCCCCCGCGGCTCGTTTCCGTGGAAGGACTAGCGCTGTGCGCCAGTCTGGCCTTCATGTCATGGCTCATCTTCGGCGTCGGCGCTGGCAGCGACGTGCTGGAATACCCGCTCAGCTTCGGCCTGTTTCCCTTCCTCGCATGGGCGACATTCCGGCTGGACACGCGTTCCCTCACGCTGGTGCATCTGCTCCTCGCCGGATACGCCCTGATGCCAACCATGGAAGGATATGGTCCCTTCGCCATCATCGAGCACCCGCATTCCATCCACCTGCTGCAACTCTTCGTCTCCGGCATCGCCTCGACCTCGCTGATCATCCACGCCATCCTCCACGAACGCGCGCAGGCCGAAACCGCCCTGCGCGCCAGCCGCGACGAATTGCAGCAGTTGAACGACCGGCTCGAAGAGCGCGTGGCCGAACGCACGGCAGAACTCACCACGGCCCTTGCCGACCTGCGCACCGCAGGAGAAATCTACCGCAACATCTTCACCCACGCCGTGGACGGCATCTTCCAGACCGACGCCGAGGGCCGCGTGACCCACGCCAACGCGTCTCTGGCGCACATCCTCGGCTACGACGACGCAAATGACCTCCTGCGCGAGGTGAACACGCTTCCCCACGCCATCATGCTCGCCTCGGAGGACGACGCACCACGCTTCCACGCGCTCATCAGCGCCAAAGGCGCGGCGGAGACCTTTGAATTTCTAGCACGCAAGGCCGACGGCGGCCATGCATGGCTGTCCATGAGCGTCCGTGCGGCGCTCGACAGTGCAGGGCGCGTCACGGGCATGAACGGCATCGTGCGCGACATCACGGATCAGAAGCGCTCGCAGCAAGCCCTTGCCCGCCGCGCCACACACGACGAACTGACCGGCATTGCCAATCGTTCTCTGTTCCACGAGGCATTCGCCCGCATGCTGACCCTCGCGCAACGCAACGGGACGGGGCTGGGCCTGCTCTACATCGACATGGACAACTTCAAGCACGTCAACGACACCTACGGGCACAACGCGGGAGATGCCGTGCTCGTGGAGGCTGTCGCACGCATGCGCTCCCGCCTGCGCAAGTCGGACCTCATGGCGCGCATCGGCGGCGACGAATTCGCCATCCTGCTTCCAGACACGACAACCCGCGAGCAGGCCGAGGCCGTCGCTCACGACATCCTCGCCACCCTTGACCGCCCCTTCGACCTCGACTGCGGGCGCATCGACATCCATGCAAGCATCGGGGCAAGCCTCTACCCGCAGGACGCCGATACGGCACAGGGGCTTCTCGAACAGGCCGACGCGGCGATGTACCGCGCCAAACGCAACGCCCGAAACGCATCAGGTCCAACATCAGGCAGCAGGAAAGAATGACCGCATCCGTCCCGTCATCCCCGAACGATTCCCGCAGACACACTGGACCGGGCTCGTGGCTTCTGACCGTTCTCTCCGCCGCCGGAGCGCTACTTGCCCTCGCGGCGCTAGCGGTCATCCTCCGCCCGCAACACTCCACGAACGTCGTGCTCAACAACGCGGAGCGACACTTCCTGCATGAGCACCCCTACCTGCGCGTGGGCATCGACCGAGAATTCGTCCCGCTGCAATTCACCGACGCCAACGGCAAGGCCCGCGGCTTCAGTGTCGACTATCTGAACCTGCTCGGCGTCAACATCGGCGCGAACTTCGAATTCGTGGGCGACACATGGGAGAACCTCCCCGGCAGGCTCGAACGCGGAGAAATCGACCTCATCGCCGACATGACGCCCACCCCGGAACGCCAAAAGCGCTTCGCCTTCACGGAACCGGTCAGCAGTCACACCACGCACATCTATGTCCCCACACATATCGTAGAAGTGGAGAATCTCGACGATCTGGCCGGGCGCAAGGTCGGCGTTCCCGCAGGCACGGCGCTGGCGGACGTCGTCTCGCGCCATGGCGGCTTTGCCGTCATCCCCTACCGGGGCGCGGCTCAGGGCCTCTCCGGTCTCACGAACGGAGACTTCGACGCCGTGGTGGACTACACCTTCGCGTTCCGGCACACCCTGTTCAAAACGGAAACGCAAGGCTTCAAGGAGGTCGGCCAGCCCGTAACGCGCGAGGACGGCTGCCTCGCCGTGACACGCAACAACTCGGTGCTCCTCTCCATTCTCGACAAAGGCATCCTGTCCATTCGCGAGGAGCAAAAGCTCAGCATCGAGCGCAAGTGGGTGGGAGCCATCACGCACACGGATTCCATCCGCCACCTGCTGCAAACGCATGCGGCATGGCTCGCGCTGGCCGCAGCGGCCGTGGCGGGCATCGCCCTGTGGAACCTGTTCCTGCAAATCGGCATACGCCGCCGCATCGCGGACGCGAAGTCCAACGAGGCACGCTTTACGGCCATCTACGCCAACTCACACGACGCCATCCTCATCCTGCGCAACATGCTGGTGGTGGACGCGAACCCGACCACCCAGCGCCTGCTCGACATGTCGCGCAAGGAGCTTGAAGGCCAACGTATGACGTCCGTCATTCCGGGCATTCCCGAAGCCGGTCCCTACTCCCGCCAGGTCGCGCAGGACCACTACCGGCGCGCAGCGGCGGGACATCCGCAATCTTTCGAATGGCGGCTCAATCGTCCGGACGAAAAGCCTCTCGACCTCGAAATAGACCTCCACAGCTTCCATACGGACGAAGGCAGCTTTGTGGTGGCGCAGATGCGCGACATCACTTCGCGCAAGAGGGCGGAACGCGAACTGCGCAAGCAGCGCGCGCTACTGCGCCAGTTGTTCGAGAATTCCCCACTGGCCGTGGTCATGGTGGATACGGACGTCAACGTCCTCGACGCCAACGGAGCCTTCGAGGAACTCTTCCAGTTTTCGCGAAGCGATGTGCAGGGGCAACACCTCGACAGCCTCATCGTATCCCCGGAACTCATGGGCGAGGCATCGAGCTTCAACGCGTCCATCCGCACCGGCGGAACCGTGCAGCACGAAACCATGCGCCGACGGCGCGACGGCGCGGACGTCCACGTCGCCATCGCCGCGTCACCCATCATGTTCGAGGGCAACTACATCGGCTCGTACTGCATCTACGCGGACATCACCGACCGCAAGATCGCCGAGCGCCAACTCACGCACATGGCCTTCTACGACAGGCTGACCGGACTGCCCAACCGCTCGATGCTGCTGGACCGCCTTACACAGGCCATATCGCACGCCACGGCGGACCCGCACTACGCCTTCGCCCTGCTCTACCTCGACCTCGACCGCTTCAAGGTCATAAACGACAGCCTCGGGCACTCCACCGGCGACCTCGTCATCGAGGCCACGGCCGGACGCCTGCGCGACACCCTGCCCAACGTGGACACGATTAGCCGTGTCGCGGGGGACGAATTCGCCGTGTTGCTGACCGGCTCCATCACTGCCGATGTGGCCGCGCAGGCGGCACGCGGCATCCAGCTCGCCCTGCGCAGACCGCTGACCGTGGGCGGGCATGTCATCCAGACCTCGGCGGGCGTTGGCGTCGTCATGGGACCGCAGCCCCACGCCAGCGCGGAATTCATGCTCCGCGACGCGGAAATAGCCCTCTATAGGGCCAAGGAACGCGGACTGGGCGGCCTTGAGACCTTCACCCCGCAGATGCACACGCAGGCCATGCATGTCCTCGAAATGGAAGCTGACTTGCGCCGGGCCGTGGAACAGCGCGAATTCGTCATGCACTACCAGCCCATCATCGACCTCGACACCAAGCATCTTGCCGGGTTCGAGGCGCTGATCCGCTGGGAGCATCCCACGCGAGGCCTCATCTCCCCCGGAGACTTCATCCAGACCGCCGAGGAGACGGGGCTCATCATCCCCATTGGTCAGCAGGTTCTCGAAATGTCGCTGCGTAGACTCGCCGACTGGCGCAAGCGCTTCCCCGCGCACGATGACATGTTCATGAGCATCAACCTTTCCGCGCGCCAGTTCACACTGCACGACCTCGACGAACGCATCCGCGCCACGGCGGAAGCCGCAAACGCGCCACTGGGAGCGGTCAAGCTCGAAATCACCGAAAGCGTCGTCATGGAGAACGCCCTCTCCGCCGCCCGCCAGCTCGCCCGGCTCAAACGCCTCGGCGTCAGCCTCTCCGTGGACGACTTCGGCACGGGCTACTCCTCGCTGTCGTACCTCTACGACTTCCCCGTGGACACCATCAAGGTGGACCGCTCCTTCGTCACTCGCATCGGCGCGGGAGACGAAAAGTCCAAGATCGTCCACGCCATCATCCAGATGGCGCACGCCCTCAACATGAACGTCATCGCCGAGGGCGTGGAGCTGCCCGCGCAGGCGGAACTGCTTGGGACTCTGGGCTGCGACCTTGCGCAGGGCTATCTCTACGCGCGTCCGCTGACCTCCGTTCAGGCCGAGGCGCTCATCGTGAGGATGGCCTCCACCTCATCCACGCTCCGGACCTCCGCCACAGGTTGACCCCGAAACGCATTCGAGTATCTTGTCCGCAACACGACCAAGGAGGACAACGTGGCAGCATCAAGGGACAATTCAGGTCTCTCCCGCCGCGATTTCATGTTCGGCGGACTGCGCAAACTGCGCGAGCGCACCAGCACGGTACTCGACGAAAAAACCGATGACGCGCCTGAGGCCAATGGCGACATCACCCCGCAGGACGCCATGCTCGGGCGCGACGCCTTCGTCAGCGGCAACGCGGCATACGCCCGCTCCGACTACGAAACAGCCATCCCCGAATATCGCGAATGCCTGCGCATCCTGCCCCGCCACTCCGAAGCGCGGCAACGGCTGGGCTATTGCCTCTACCGCGCGGGACAGCACCTGCAGGCGAAAATCGAATTCGAACGCGTCCTGCGCGAACGCGGCGGCCGTGACAACTTCTCCTCCCTCTACCTCGGGCTGACGCTTGCGCAAATGGGCAAGCGCGACAAGGCCGCCGAAGCCTGGCGCGGCTACTTCAACCCCGAGGAGGTCCGCATCATGCGCGAACTCAACGTGCAGACCGCACTCATCGAATCCTCCGAGGACTACCCGCTGGAAGACGCCGTCGAGTGTGTCGAGGAAGCCATCGCCGCGCGCAAGGAAGAACTGCTCGCCGGTGAAGGCTGATCGTGACAAAGCTTGCCAGCGCCCACGCAAAACGGATAATCCTGTAGTATGCTCCGCTCTGTGCTGATCGTTCTTCTTGCGGTGTCCGCACTGCTCTGCGTCCCTGCGCAGCCACTTGGCGCGCAGGGTCTAGAGCCCGTCACCCTGCAACTCAAATTCCGGCATCAGTTCCAGTTTGCGGGCTACTACGCCGCCGTCGAAAAAGGCTTCTACAGGGAGGAAGGACTCCAGGTCGATCTGCGGGAAGGATCATCCGGCACGTCCCCCATCACTGCGCTCCTGTCGGACGACGCGCAGTTTGCCGTCCACAATACCGAGGCGCTACTCGACTTTCTCGACGGCAGGCCCATCGTGGCTCTCGCCGCCATCATCCAACATTCCCCGGCGGTGCTCCTTGTCAATCCGAACTCCGGAGTCACCCGCCCGGCGGACCTCGTCGGCAAGCGCATCATGCTCTACAAGGGGCACGACGCGGAAATCCTCGCCATGCTCATGGCCGCTGGCGTCGGCTACGACAACGCGACCATCATCCCCCACAGCTGGAGCAGCGACGCATTGTCCACCGCCGGAATCGACGCCATGTCCGGCTACGCCACCAACGAACCGCTCGAACTCATGGACCGCAACGAGCGATTCATCCTGTTCGACCCCAAGGCCTACGGCATAGACTTCTATGGTGACTGCCTATTCACCACGCGACAGGAGATATCCAACCATCCGCAACGCGTGCAGGCCTTCCTGCGCGCATCGCTTCGCGGCTGGGAATACGCGCTGGAGCATCCCGAGGAAATGGCCGACCTCATCCGCTCGCGCTACGCTCCGAACAAGACGCGCGCCCAGCTCCTGCTGGAAGCCGAAATCCTGCGCGGATTCATCCTGCCGGAACTCGTCCCCCTCGGCACCATGAACCCGCTGCGCTGGCGGCACATCGCGGACAAATTCGCCTCGCTCGGCATGGCCCCGCCAGCCGCCAACATCGACGATTTCATATACGAGCCGGAGGTCATGCTCCATTCGGAGACGCTACGTCTCGTTTTGAGCGCAGGCACTGCCCTGGCCGCCGTGGCGCTGGCCGCCGTGCTTGCGCTCTATCTGTTCAACCGCAGGCTGAGAAACGCCGTTGCCGCGCGCACCGTGGAGCTTGACGAACAGCGCCAAACCCTCGAAACGATCCTGCAGGTCTCGCCCTTCGGCCTCATCCTCGGGCGGGGCAGAGTCGTCGAATGGGCCAACGCCGCCATGGCCCGCATGCTCGATCGCGAGGAAACGTCCTTCGCGGGAATGGACTCCCGCCAGCTCTATCCGAACGGCGCGGAATACCGCAGGGCGGGCTCCCTTCTCGTCGAATCCCTCGAAAATACCGGAATAGCCGCGGTGGACACGATCATGCTGCGCGGCGACGAAACGCCCGTGGACGTGCATCTCGTCATGCGCCATCTCGATTTCGACAATCCGGACCGGGGCTACATCGCCGCACTGATGGACATCACCGAACGCAAGCGCAACGAGGAGAGCAACCGCCTCGCGGCGCAGGTTTTCGAGCAAAGCAACGAATCCATCATCATCACCGACAGCTCCAACACCATCGTCGACGTCAACCGGACCTTCACCCTGCTCACCGGGTACACCCCGGCGGAGGCGCTTGGAAAGAAGCCGAACGTACTGAAGAGCGGACGGCACTCGTCGGAATTCTACACCGCCATGTGGCGCGCGATCATGGACGACGGACACTGGAGCGGCGAGATATGGAACCGTAAGAAGGACGGCGAACTCTTCCCCGCATGGCTGCGCATCACCACCCTGCGCGACGCCGAGGGACGCGTGGTGAACTTCATCGGCACCTTCTCGGACCTCACGCGGGAAAAGAAGAGCGACGAGAGCATCTACCGTCTCAACAACTACGACGTGCTCACCGAGCTGCCCAACCGGGCGCTGTTCCTGAACCTGCTCGAACAGGAACTGGCCCACGCAAAGACCAACGACAGCGGCGTGGGCGTCATCCTCTTCGATCTGGACAACTTCAAGACTGTCAATGAATCCATGGGTATAGCCAGCGGTGACGAACTGCTCCTGCAGACAGGCCAGCGTCTGACTGCCGCCTTCGGCGGCGTCTTCACCGCCGCGCGCCTCGGCAGCGACGAATTCGCGCTCCTCGTGCCCGGCGTGAAGACCACCGAATCCATCGCTCCGCTCATCCCGCGCCTTCAGGACGCCATTACCCCGCCCTACCAGTTGCCCCACGGCGAGGCCTTCATGAGTTGCTCCATGGGCATTTCCCTGTACCCCACGGACGCGTCCAGTGCGGAGGAGTTGATGCGCAACGCAGAAAACGCCCTGCACCACGCCCGTCAGACAAGCCCCAAGAGCTATGCATTCTTCTCCACGGAGATGACGCTTCGCGCGTCGGAGCGGCTGCGGCTCGAAACGGCCCTGCGCCACGCCGTGGACAGGGGCGAATTCGTGCTCTTCTATCAGCCCAAGGTCGAGGCGGACACCGGCCGCGTCGAAGGCGCGGAGGCGCTCATCCGCTGGATGCATCCGGAATGGGGCATCGTGCCGCCGGACCGATTCATCCCCGCCCTCGAAGAGGGCGACCTCATCCACCCCGTGGGCGAATGGGTCCTGCGCGAGGCCTGCGCCGCGTGCGTGCGCATCCACGCCCATGGACACGCTGACATGCGCATCGCCGTGAACATCTCGCCCAAGCAATTTCTCGAACGCGACGTCGTCACCCTCGTGCGCGACACGCTCGACGAGACGGGCCTGCCCCCAGCGTTCCTCGAACTCGAAATCACCGAGGCGCTCTTGGTGCAGGACGTGGAACGCGTCGCTGGCATTCTCGCCCAACTCAAGAAGCTCGGCGTCACCCTCGCCGTGGACGACTTCGGCACTGGCTATTCGTCGCTCCGCTACCTCGCAGAATTCCCGCTGGATACACTGAAGATCGACCGGGCCTTCATCGTCGACGTCGAGCACGACCGCAAGAGCGCGGCCATCACCACCATGGTCCAGTCCATGGCCCACACCATGGGCCTGCACGTGGTGGCCGAAGGCGTCGAGAACGACGCGCAAATCGACTTCCTGCGCAATCTCGGCTGCGTCACCGTGCAGGGCTACTACTACTCCCGCCCGCTGCCCGAGGATCAGTTCCTCCGCTGGCTCGATGCGCACCCCGCGCCCACGCAGCCATCTCCGAACACCTGCGATCACTGACCGCTCCTGCCTGCCAAGCCTCGCCTGTTGCCCATCGCGCCCGACAGGCGTAGGAATTTCGACGACAACGCCCCTTCAACCGGAAACACGACAATATCCGCCGTCGGAGACTACATGTCCGCCGCACTGCTGCCCGTCTTTCTCGTCATCCTCCTCGGCCACGCGCTGCGCCGTTTCGGATTTCCCGGCGACACGTTCTGGATGCAGGCCGAACGCCTGACCTACTATCTGTTCTTCCCCGCGCTGCTGATGGACAAGCTCGCCACGGCGGACTTCTCGGGCCTTGGCGCGATGCGCATGGGCCTCGCCCTTGCGGCGTCGGTGGCGGCCATTTCGGTCCTGCTGCTGATCATCCGCCGCAAGCTGCCCTTCGACGGCCCGGCCTATTCCTCGGTCTTCCAAGGCGGCGTGCGTATGAACACGTACGTCGGTCTGGCTGGAGCGGCCGCCCTGTTCGGCGATGCCGCACTGCCGCTGTGCGCCGTGGCCATGGTCGCCATGATTCCCGTCAACAACCTGTTCTGCGTGCCCGTGGTCTCACGCTTCGGCGGTGCCACTAACGGACGCGGGCTTGGCGTGCTCCTCGAACTGGGCAAGAATCCACTCATCCTCGGCTGCATTGCGGGCTTCGCCATGAACGTTCTGAACCCGCCGCTGCCCGCTGGCGCGCTGGACAGCCTCACGGTTCTCGGCCGGGCAGCGCTTCCGCTGGGCCTTCTGGCCGTCGGCGCGGGGCTGGAGTTCGGCGAACTGCGCCGAAACCTCCTCGCACTTGCCACTTCATCCGCAGCCAAACTCGTGATATTCCCCATCATCACCGCCACTGCATGCGCCCTGCTCGACGTGACAGGCACTGCACGGGCCACCGCCATCATCTTCACCGCCCTGCCCACGGCCAGCTCGTCGTACATCCTCGCGCGGCAACTGGGCGGCGACGCTCCGCTCATGGCGGCTATCATCACGGGACAGACCATCATCAGCGCAGCAACGCTTCCGGTCATGCTCGCGCTTATCGGCTAGTCCCAAACCATTCGAGGACAGGCCATGGATACCCCTCACCGCTTCGCGCTCCGGCTCCGTCTGCTCCTTATTCCGCTTCTCGTTCTCGCCGCGCTGCACGGCACGAATCCCGCATTCGCCGACGACGCGACTGGCCGGAACCTCCACCCGAAATACGTCTTCCTGCTCATCGGCGACGGCATGGGGCTGGCCCAGCGCGCGGCCGCAGCAGCCTTCGCCGGGCACAAGCTGGTCATGGACACCCTGCCCGCGACGGGCCTCACGGCGACACAGGCCTTCGACCGAGCCATCACCGACTCCGCCGCTGCGGGAACGGCACTGGCAACGGGCAGCAAGACGCGCATCTCGCGCATCGGCATCGGCCCCGACGGCGAACGCCTGCAATCCGTGGCCGAGTTTGCGCACGCGCGGGGCATGAAGGTCGGCATCGTGACCACCGTTTCCGTCGATCACGCCACACCAGCGGCCTTCTACGCCCACGTGGAGAACCGCTCCATGTACCACGAAATCGCCCACCAGCTCGCAGAAAGCGGCTTCGAGTATTTCGCGGGCGGCGGACTCAAGGACCCCGAAGGTCGCAAATCAAAGCACCCCAAGGGCGACGCGCGCGACACCCTGCGCTCCGCTGGATACCGCTTCGTGGATGATCGGGCCGGATTCCTCGCGCTGTCGGCGGCGGACGGCAAGGTCATCGTCACGGCCCCGCGCACGCACCGCTCCGGTTCGCTTCCGCTGGCCATCGACGCCCGCCCCGGAGACACGACACTGGCCGAATTCACCGCCAAGGGCATCGAGCTGCTCGACAATCCGAACGGCTTCTTCATAATGATCGAAGGCGGCATGATCGACTGGGCCTGCCACGGCAACGACGTGGCAACCACCGTGCGCGAGGTACTGGCCTTCGACGACGCCGTGGCCGAGGCCGTGCGCTTCGCCCGCTCGCATCCGGACGACACCCTCGTCGTCGTCACGGCGGACCACGAGACCGGCGGCCTCGCGCTGGGCTTCGCGGGCACGGACTACGAGAGCGCCCCGCAGCTTCTCGCCGCACAGAAGGTCTCGTTTCGCGTCTTCACGGACGACGTCCTCGCCCGCTTTCGCGACGGCGACGGGCCGAAGGATTTCGACTCGTTCAGGCCCATCGTCACCGAGCATTTCGGGCTGACCTTCTCCGACGGCGAGGCAACGCCGCTGCGGCTCGCCCCACAGGAGGAAGCCGCGCTGCGCGACGCCTTCGCCCTGAGCATGCGCGGCCTGCCAAAGAAAAACCGTAACGCGCAGGTCTCACTCCTCTACGGCAAGGACGATCCGCTCACCGTCACCCTCACGCGCATCCTTGCCAATAAGGCGGGCATGGGCTGGACCACCTTCGCGCACACGGCCGCCCCAGTGGTGACCACGGCCATGGGCGCTGGCTCCGAGGCCTTCGATGGCTTCCACGACAACACGGACATCGCCAAGGTGATCCGGCGGACCATCGACGCGGCGCACCCGGTCGCAAACGTCGTCAACTGACGTCCGCACCTCCGCAAACGAAAAGCGGCCCGCACGGCCCGGTCGGGATATTCCCGACCGGCACCGTGCGGGCCGCTTCGCATTCGAACCATATGTCGCGGCGGCGCTACTCGCGCCGAGCCACAAGATGCCCCGAGTCGAAATAGTTGTAGGCCATGGCGATACACAGGGCAAACGCGGCGGCGGCCACGCCCATGGCGGCGTTGTAGTACGCCGGAGCGGACAGGGCGAGGCGGATGAACACCGTGGACAGCGCAAGCCCAGAGTTGCGGAAGACCTCGACAAAACAAGGCCGATAGCGCTGGGCGACAAGCACGATGAAAATATCGCTGAAGATGAGCACGGTATAGAACACCGTGAAGAAATCGAACATGGCGCGCCCGGTCATGCCGAGCCACAGGTTGTAGACGCCAAGTCCCGTAAAGACGCACAACAGCATCAGGGCGAGAATCTTCTTGGTGAGCACGAAATAGTAGAGGTTCACGCCGTTGCCGCCCCGACTGCGTGATTTTCCCGCCCGCAAGAGGAAGGCCAGTAGCACGAAGACGACCACGGCCCCGGCTCCGTCGGAACCGATGCGCAAAAGCGCGGCCATGTCGTCCGGGAAGACCAGCGGTTCGTGGATGTTGGCCAGCTCCTTGAAGCAGCTCCGCAGAAGGATCAGCGCGAGAATCTCGAACTGCTTGACCACCGAGCGGGAAAAGGACTTGGGCAGCACGAGGATGAGCACCATCACTTCCTGCAACAGCAGGAGCGTGAAGGCCATGTTCACGGCGTGGAAAGGATTGAGCGGTATTATGCCCGACAACGGCGCGGGCAGCAGTCCGGCCCGGTTCAGCCCTATCGCCACGAGGGAAAGGCCGAAGACGATGACGAGAAGCGTGGCAAGACCGCGTGCGGTCCTGTCGCGCTCCCAGCGGCAGTCCACTGTGTCGAAGACATGGGCGAAATATTCGAGGAAGGCCGTAATCGCCTGCATCATGCCCTCCCCGCGAAACATATCCCGAGGACCGCAAAGGCATGGGCCAGACTATCGAAACAGGCCGCCGCGCGGCGATTTTCCCGGAAAAGGACAACGGGGCCAGCGGCCCGCATGGTGATGTGCATCATTGAAGCTCCACATGATGGCCCGTCGGAGCGGACCGGTATCGTAGAATGCAGAATACCCGCTGTAGTCAGGCATTTCAACCCGCCTGCCACGTTATTTCCATCACTTACGTTCGCCGCGTCTTGCGCCCCCCGCACAACTGGGGCATAACGATACAAGCCACCTTTCGCCTTACGCATGGGAATCCGACGCCGGAGCGACACGTGAAGACGCGAACAATCTCAAACGGCATCCGCCACCTTGAAGACCTCCACGAACAGGGTCTGATCGACGGTCGCGACTTCGTGCGCAGACTGCACGACATGCTCGACACCTTCGAGATGCAGATACCCACGGCCCACGGCGCGCAGCGCCAACTGCCGCCGGAGCTAGCGGACCTCGTGGCCCACGCGGCACCATCCCGCCAAAGCGATGAAGGGCCGCACTACGACGAAACGCCGCACCTGCATGGCACAAGCCCGCAAGAAGAGCATGGGGCGAAACGCCCCGCACATCCCGTCGACCAGATTCCCACCGGCGGCGAACGCCATCCGGACTTCGGCAGGGTGCTAGTGAAGGGCAAGACGCCATGGGATGGACATCCGAACACGCCCCCCATCGCCGCCCACGGCCAACCCCGCGCGCAAGCGCCAGCCGCCCGCGACGACGCCGCACTGCTCAAACGCGAGCATCTCGCCCGCCTCGCCTCGGCCACACTGCGCAAGACCCGACGCACCCGCAATCCGTCCACAGCCTTTGCGCTGTCGTTTCTGTGGGCGGGGCTTGGGCACGTCTACATCGGTGCCATCGGCACCGGCATGGGACTCATGCTCGTGACGGCAGGCTGCGTCGCTGGAATTCTCCTCGGCGAACTGCAAACCCTCTACATCCTCGCGCCGATGACACTGCTCTGCGCGGCCACGGCGCATCGCGGGGCCATCGCCCGCAATCGCAACATCGAGCACCGAACGCGCCCTTCGGCGCAGACACTCGCCGCCCGTCCGTCCCTCGACCTCGACCGGGCCATCCGCACCACACAGCAAATCCATCGCGAAACCCGCGGCTGATCCCCTGAGAGCAGGACAGAAGAAGGGCCTCCCACCATTGGCGGAAGGCCCATTTTTCTCACGTTCACGGACCGCAGCAGCGGTCCATGACAGCGCTCGCGCTAGGCGGCCACGGTCTGCTGACCGGACAGCACGGTGTCGTGCTCCGGGCACAGCCATGCAAGGCGGTGCGTCTCCGGATGGAAGCAGGCGCGCACGCCACGGCTACCACCGCAAATCTCGCAGACTTCGGGAGCGTAGTCCTTCGTGAACACGCCGCTGCGCTGTAAGGCCTTGACGAACTGCGACACGGCCTTGCCCCGGCCACCCTTGCGGATAGTCGCGAAGTCGCGCTTGTTCATGGTTCCAAGTTCGGAAACGCGGACCGAGCCGGTCCGCTGCCTGTTGATGACCACCTCGCGCCCCTGAAAGCGCATGGTGGCAGGCTCTTTCCAGCGGCAACAAATTCTGCCGCGTTCCCTATCATACAACAAAGTCATGATCCCAATCTCCAAAAACGTATCCGACGACCGACGTCCTCACCCGATGCATCAACAGTTGCCCGCACGAAAGCGGCGGACGCAACAGGCCCGGGAGAAGACAAAAAATTGCAAGCCCTGCGAAATGAATCACCATTTGCAGACCTTGCAGTCGCTGTCGGACCATGTGATTTCTTGAACTGACTGGACACTCAGCCAATCCCCCCTCTCTTGTCAAGCACAATGTGACGCACAGCCGACATTTCCCACCACTGGCGAAATTCCAAACGGTTGCCCACCACTCGCGGCGATGCGCGCCGTCGAATATCGGTCCCGCCTATGGACGAACGCCCAAGTCATAAGAACAAACTATTTGTTTCACACCTCGCGAAACGGATAAGAGGAGGCAGGCCATCGCGCCCGGAGTCCGCCATGCGTACCAACACGACACACCCGACGGGATTTGCCCGCGTCATTCTTTCCCCGCTGCTGTACAGGGCTGCGCGCTACACGCTCGCGGCCATCTTCGTCTATGCGGGCATCGGAAAACTGGCCGACCCGGCGGCCTTTGCGCAGGTCATAGCCGGATACGGGCTTCTGCCCGGGCCACTGGTGCCAATTGTCGCACTGCTCCTGCCCGCCCTTGAGGTCGCGGCGGGCGCGGGCCTTGTCTTCGACCTGCGCGGTAGCCTCGCCTCCATCGGTGGCATGAATCTCGTTTTCCTATTCGTGCTCGCCTACGGGATGCACCTCGGTCTGGACGTCGATTGCGGCTGCTACGGACCGGGAGACCCCGAAGGCGAGGCCTATCACGGGCTCAAGGAAGCCTTCATCCGCGACATGGGCCTCATGGCCCTTGTCATCCATGCGTACTGGTGGCGCAGGGTTCGGGGCGTGCGTCCCCTGTCCATCCCTGCCGCCATTCACATTCTTATCCATCCAAGGGAGAAAGCCTGATGCTGAAATTCAAGACCCTCGCCGTCGCGGGCATGATCGCCGCCCTCGTCCTCGGCCTGTCGGCCAACGCGTTCGCCTTCTTCGGCAGCGACAAGTTCGAAGCTGAAGTCGAAAAGGAACAGGGCGCGGTGAAACTGCTGCGCGAAGTCCAGCGCGGCGGCTACGACGTGATGACCACCACCGAACTCAAGGCGGCGCTCGAAGCCGACAAGAACATCCTCGTCATCGACACCATGCCCTACAAGGACAGCTACGCGAAGGGTCACGTGCCCGGCGCGGCCCAGTTCCTGTTCCCCATCGAGGACATGAACGAATGGAACGCCGAGGCCACCGACGGCAAGACCATGGCTGACTACGAGGCCCTGCTCGGCCCCGACAAGAACCGCACCATCGTGGTCTACTGCGGCTTCGTGAAGTGCACCCGCAGCCACAACGGCGCCGCGTGGGCCAAGAAGCTCGGCTACACCAACGTCTACCGCTACCCCGGTGGCATCTTCGCATGGAAGGGTGCTGGCTTCCCCGAAGAAAGCGTGAAGTAGCACACGCCTCATCTGATGACACAAAAGGCGCTCCCCTTTCGGGCGAGCGCCTTTTTTTCATTGCGAAATCGAAGCGAAAGGCCGTCTAGCCCACGCGGGCCACGGCTTCGCGCATGCCGTCCGGGAATTCGTACATGGCGTTGGACCGCAGCGCGGCAAGCCCCCATCCGGGCAGACGGCCCCGGCGCATGGCTGGCACGGAGTAGCGCGGATAATACAGCGCATGCTCAGTGCGCGCGAAGATGGGCTTCAGATTGGCAGCGGAGCACTGCCTGCCCCGTTGCGAATGGACCAAGAAATCATCCCGCCCCGGAACGCGACACCCGACGAACAGCACGAACGCCGCACGGAACCTGTCGAACACGAAGGAGACCTCGTCCGCGAACCGGCGTTCCGGCCCGCCCCCGGCGGCATTGAGGACCACCAGCACATCACGCGAAAAGAGATAGGGCTTCTCCTCCTCGACCCGGCACAGAAGTTCGCGGGGCGTGACATTGTGCAGATAGAGATTCTTGCAGTCCGCCGCACGGTTGAGCGCTGTGTGGTAGACGTCGCTATCGTGCTCGGACGCGATGCACTCGCAGGCCGAATGCCGCGCGGCAACCCGATGGGCGGCCGCAGGAGCCTCGTCCCCAATGACGAGAGCATACTCGCATCCATCCAGCACGCAGTCGACGATCCTTTCGAGCTGCGTATCACGGGAAAGATACGATTCGGCCATACGGCCATATCCAAACAGGCGAGCCAATCCTCCGAACATCGGGCACAATTCTCCATGGGTTTGCATCACGAATCGCGAGCGCTTCATTCCATTGAACATATTCGACACAGGCATTCAAGCCAAACATCAGCAAATATGTTGAACCCGAGGACTGCACGCAGGGCACTGCGCGCATCCTGTGGCTCAAAACGAAGAAACCCCCCGCTTGCTGTTTTCGTCAGCTCGCGGGGGGGCCTGAAGGATTATCGTCGTTTCCCAAATCCATGTCCTTGACACCGTTCTGAGGTTCGCTTGAAGGTTGCCAACCAACGAGCCGACCGAAAGATGTCGCTTCGGGCAAGGCGTCAATACGCTTCACGATCGTGTCGTTCGATGCCCCAAGCGTGGTGAACGTCTGCCATGCATGGTCACGATGCGCTCAAAAATCCTTTTCCATCACCTATACAATGTCCACTTTGCCACGCATTGTCAACAGACTTCGATGCCCGGCCGGAAAGTGCCTTGCCCAGCCCAGTCATTCCGGCTACATGATCCCCATGCACGCACCCTACGCCTTTCCGCCCGCCATCATCGAAAGCCATCCCCTCGTCCGCCGCCTGAGCGGCCAGATCATCTGGTGCATGTTCGAGGAATACGACGCAGCGCCCGAAGACATTCAGGCCTTTCTCGATCTCTACGACGCAGAGCGCGCCCGAGCGCTATCGGCCGTTTCGCGCATCGTCGCCCCCACAGCGGACGACAACACAGGCGGCATCATGATCCGCCTGCGCGACACCGGTCACGTCTGCCCCTTCTGCGAAGCTCTCAACGGACGTTTCCTGCCCGTGGGCCATCCGGAGCTTTTGCACTTTCTCCCGCCTTTCGGCCTTGGCTGCGCGGCTTACGCCGAGGTGCTCACCCGCGAGCAGGTAGCAGCGCTCCCCGCCGCGCAACGCATCGACACGTCCCTCGTCCCACCCTGCGACCTCACCTGCGGCGAATGGATATTCACCCGCACGTGGAGCGCCGGGATACCTTGAGCCCACGCGGCTGCACAGTTCACATCCCCACACGGAAACAACTCGACCGAAATTCCTATTTTCATGTATGATGGGCCTTGCGGCTTTTTTGGCATTCAAGGCCTGTCGCATCCGCCCTGCACGACGCCGCGCGCGACCTAACGGATGCCCCACTGCATGCATAAGTACACGGGGGCGTTATGTTTCGTGCGTCATTCCGTCATTTTCCGTGCTCCATGTCGATGGCGTTCCACACCGTGGGGATGGTTCTCGCCGTCTTTCTGCTCTCGCCCCTTTCGACTTCGACCGCACAGGCTGACGCCGCCCCGGCACCATCCGGCCTCGTCTACTGCATTCAGATAGCCGGGCTCGACAATCCAGACAATGCACGCAGCTTCGAAGCCGCTCTGCGCAGGGAACTCGACGCCCAGACCGCAGGGCTTCTGCGTGTGGACAAGCGAGGCTCCATGCACCTGTTCCGCATCGGCAACTTCGCGGACAGGGCCTCGGCCAAGGCCATGCGAGACACACTGGCCGCACGCCATCCCGACGCATACGTCCTACGCATCCGAGGCACGGTTCCGCCACAAACGGCACCGAACGCGCGCATCGACGAAGTCGCAGCACCCGGCTCCGGCGTCATCGCGGCACCTTCCCATGCCGAAGAAGCGCCACCTGCCGTAGCGACCGCCGCACAGGACGATCCGCCACCGACCGACGTGGCGACATCCACCGCGACAGCAAATGAAACACAAGCTGCTGACGTCACACAGACGCTTTCCGATGCCAATGCATCGTCCACCGCACCACCAGCCAAGCAAGCGGCCGTACTCCACGCCTTCCCCATTCCAGCGCTCGCTGAGGTGACCTCGCCCCCCGGCCGGGCGACCTCGCAATACAAAAACATCGGCATCGCCGCCGTTCTCGTCGCCATAGCCATCGTCGTGACACTCCGTAGACGCATGCGCTCGCGTCGGGTGCCCCCACAGCCACAGCCCCAGCCGCAGGACTCGGAGCCTCTGGCACAAACGGACAACGCCGACGCCCCATCGGGCTTGCCTCGACTACCTCCCGATCTCGAACGGCGTCTGCGCGCGCACGAACGCGAGCTCTCCATGGTCGAAGCCAACCTGCTCGCGGCGAACCGCAGCGCCGCCACCATCTACGTGACCAGCTGCTTCCGTGGCGAGGGCAAGACGACCACGGCCATTCACACTGCCTGGGGCCTCGCCAGCGAGGGCGGCAACCGCGTTCTGCTGGTTGACTGGAACACCGGTGCGCCCATCCTGCACACCATGTTCAGCATCGACGAGGCTCCCGGCCTGCTCCAGTTCCTGAGCGATCGACAAAGCCTGCATGAATGCCTTCGCGAAACAGCCTATCCGGGCCTGTGGCTCATGCCCTACGGCACGCAGGCGTGCGAACGCTGCGAAACGTTTCGACGCGACGTCATTTCGCAGCACATCGCCACTATGCGCGAGAGCTTCGACTACGTCGTCTTCGACGGCCACTCGCTGATCGGCACGTCCACCGCCATCCTCGCGGACCGCTTCGACGGCGTGCTGCTCGCCGTGGAGGCGGAACGGACCAAGTGGGAAGTCGTCCAAGATTCCTCCGAAAAAATCCGCAATATGGGCGGCAGCATCATCGGCATGGTCCTGAACCAGCGCAGATTCTACATCCCCAAAATCCTGTACGGAAAGATATGATGCGCACGTCACTACTCATTTTCCTTGCCCTCACGCTTGTCACGGTCGGATGCACGCGTGGCGACCTGCCCATCGCACCGGACGAGGAGCGCACCATGTCGGCCACGACCTTCGCCGCGGACGCCAAGGACTATCCCTCCGCGCTCGGACTGTTTCCGGACTACCGCCTCGTGCCCGGTGACGTGCTGGACGTGCTGTTCCAAATCCGCACATGGCAAAGCAAGGAAGAGTTCCGCCTCGCCGTGGACGACACGGTAACCGTAAAGTTCGTCCATGCGCCGGAGCTCAACGAGACGCAGAACATCCAGCCCGACGGACGCATCTCACTGCCCTACCTCGGCGAGGTGCGCATCGCGGGGATGTCCGTCGGCGAGGTCACCTCGATGCTTCGGGAGCGCTACGCATCCATCCTGCGCGCCCCGGAAATCTACGTGGTGGTTCCGGAATACCGCTCACGCATCAAGGAACTGAAGAACGACCTGCACACCGCCTCGCGCGGCCTCTCCCGGCTGGTCACCGTCCGCCCGGACGGCTTCTGCACCTTCCCCCTGGCTGGCGACATATTCGTTGCCGGGCGCACCATTCCACAGATCAACGAAGAACTGGACGCCATCTACGAGGACTACCTGCCCGGCCTACACGTGGACCTATTCCTCGAACGCCACTCCGGTGCCATGGTCTACGTGATGGGACAGGTGCGCACGGGCGGGGCATTCAGCATCGCCAAGCCAGTGACGCTGACGCAGGCGCTGGCGCTGGCCGGAGGGCACAACAACGAGGCGGACCTGACGAGCGTCCTCGTCTTCCGACGGCAGGGCCAGCAATTCGGCGCGCGGCGGCTCGATCTGGAGAAGACACTCGGCCTCGACGAGGACGGCACACTCTTCTACCTCCAGCCCGACGACATCGTGTACATCCCCCGGCGCGGCAGGGCGCAGTGGGCGGAGGTCATGCGCGAGGTCTCGGAAATCATCTTCTTCCGCGGCTGGAGCTCGGGACTCGACGGCCCCCTCTTCGTCAACCCGATCATCAAGTAGGGCACAGGGCATGACGCGACAGACAGCCATCAAAACCGAAGACTACATTCGCGAGGTAGTCACCATCTTCTTCGCCCAGAAGAGGATCATCCAGCGGACGTTTCTGATCATCGCGGTCTTTGCCGTGGCCGTGGCGCTGTTCTGGCCGCCGACCTACGCCGTGCGCGGCGAAATACTCATCAAGGGCAAAAAGCTGGAGAAAAGCCCGGAAACGCTCGAAAACACCCAGATACGCATGTTCGAGCTGACGCGGCAGGATCTCGCATCCGAAATCGAGATCGTCGAGTCCAACGACGTCATCGAAAACACCATCCGCCTGCTACGGGAAAAGCAGCTCCTGTACACAGATGTGGACCTCACAGCGGACACCATGCCCGCTCTGGTCAAGAACATCCGCTCGCGCCTCGAAGCGTCCATCAAGCAGGACTCGCACATCATCGAGACGACATTCACCTCCCGCGATCCGAACGAGGCCCACGTGGTACTCCGGCACCTGCTCATCGAATATGTGAACTGGCGCAACAGCGTATTCAACCCCGGACAGGCCGTCACCTTCTACGAAACGCAGGTGGAGCGCTTCTCGCAGGCCCTACGTAAAAACGAAGACGCGCTCATCGCCCTTGCTGAACAGTACATGTCCCCCGATCCCGCCAAGGAGATCGACAACAACCTCGCCATCAAGAAGGATTTGGAGCAGAGCCTCGACCGCGAACGCACGGAATGGACCAAGAAGGAACTCTACGTGGACTTTCTGGAGGATGCCCTCGACTCGCCGGACATGCGCCTGTTCTCCTCCATCGACAACCAGTCCATCACCCTGCTCGGCGAGAAGCTCCAAAGCCTCGTCATCGAGCGCGGCAACATCCTGCGCGTCTACCACGAATCGAGCGACAGGGTCCGCGGCGTGGACGAACAGATCGCCAAGACCTACGAGACGCTGCGCTCCGAGGTGGCCGCCTACGCGGAAACCATGCGCAACGAGGCGGACATCCTCGGCGACACCATCGCCGCCATGGAAACCCGCCTGCGCGATCTTTCGGCCCGCAACGTGGAACTGCACACCTACCTCGTGGAGTCGCAGCGCATCCATCGCGAGATAGACCTCATCCGCCACTCCTACGAGACCTTCTCCAAACGCCTTGAGGAAGCGCGCATACAGACCTCGTCCGACGCCAACGCCCTGTTCTCCATCAGCATCATCAGCTGGCCGTTCGTCTCGTGGGAGCCGGTGTTTCCGCAGCCGCGCCTCATCATCCCGCTGGGGCTGTTCGTGGCCATGCTGACGGGGCTGAGCCTCGGCTTCCTCCGCGAGTACTTCGACCACACCTTCAAGAAACCCGAGGACGGTCCGAAGTTCGCGGGCCTGACCACGCTCTTCACCATTCCCCGCTGGAAGGGCTGACCTTCGGAGAAGCACCCATGAGCTGGATCGAAGACACAACGCCAACATGCGACGAATCGCAGGTCACCTGCCCGAAGTACGGCATCTTCCAGGGCGGATACTTCGGCTACACCCCGTGGTCCTTCGTGACCATCACCCTGTTCAACGCCGTGGTGTCCTTCGCGCTCATCATCATCGGCCTGCCGCTGTTCCTGATCCTCGGCGCGGCGGTGAAGCTGCGCGACGGCGGCCCCGTGCTCTACAAGGGCGTCCGTCTCGGCCTGTCCAAGAACCCGTTCTACATGTACAAATTCCGCACACTGCCCGTGGGCTCGCAAAAGCGCATCGGCGGCGAAGTGCTCTCGCACAAGCACATGACCCTGCCCCCCTTCTCGCGCTTCCTGCGCGACACGCGGCTCGACGAGCTGCCCCAGCTCTTCAACATCCTGCGCGGCGACATGGACTTCATCGGCCCGCGCCCCATACGCCCAGAGGTCTACGAGCAGCAGGCCCGCGACATCCGCGACTTCGACATGCGCTTCGCCGTGCGTCCGGGCCTCATCGGCTACGCGCAGCTCTTCACCCCGCATTCAACGCCCAAGCGCCTGCGCGCGCACATCGACAACAAGTTCGTTCTGCGCAGACGCAGCCGCATCTGGGACATCTTCGTCATCCTCTACACCATTTCGGTGGTCGCGCGGGACGTGGCGCTCAAGGGCGGGCGGCTCGTCTGGCGCGAGGTGTTCGCCCGCCGCCTGCTGCGCCTGTACCGCGAATCGCGCGCGCTCGAACGCGCACACCCAAGCGCGGCACGGGTGCGGGTGGTCGCGAATCCGCATGTGCATGGACCGGGCTTCACAGGCGAACTCCGCGACATTAACGAGGTCTGCTTCCGCATGCATTCCAGCGACGAACTCGACGGCGACGGTCCCTTCGTCTTCCGCATCGAGCGCCACATCCAGCGCGGACGCAGGAAGCGCTACAAGCGCGCCCTCGTAACCGGGACGGTCCAGTCGCGCCCAGCCCCGACAGGCGGCGCAAGGCATGCCTACGTCATCCGCTACGAGGCCGCGACGCCCCTCAACGCCTACCTGCTCGACCAGTACTTTCTGGGCAAGAGCATGGTCTGATCATCGGCAGGAACACCGCCATGACGCGAGCACAGCCCACGCCGATCAATCCGGTCTTCGCCATTACGGCGGGGGGCGTCGTCGCGGCGACCATAGCAGCGCTCGCCTCCCCGACCCCGGCGCTGGCCCTGCTGCCGGGGCTGGCCGTGCTCATGCTCCTCGCACTGGCGAAGCGCCCGCACTGGGGCTATTACGCCATCATCTGGCTCATCCCCTTCGGTGCCTATCGCGAGCTTCCGGGACCGCTCGGATTCGTAAAAATCCACTGGCTGCTGGCATTCTGCCTCATCGCCTTCGTCATCCTACGGGCACTGGCGCAGCGCCGTCTTCCGGATGCGACGCACGCGCGACTGTGGGGCCCATTCACCCTGCTCATGGTCATAAGCGCCATTTCGGCGGCGCTCTCGCCCTACCCGCACCTCTCGTGGCGCAACGTGGCGCTATTCGTCGTGGCAGCCATGTACATGGGACTGACCATGGTCCACGTGGACCGGACGGGATACGTGCGCGTCCTACCGCAGGTGCTCCTGTGGAGCGTCACGGTCGGCTCCTGCCTTGCGGCGCTGGGCTTCTTCTTCGACATCCCGCTCTTCGCGGAGAAGGTGGGCGGAGACTTCAAGCGCGGGCTGGGCACCGCTCCGGACCCCAATAACATGGCGCTCATGATCATTTTCACCATGCCCTTTCTGGCGCACTGGTTCTTCACCACGCGCAGGAAGCTCGTGCGTGTGCTGGTGCCTGGCCTCATGGGCGTGAACGCCCTTGGCATGGTGACCACCTATTCCCGAGGTGGGGCGCTCCTCATGGCGCTGACCATCGTCGCCATCGCCATACAGCACCGCGAGAACTTCGCGCCCCGCCATGTGGGGCTGGCGCTGGCGGGGCTCGCCATCGCCACAGCAACAACGCTGACCATTGTTCCGGCCTCGTACTGGGAACGCCAACAGTCCCTCGTGACCGCGGAGGACCTGTCCATCAAGCGCCGCGCGTCGTACCTCATCGTCGCGTGGGACGCCTTTCGCCAGCGCCCCCTCACCGGTTGGGGGCCGGGCACCTTCCGCCAACTCTACGCAGAATCGCCACAGGCGCAGCAATACGTCCGCCCCGGCAGGTCGAAGCTCCGCCCGGCCCACAACACCTATGTGGAGATGCTCGTGGGGACGGGACTCATCGGCATGGCCGTCTACCTGCACATCCTCGCCCGCACCATGCTCGACCTGCGACGCGCCAGACGCCTCTTCGCCGCATCGGGCGACACGCAAGCCGCCAGAATCACCAGCACCTACATCGTGTCCTTCGGCGCACTGCTGCTCTTCCTGCTCATGTTCAGCGACGAATACCACAAATATCTGCTGCTCGCGCTGGCCCTCTCGCAGGTGGCGAAACGCTTCGCACAGGAAAGGGAGGAATCGCCATGACCCTCGCATGGATCGTCTTCGCGCTATGCGTTATGGGACTTGCGGCCCTCTTCGTCCTGTATCCCGTCCTGCTGACCCTGCGGATTTCCTTCGTCAGGCGCGGCCAGCCACAGCAGGAACAGCAGACGCAGCCTCCGACGGTGACGGTCATCGTCGCCGCGCGAAACGCCGCGCCCCTCGTGGGGGACAAGATTGCCAACACGCTCGGGCTGGACTACCCGGCGGACCGGCTCTCGCTCATCATCGTCTCGGACGGATCGCTGGACGGCACGTTCGCCGTAGCGCGGGCCGCCGCGGACGAGCGGACCACAGTCATCGAGGTTCCCGAGCATCGGGGCAAGATTCACGCGCTCAACCTCGCCGTTCGCGAGGCCCGAAGCGACGTGCTCGTGTTCAGCGACGTGGACGCCATACTGGAGCGTGACGCGCTGCTGTGGCTGGTCGCCCCACTCGCGGACGACGCAATCGGCGGCGTGTGCGGACGGCGCGTCATCGGCCGCGACGACGTGCGCCTCGTCCTCGCGCAGGAACGCTACTTCCACCTCGACAGCCTCATAAAGCGGCTGGAAAGCCGGACAGGGAGCCTGACCTCCAACGACGGCAAGCTTTACGCCGTCCGCCGCGAACTCTTCACCCCCATCCCCGAGGCCGTCACCGACGACCTCTACGTCGCGCTCAGCGTGGTGGAGGCAGGTCGCCGCTTCGTCTACGAACCTGCAGCCATCGCCACGGTTCGCGTCCCCTCGCGCACGGCTCCCCACGAATTGCGACGCAGGCGGCGCATCGTCGGCCAGAGTCTGCGCGGCGTGCTCCTGCGGCCGCATCTGCTTCTGCCGACGCACTACGGCATGTTCGCGATGGGCCTATTCATCAACAAGATTCTTCGCCGGATGATGCCCTTCCTGCTGGCAGGGCTGTTCGCGTCGAGCATTCCCCTTGCCGCCGAATCGGCATGGGTCGCGGTACTGCTGGCCGCGCAGACGGCCTGCTATCTGCTCGGCGCGCTGTGGCCATTCCTGCGCAGGGCGCAAGGTATTGCGCATGCCCTCAACCGGCTCAGCCAGACCTGCTTCTACGTCATGCTCGGAAATCTGGGGATGACGCTTGGCGCATGGGATTTCCTATGCGGACGCAGCGCCGGGCGCTGGGAACCGGAAAAGGACGATGCACTCTGCGCGGACACGGCGGAATCATCATCGCCGACCATCGCCTACGTCATGTCGCGCTTCCCCAAGATCACCGAGACCTTCATCCTGTACGAACTACTGGAACTGGAACGACGCGGCATGCGCGTGCTCGTCTACCCGCTCATCCTGCACGAGGAGCCGAAACGTCACCCCGAGGTCGACACGATCATGCCCCGCGTGCGCACGGAACCGTTTCTCTCCGGTCGCGTCATCGCCGCCAACGTGGCACTGCTCACGGAGCACCCGCTGCGCTACCTACGGGCAGCGGCCGAGGCCCTCGGCGGCACCATGGGCAACGCCAACCATTTCCTGCGCACCCTCATCCTGTTTCCGAAAATCGTCTGGATGGCGCGGGACATGGCGCTGTGCGGCATCCGCCACGTGCATGCCCACTTCGCCACGCACCCGGCGCTTGCGGCCCTCGTCATCAAGCGCCTTGCGGGCATCGGGTACTCCATCACCGCCCACGCCCACGACATTCAGATCACCACCCGCATGCTCGATCGCAAATTCGAGGAAGCGGCCTTTGCCGTAACCATCTCGGATTTCAACCGCTCGCTGCTCGCGAACATCGTCGGCCCGGAGGCGACATCACGCATCCACGTGATACGATGCGGCATCGATCCGCAGACCTTCATCCCCCGCGAGCATCCGGACGTTTCCCCGGACGCCGCGAAGGACGCCCCAGTGAACCTCCTGTGCGTGGCATCATACAAGGATATGAAGGGACACGCCCACCTCGTGGAGGCCTGCCGCCTCCTTGCCGTACGGGGCGTCCCCTTCGTATGCAGGCTGGTGGGAGACGGCCCGCTACGCACGGACGTAGCGCGGCGCATCCGGCAGGCGGATCTCGAACGCGAGGTGCTCATGCTCGGCCCGCTGCCCCGCCCACGCGTGGCGCAGCTCATGCGCGAGGCGGACATCGCGGTGCTGGCCAGCGTACGCGGGGCGCGCGGCGACATGGAGGGCATTCCCGTCTTCCTCATGGAAGCCATGGCCTGCGCGCTGCCCGTCGTCTCGACGCGCCTGTCGGGCATTCCGGAACTCGTCGAGCACGGCGAGACGGGCCTGCTGGTCCCCCCCGCCGATCCCATCGCCCTCGCATGGGCACTGGCGGAACTCTCACGGGCCTCCTCGGAGCGCATCCGAATGGGCATGGCCGGTCGAACAAAGGTGCTGCGGGACTACGACCTCGCACGCAACACGGGCCGCCTCGCGCAGCTGCTCACCGCACATGCGGATAGGCTCGTATTCCCCGCCACCGACATCTCGCAGACAGCACGGGAAGTGCCGGAATGAGCGCCACACCGCACGCCGGACGAACCATCGCCGAATACGCGTTGAGCAACGTATTCCGGCAGGGTCTCGGCATCGTAAGCGCCGTGGTGCGCCCCATGCTGCTCTCGCCGGAACTCTACGGCCTGTGGAACCTGCTCAAGACCATCCCGCCGTATGCGTCCTTCGCGCATCTGGGCGCACGCCCGGCCGCACGCTACCGCATTCCTTACAATGCGGGCGGCGGTGCCGACGCGGAAAATACCCGCATAGAGGACACCATCTTCGTCGGCTCGCTCCTGACGAACCTGCCCATCGTCATCGGCGCGTCGGCATGGGCCTTCATCGGCGAATCGACCCCCGAAGCCCGCTGGGGCATGCTGACCGTGGCCGCATGGATACTGCTCAACTGGTACCACGAGCACCTGCTGACCCTCCAGAAGGCGCATCAGGGATTTCGAGCCATCTCCGCGGCCAACTACGTCATCTCGCTGGCCATGTTCTGCCTGCTGCCGCTCATCCTCGTCATGTCCATCTACGGACTCTACGCGTCCATGCTGCTGGCCACAGCGGCGGGCACGCTCATCCTGCGACGGGACCTGCGGCGCTCGCAGCGGCCCCGGTTCGACTTTCGGCTGTACGCGGACCTCGTACGCCACGGCCTGCCCATCATGCTCTTCACGCTCACGGTGCTCGCCGCCCGCACCTGCGACCGCTTCCTCATCGCCTCGCTCATCGGCACGCGGGAGCTGGGATACTACGGCATCGCCACCATGATCCTGACCTTCATCATGAACATCCCCACGGCCACGCGCGAGGTCATGGAGCCGCAACTCATGCGCGACCTGCACGTCGCCGACGAGGACACAGCCCTGCGCGACTACCTCTTCCGCCCGCTGTTCACCACAGCCTACGCCATGCCGCTCATCCTCGCGCCCGTGTTCACGCTGGCACCGACGGCGGTGCGCCTGCTTTTGCCCCAGTACGTGCCAGGAATTCCTAGTGTCCACATCCTCGCTGCGGGGAGCTTCTTCCTCGGGCTCATCTACATCACGCGGGGCATCGTGGTGGCCCGTGGCTGGCAGACCTCCGCCGCCATTGTTGGAGGCTGCGCCGTGGCGCTGAACATCGCCCTCAGCGCTGGACTCGTCCGCGCAGGGTTCGGCATCGAAGGCGTGGCCGTCGGCGCATCGGTGGGCTACGTCCTGTTCTTCTGGGGCATCTGCCGCCTCATGCACACGCGAAGCAACGGGCACATCCGTGGCTGGACACGGACCATGATCGCCACGACCATCCCCTTCGTGGTGATGGTCGCCAGCGCTGCCTGCGTCATCGCGCTCATGGACGCGAGCGGACTTCCCGCCCTCGTCGCCCCGGTCCTTGGCCTGTGCGTATACGGGGCCGTCAACGTGGGCACAGTCATGGTCGCACGTCGCCTGTATCCCGAACTCTCGGACTTCACCATCCGCGCCCTTCTCGGGCGAGGCGAAAAGGAAAAGGTGCGGCATGATCATCAACGCCTGCGCTGACGACCTCTGCCTCGACTTCCACGGCATCGTCACCGTCCGCGCGGCTGGCAGCACGCCCGACGTCCGCAAGGCGCTCAAACGCGCATACGCCCCATTCCTGCGCGAACCGCTCCAGTGCGCGGAGTCCATCCGCATCCGTCCCTTCGTCTCGCAGGAGCTTCCGCCGTCGGCCTTCGCCATTCCCAAGGCACAGGACCATTTCTTCGCAATCACCCACGGCAGCGACGCGCTGGTGGTCTTCCCGCGCTACGGACGCCCCGATGTCGTCATCCGCCTTTCGGACCCCATGGAAATCCTTCATGCAAACCGGCCGGGCTGCGCCTCCCGCGTGCTAGACGCGCTGTACATGACCATCCAGCTTGCGCTCCTGCCCCGGGGCGGGACGCTGTTCAAGGGCGCGGCAACGCTTCGCGACGGACAATGCGCCGTACTCACCGGCGTCTCCGGCGCGGGCAAGACGTCGCTCCTCCTCGGGCTTCTGCGCGACGGCTGGGATTACCTCTCGGACAACACCTTCATCCTGCATGACGGCGTGGCGCATCTTTTCCGCAGCTACGCGGTGTACAACATCCACCACCTCACCCACATGCCGTGGGTCTTCGAGCACGCGGCTGCGCAGGCGGTGAACGTGCCGCTACGCCGCCTGCGCTCGCTGCTGCACGGCCTGCTCCTGCGGTGCATGCCGCCCGCCATCACCCGCAGCCACAAGGTCCGACGCGTCACGGACCCCTACCTCACGGCAGAACCGCATCAGCTCTTTCCAGACTGCAAGATACACCAACGCGCCCGCCCCTCGCTGTGGGTCATCCTCTCCCACGCGGACCACTACGCCTTCAGGCCGCTCGACCGGGAGGAAGCCATCGTCCGCATGGAGGCCATACAGGCGCTGACCCATCCCGACCGCGAGGCGCTGACCCATCAGCTCGGGCTACTCGGCAGACGACGCGAGGCCGGGTGCGCCCCTGTGCTTCCCGCCAATCTCACCGGGGAATTCCGCTTGGCCGAGTTGCCGCGAAACGTCCCCATTCGCGAACTCCACGCCCGCATCGGAAACGACATCGCCACCGTCCTACACGCGCATCCCGCACCGGAGGCCACCACGCCATGAAGAGCGCGAGCATCGTCATCCCCACCTACAACCGCCCGGCGGAACTGGAGGCATGCCTGCGCTCCATCCTCGGGCAGAGCGTCGCTCCGCTCGAAGTCATCGTGGTGGACGACGGCAATCTTGCGCAGGTTCCCCTCGCGCCCGATTTTGAAACGCGGGGCATCCGGCTCGTCCTGCACCGCAAGGACCGGCCCGGCCTCACGGAGTCCCGCAATGTCGGCGCGACGCTGGCGCGGGGCGATGTGATCCTCTACCTCGACGACGACACCGTGCTCTTCGCGGATTACGTGGAGCAGCTCCTCGCCGTGTACGAGCACCGCGACGTCGGCGGCGTGGGCGGCATCATCGACAATCCCAAACCGATGCGCCTGCCGCACCACATCCGCTACCTCTACGACCTCGTCTTCCTCAACCGGGGCCTACGCGAGGGGCGCGTGCTGCCGTCCGGGTTCTGCACGGACTTCGGCACCACATGGTTTCCCGTGCGCGAAACGCGCGAGGCGGATTTCGTAGACGGCGGGGTCAGTTCCTTCCGGCGCGAAATATTCGCGGACATGCGCTTCACCGAGCGCTACCGCGAGTTCGGCCTCGGCGAGGACAAGGACTTCTCCATCCGCGTGGCTCGCCGGTACGGCCTCGCCGTGACGCCCAACGCCCGCCTGCTGCATCACGAATCGCCGAAGATGCGCCCGGACAAGCGGCTGTGGGGCCGCAAATTCGTTCTGGGGCGGTACCTCTTCTTCCGCGATCATGTTAGGACGAAATGGTGGAGCTGGCTCGCCTTCGCATGGGCCCTCGCCGGATACCTGCTGGCGCGGACCATCATCGCGGCGCTGTCCCTGCGGCGCGATGAATTCCGCCGCGTGGCCGGAATACTCGGCGCAGCGCGTGACATCGCGCTCGGGCGCATCAGCCTTTCCAAAGCCGACAACAGGGAGGACGGAGCATGAGCATCCCGCGCATCGTCATGACCATCGCGCTCGCCCTCGCCTGCGCCATGCCCGCCATCGCGCAGGAACGCGACGAGGTAGTGCCCTACTCGGCCGACAGCCCATGGAACCTGCCCATAGGTCCCACCCCCGAATACGACCCGAACAGCGAGGTCTTCACACAAGCGTTGAGCGGCGTGTTCGGCATCGACCCCACGCGCTTCACCATGCCGGTATATGTCGTCTCCGCAGACACGCCACGGCGCAGCATCCGCCTGTCCGGCGTCTATTCGGAGGTCTCGCGCGACGGACGCATGCTCATTAAGCGCAAGGGGGAACCGGTCAGCGTACCGCTGCCGTCCGATGCAGAACCCGCCGCCGGAAGCGACGCGCAGATCATCGTCTG